>CBJOJD010000086.1:0-16493 GCA_966443485.1 uncultured bacterium | reverse complement strand
CTGGCATCAGGATCTGCTCGCCCTCTCGCAGACTGCGTTCGGCCGCGGAAAAGTCCTGCAGACTGGCTCCCTCGGGATTGCCCTGAATCAGAGCGATCTTGTAGTAGCCACCTGAGAGCGCCATCCGCATATCGTCATTCAACCCCTGTTGATGCCGCAGGTTTTCAAGATATTCCAGGGTTGTCTTCACGATGGTCCGTCTTGCCTCGACAGAGCCGGGCAATTCAGCAATTGCATCGTGAACATCGAAGAGGGTCCGGCCAGAGAGGTCGACCATATCCTTCACGCGCTGTTGGGCGATGGCACGCTGTTGCTCCGCAACCTCGCGCTGCTGCTCAGCGAACGAGCGTTGCGAGACGGCGATGGCCTCCTGCCTGGCTTCCGATTGTCGCGCCGCCTGCGCCTCCGTCATCTCGTGCTCAGCAATACGGCGCTGCGTTTCGGCAAGGCGCTGGGCGCGCTCAGCACGCTCTGTCTGGACCAGAGAAATTATCAATCCCGCGGCGAGGGAGCCCACCAACATGATGGCCAGAGCCACCTGAATCCGGTTGCGCACCGCAAATTTTCGCAGGCGATAGAGCGCGGAATCAGGGCGCGCAACCACCGGACGACCATCCAGGAATCGACGCAGATCCTCAGCAAACTCCACAGCCGATCCATAGCGCCTTGCGGGCTCTTTGCGCATCGCCATGAGCACGACGTCGTCCAGTTCAGAGGGCAGACCTGACGCTTCCCGGCTGGGCCTCTGTGGCTCTGTGTGGCAGACGACTTCTTCAATTTCCGCCGGTGTGTGGGAGCGAACGTTCTGTGCGCGTCGACCGGTGAGCAGTTCATACAGAATGGCGCCGAGCGAATAGATATCGGTGGCCGTGGTGAGCGCAAGCCCAAGTACCTGCTCAGGGCTGGCATATCCGGGCGTGTAGGGACGGGCGCCCATCACGCGAGTGACATCAGCTGCGCCACTCCCTCCCAGGATTCCGGCCACACCGAAATCGAGCAGCTTGGGCGTGCCGTCCTCTGCTATGAGGATATTGGCCGGCTTGAGATCGCGATGCACCACCAGGTTGCGGTGCGCGTAGGCAACCGCATCCAGGATGCGCAAGAAGAGCTGGCAGCGCTCCTTATAGGTGAGTCCGCGTTCGCGGCAGTACACGTCAACCGGCTGGCCTTCGATGTACTCCATCACGAAAAATGGAAGGCCGTCCGCGGTGGTGCCACCATCCAGCAATCGCGCAATGTAGGGATGCTCCAGATTGGCCAGGATCTGGCGCTCATGACGGAATCGGGCCAGTACCTCCGCGGTGTCCATGCCGCGCTTGACCACTTTGATCGCGACACTCTTTTCGAACTCTTCGTCGTCGCGATGAGCGAGGTACACCGCGCCCATTCCACCGTGACCGATCTCCGTCACGACGCGATAGATGCCCAGGCGCTGTCCCGGCATCACAGGAGCATCAAAGAGACTGGCGGCCTCATCCTGTACCGCTGTTTCGATGGTGCGGCCATCGTCTGAGTCGGCTTCCAGGAGCGATTGAACCTCGGCCAGCAATTCCAGGTCATCGCCGCATAGCGCCCTCACGCGGTGGGGACGCTCCGCGGGGGTCAGCTCCACAGCTTCAAGAAAGACATCCTCTATTCGTTTCCAATCGGTCATAGATCCGCGTCGAGGCACGCGAGGGCCCGGCCGAGACAAGGCCTTGTACTAATCAATGCGAGAAACCGCTGTCGTTTTTGCAGATTTCTTTCGGGAGGTCGGATCATCAGCGCTGCGGTTATCGAGTTCGCGCTTCAGCCAAGCCTGCGCCAGCCGCAGTTCTCCTCTGACCCGTTGCACGGGAAGGCCCAGATATTCAGCCGATTCCTCCGCCGTCATGCCTCCGAAGAAGCGCATTTCAATGAGACGAGCTTTCTGCGGATCGTGAGCTTCCAGAGCCTGTAGCGCGTCATCCACCTGGATCAAAGCGGAGGGCCGCTGCAGAGGAGCCTCAAGGCATTCGTCGAGCGGCAGCGGGGCCTGTCCTGCGCCGCGCTTTTGAGCGAGGCGGGTTCGCGCATGGTCAATCAGGATCTGACGCATGGCATGGCCGGCAATACCGAGGAAGTGAGCGCGATTCTGATAGGCGGGCTGGTTCTCTCCCAGTAGGCGGAAGTAGGCCTCGTGGACGAGCGCCGTGGGCTGCAGAGTATGTTCGCGGCGTTCCTGTCGAAGATAGTGCCCTGCCAGCTTGCGCAGCTCAGCGTAGATCAGGGGCATCACCCTATCCAATGCGCGCGAGTCGCCATTGGCTAAGTCTCGAAGGGCGTAAGTGATCGGTCCTTCTGCTTGCATGCTTGCCAATCAAAATGTAGCGATGTGCAAGCCAAATCTATATGTCGGAACCCCATGTTGGCCAGAACAATCCTCTGGAGACACGGGGAGGCGAATGTGGATGTTCTAAAAATTTTCTCAGGTTTTTTGTGAGCTTGCGAATTTTGGCGGCGGCTTTCACTTTCCCGGATAGCGACCGGCCGAATCTCTCAGCCGCGGATCTCCGCATCGATGCGTACCGGCGATTTTGAGGCTCGAAAAAATTCTCTCAGGAGGCTGCAAAACTTTCTCTCGGATTTCGCATTTGTAGATAGAGGATGAATTCGCTAGCAGTTTGAGCGGCAGCTCCGAACCTTCCCTCCCCCAGCCTTTGCGGGGCTCAGGTTCGCCGAGCTGAAGCTCGGGCAAATTCATCTGCTAAATAGATTCTTATAGCTACAAAGTCCTGTTTGAGCGAAGAGAGCTGGGTTTCCCCATCCCCTACAGTTCTCTTCGCCTCAAGGACTCGCGTCAGTCGCGATTCAAAGGCGCACTTACCTCAAGGTAAGTTCCTTTGAGAGCACTCGCGTGCCGCTCAGCTTTCAGATTGGATCAAGCTACTTTTGGAATAGAATGGCTGCAGCCCCCGCTTTCTTGTTGAGCGCCGAGGAGCAGCGTATTGTCCCTGAGTCCCCCTGCGTCACCTCCGTCTTCTCGCAACGCTGGCCCCTCCGCCATCTTCGGAACTGGCGAAATGGCAGAACGCATCCGTGCTTTCGACTGGGCCTCCACTCCAGTGGGGCCCATCGAGCAGTGGGAAGATACCCTCCTCACCACGGTCAATCTGATGCTCGCATCGCGGCACCCCATGTTTCTGTTCTGGGGAAGCGAATTGATTCAGTTCTATAACGACAGCTATCGCGCCACGTTCGACGATCGCCAGCACCCTCTTGCATTGGGAAATCGCGGCCGCGTTTTTTGGGCCGACATATGGAATGTGATTGGGCCGCAGGCTGAGGCCGTGATGCGCGGTGAGAGCGTGTTTGTAGAGGACCAATTCATTCCTGGACGGCGCTCCGGGGCCTTCGAAGATACTTACTGGAGCTATAGCTACACGCCCATCCGCAATATCTCAGGAGCTGTTCGCGGAGTGTTCGTGGTTGGCCACGAGACCACGCAGAACATTCACGCCCGCAACCTCGTTGAGAAGGAGAAACAGCGCCTTGCCGATCTGTTCGAACAGGCGCCCGCTTTCTTCGCTGTACTGCGCGGACCGTCGCACATCTTTGAGCTCACCAACTCTCCCTATCAGGCGCTCATTGGCGGACGTGACGTGATCGGCAAGCCCGCCCTGGAGGCGCTCCCAGAGGCCATCGGCCAAGGTTTTGGCGAGCTACTGGACGAGGTCTACTCCACGGGGAAGGCGTACATCGGACGCAACATCCCTTTCTCACTGACAGCGTCCGGCGGCTCCGGGCTGCGCTATCTCGATTTCATCTATCAGCCCATGCGCGAAATCGACGGCTCTATCGTGGGCATTCTGGTCTTTGGCGTTGATGTGACGGAAGGCTATCGCGCTCAACAGATGCTGCTTCAGACAGAGAAGCTGGCGGTGGTGGGCCAGATGGCCTCGACCATTGCACACGAGATCAACAACCCTCTCGAGGCCGTCACGAACCTGCTCTATATCGCGCGGCTCAAGGCCGAGACAGAGGACGTTAGGGAGTATCTGGATCTGGCCGACCTTGAGCTACGCCGTGTGTCGGCGATTTGTTCTCAGACTCTGCGCTTCCATCGCCAACTGACCGGTCCCACCGAGGTGGACTGCCGGCAGCTCTTCAGCAGCTCTCTGATGGTCTATGAGCGGCGTATTCAGAACTCCGCGATCCGAGTGGAGACACGCCAGCGCGCAGATCGAGGTGTGGTCTGTTACGAAGGCGAGATTCGCCAGGTGCTGAACAACCTCATTGGAAACGCCATTCACGCCTTGCCGCATGGCGGCCGTATTCTGCTGCGAAGCGCCAACGTTACTGATGCGAAGACCGCACGCAGGGGACTTCGCATCACGGTGGCAGACAACGGTAGCGGCATTCCAAGCTCCGTCATCAAGCACATCTTCGAGCCTTTCTTCACGACGAAAGGCATCATGGGCACGGGCTTGGGGCTCTGGATCAGCCAGGAGATCGTTGGCCGTCATGGCGGACACCTTCGGGTCCGCTCCTCCCAACATCCCGCACGGCATGGCAGCGTGTTCTCGCTCTTTCTGCCTTTTGAAGCCACTCTCCGCGATTGATGCTCTATTCCACCGTGACAGACTTGGCCAGGTTACGGGGCTGATCGACATCGCAACCGCGCCATACGGCAATGTAATAGGCCAGCAGTTGAAGGGGCACAGTCTCGATGAGCGGCGAGAGCAACTCCATCGCCGGGGGAACATGAATGACGTGTTCCACCAGTCCTCCGATGGTCGTGTCACCTTCTGTGGCTACTGCAATCACGCGGCCGGAGCGCGCCGTCACTTCCTGGATGTTGGAGAGCGTCTTCTCATAGCGAAGCTTGGAGGCAGGATCGCTTTCGTCCTGCGTCACCAACACCACCACCGGGAGCGACTCGTCGATGAGCGCATTGGGACCGTGCTTCATCTCGCCGGCCGGATAGCCTTCCGCGTGAATGTAGGAGATCTCCTTCAGCTTGAGCGCGCCTTCCAGAGCGATGGGGAAGTGTATGCCACGGCCAAGATAGAGGAAGTCGCGCGCGTTGGAGAATTCCTTGGCCAGCGCCTCGCATTGGGCGGAGCGGGCTCGCAGAACCTCTTCAATCTTGGCGGGAAGGCGGCTGAGCTCCTCCATGAGCGCAATGGAGCGCTCCTTGTCCAACCGGCCGCGAAGCTGGCCCAGCTTCATGGCCAACAAAAACAGCGCGGTGAGTTGGGCGGTGAAGGCCTTGGTGGAGGCCACGCCAATCTCCGGACCAGCATGGGTATAGATGGCGCCGTGCGCCTCGCGCGCCACCATGGCTCCAACCACGTTGCAGATGGCTACCGTCTTCGAACCCAGCGCCTTCATCTCGCGCTGCGCGGCCAAAGTGTCTGCAGTCTCGCCAGATTGCGTGATCAGCAGACCCAACGCGTTGCGGTCGGGAATCGGATTGCGATAGCGATATTCGCTGGCGTAATCAACGTCCACCGGAAGCCGGGCCAGGCGCTCGATCATGTACTTGCCGGCTTGCGCCGCGTGCCAGCTGGTGCCGCAGGCCGCAATGTTGATGCTGGAGGCGTTGGCCAGCTCCTCGTCGTCGATCTCCATCTCGCCCAGGAAGACCTTGCCGGAATCCAGGGAGAAGCGCCCCAGGGTGGTGTCGCGTATGGCCCGCGGCTGCTCCCAGATTTCCTTGAGCATGAAGTGCTTGTAGCCGCCCTTTTCCGCCTGGATCGGATCCCACTGGATGCGCTGCAGTTCGCGCTGAATAGGCTTGCCTTCGAAGTCCGTGAGAGTGACGCCCTGCGGGGTCAGGATGGCCATGTCGCCATCGGCCAGGAAATAGATGTTGCGGGTATGGTGCAGAATGCCGGGAACATCGGAGGCGATGAAGAACTCGCCTTCGCCAACCCCGATCACCACTGGGGGGCCTGAGCGCGCGGCCACAATCTTGTCCGGCTCGGCGGAGGAGAGAATGCCCAGAGCAAACGCTTCGGTCAGCCGCTTCACCGCCTTTCGAACAGCTTCTTCCAGCAAGAGCTGCCGGCCAGCAGCGGCTGCATCCTTCTGCACCTGCTCGATGAGGTGGGCAATGATCTCGGTGTCGGTCTCGGTGACGAACTTATGCCCTTGTCCGACCAGTTCACGCTTCAGGGAGAGGTAGTTTTCCACAATGCCGTTGTGGACAACCACGATCCGTCCGGTGCAGTCGCGATGGGGATGGGCGTTTTCTTCGGTGGGACGGCCGTGGGTAGCCCAGCGGGTATGCCCGATTCCGTATGTGCCGGTCAGAGGGTGGTCGTGGAGAACCTCTTCCAGATTGTGCAACTTACCGGGAGCGCGGCAGACTTCGAGGAGTGCCGAAGTGGGGCCGCCGACGGCGATTCCCGCCGAGTCATAGCCGCGGTATTCCAACCGCCGCAAACCTTCCAAAATGACAGGGACTACCTTCTTGCTGCCGACATAACCGACGATTCCGCACATGGATCGATTTTATGCGACCCGGCGTGATCCGGCTGTGATCAGGAGCGAGATGCAAGCGAGCACCGGGGAAGCTGGCCGCGTGGGCGGGCCGCCCTGATTATTCCTCGATGCGGTACGTGTATTCCTCGATCACGGGGTTCGTCAGCACGTCCGCCGCGATACGCTCCACTTCCGTGCGCGCCTGTTCGCCGCTAAGGCCATCTGCCAGGGAAACCACGAAATACTTGCCCTGCCGCACACCCGCGACCTGGTTGTATCCGATCTTATGCAGCGCGTTCTGGATGGTCTGACCCTGTGGGTCGAGCACCGACGCCTTCAACGTGACATAGACATGTGCCTTCATCATCCGTGATTATATAGTTCCGGTAGTAGTCGAGGATTACGACCCGGTGGCCTCTTGGAAGACGCAAGTAATTGCGGGCTCCCATGGACGGTTTCTACGCCCTAAATCAGGGTTATTTGCAGCGCACGTCCGGACTCCGCTGCCCGCCACGCATCCAAGTTCCTGTAGCAAAGTAGCTAAACGATAGGAGAGTAAGAGAAATGGTGAATTATCTGGAGTTGCCCATTGGAGATCGCGCCCCGGAGGTTTTCCGGGCCGTCATTGAGATCCCCAAGGATGGCACGAACAAATTCGAATACGACAAGCAACTCCATGTGTTCAAGCTAGATAGGAACCTGCATTCCCCGGTGCACTACCCCGGCGATTACGGCTTTATCCCTTCTACGCTCAGCGATGATGGCGACCCGCTCGATGTGCTGGTTCTGGTCCCCGCGCCCACCTTCTCCGGCTGCCTGCAGGAAGTTCGGCCGATCGGCCTGTTGGAGATGCTGGATCAGGGCGTCCTGGACGAAAAGGTGCTGGCAGTGGGAAAGAACAATCCTCGCTACGCCAATGTGTGGAACTACACGGATATCTATCCCCACATGCTGAAGGAGATCACGCACTTCTTCTCCATCTATAAGGACCTGGAAGGCAAGCGCGTTGAGATCAAGGGTTGGCACGATGCGGCCTATGCTCGCGACCACGTTCTGCGGGCAGCCAAACAGTTCGAAGAGAGCCACTCGAAGAAGATGGAACCCAAGCAGATCGAAGCCAAGGTCAAGACCGCGGCTCGGTAAGCGATAAGGACAGGGCCGCTCCCCGGGGGCAGCCCTGTTCTTCCTGATTCCCAGTTACTGACCGCCGCTCTTCCCTTCTGCCTTCTTGCTCGTTACTCCATGGCTCTGCGCCATCTGTTCGGCCATCTGCAAATGTTGCTCGATGACGGTGCTGCCCTGCTGCGCTGCGTCCTTTAGCGCCGGGTTTTTCGCGCTGCCCGCCTCATGCTTGAACTCGACTAGGTCTTTGCGGTGGTCCTTGACCATCGCGCGGATATAAGCCTTGTCGAATGCGTCACCGGAGAGTGCATTGAGCTTGGTCTGGAGCGCCTTATCTGCCGGCGCGACGTCATCGGTCGGCGTCACTCCTACCTGGCTCGCCACTTGCTTCATCTGTTCGTTCAACTTGGTGTGATCATCCACCATCTTCTGGCCGAACTGCTTCACATCGCTGGCACTGCCTTTCTGAGCCGCCAGTTGCCCTAGCTGGATCTCCGCATTGCTGCCCTCGATGGCTTTCTTGACGAAGGTCTTGTCAGAGGTTCCGCTCTTGTTGCCGGCCTTCATCGCTCCTGAGGGGGCGCCCGTGGTATCTGTGCCGCTGCCGGTCTGTGCTGCCACGCTCATGGTTAGAGCCAGGCAGCCGGCGCCAAGCCATGCTGGAACTCGATTCCATTTCATTGCAAATCCTCCTTCGGCTCAGCCCGCATGGGGGCGAAAGCACGTGTACTAGGAGGACCACGCGGGAAGGCGAGTTGCTTTCGGTCCGCTGGGGCCCGAGGAACGGACACGGCGAAGACGGAGCTGGATTTTCTCAGAGCAACCTGCCGCCCGGATTGCCTCTCCTACTAGCCGACTGGAGCCGGTGTGTGCGGCCCGTCAGCGAAACATCGAACGGAGGACGCGTGCGATGAAACTGTTTTCAGCTCACATCGAGGATCTTCGGACCCTCTACATCAGCAATCTCAAGAAGGCCTTGGACATGGAACAGAAGATTACCAAGTCCCTGCCTGACCTGATTCAAAACTCTACCGACCCCGAACTGGCCGATGCTTTCCGCATGCATCTTGATGAGACGCGCGGCCACGTTTCCACCATCGAAGGACTGTTGCGCAACCACATCGGCGAGGCGGCCACTGAAACCTGCAAGGTCATCAATGGCCTGACCACGGAAGCCTCTGACACCATCACGGACGCGACCGATCCCAGCATTCGCGACATCGCGCTGATCGGCGCCGCACAACAAGTTGAGCATCATGAGATTGCCGTCTACGGAACTCTGCGTCGCTGGGCAGAGATCCTCGGGTTGGACCAGGATGCCGCCCTTCTTGAGTCCATCGAAGCTGAAGAAGAAAACGCCGATGCGGTGCTGACGCAGATCTCCGATCGCGTCAATATCGAAGCCACCGTGCTGTAGTGACCGGCTACGGCCCAAGATGCCGGGGCATGATTCCGTTGAAAAGCAGGCTCCTCGTTGGCGTGGAGTCATGCCCTGGCTACCCTCTTATTACTGCAACTCAGGCACAGGTTGAGGCTCCATGTCGCCCCGCGTCTTGCCACGGGCGAAGCTATAGAGCAGCGGGCCCATGAGAGCGATGGCAACGGCAAACATCAGCGCCGGAACCTGCCGATGCTCCAACGTGACCTCGTCAGAACGCGAATAGTAGAGCGCATAGCCGATCAGAATCGCCGGGCCGACACCCAGCAGGCAGGCAAACGCAAAGCTCCCCGCGCGAAAGGGCCTGGGCAGAGCGGGTTCGCGCAGACGCAGAATGGCCAAGGCTACGAATTCCAGCAACAGGCTGGATCCATAAAGAATCAAGTCAATTGTGATGAGCTTTTCAAAGGGCAGTTTAAGAGCGAGAGCCCAGGCCAAGCCACACATCAAGACGCTCACCCACGGCACCCCACGGCCGTTGCGGGCCGCCAGCCTGCGGGGCAGAAGGCCATCCTCCGCCATCGCCATGGGCAGACGCGAATAGCTCATCACCAAAGCGTTGAACATGCCAATGCCAGTCAGCACTCCACCCGCGGAGACCGCCCAACCCAGCCAAGGTCCACCGAGCAGAGCGGCGGCACGCGACCAGTCTCCTGTATGAAAGCTCTCCACGGAAACGCCAGCCCAAGCTAGAGCAGCCAGCGGCAGGACATAAGTGAAAGCCACGAGCGCGGTGGAGGCAATCATGGCGCGCGGGTAGGTCCGTTGCGGATCAGCGACTTCATCCGCTACGGTCGAGGCATTGTCCCACCCCATGTAGTTCCACATCGCGACCAGGATAGCCGTGGAAAGCGTAGTTCCCGAGGCAGGAGCACCCCAATGCGCCAGCGAATGCCCACCGTGAATGGCTCCGAGCACAACCAGGATCGCGAACGGCACGAGCAGCAGAAGAGACATCCAAAGTGAATCACTGCCCACGGCGGGGGCGCCACGCAGATTCCAGAGACAACATAAAAGCACAATGGCCAGCGACCAGGCGTACGCCCGCCAGTCCGCGGTGAGATCTGGGTTGAGTCTACCTAGATAGCTCACCGCAAACGCAGGGTAGATGGCCATATCGAAGATGCTGGCCGAGAGGGAGAGCCAGCCCTCCTGGTATCCCCAAAAGGGGCCCAGCGCGCGGCGTACCCAGACATAGAAGCCGCCCTCTGCGGGGATGGCACTGGCGAGTTCGCCGATCATGAAGGCGGTGGGCAAACTCCAGAAGAAAGGCAGGACCAGCAGAATCAGGATGGCGCGCCCGAAGCCGGCGCCCCCCAGGATGTCCTCGATGGCATACGGCCCACCCGACACCATGAAGAAGGTGGCGGCTACCAAGGGCAGCAAGCCCATCTTTTTAGTGGAAGTTGGCGGGCGCATAGTTGTGAATATTACAGGATCTTCAAGGCAGAAAAAGAACAGATTGCGACGGAATTCTGCCTGTTTCGGCACTGGGGCTGGAGCTTCACCAAACACCTGCAGAATCAACCGCCGTCCGGGACCCGCCTGGTACGGGCTGGAGGGACGAATCTGGAAAATCGCGCCTCTGGCGATCGCCGGACGCGCGCGCGCAGCCGTTCTCCGGTATAATCCGACACAGACCCGGAGAGATGGCCGAGTGGCTGAAGGCGGCGGTTTGCTAAACCGTTATAGGGCCTAAAAGCTCTATCGGGGGTTCGAATCCCCCTCTCTCCGCCAGGTTCCTCTTCACAATCCCCACATATATCAGATTCTCCGCTCCGCACTCTCCCCCGAGCATGACGTGCGCCCGATTGCCTGCCTGAGCCGCGCTCTTTGTCCTGCCCGCCGGCAAATTGACCGAATCTTGACCGGCAGGCAACTCAAGTCAACACGTCCGCTCTCCAAGCGTGCAGCGCCCATCCGGCTTTTCCCATTGGCGCGAACGCAGGAGCCCTCCCCGTGAAATCCCGGCGCATCTTCTCCACGGCTTTCGTGTGCACGATGGCCTATGCCTCGTCGTGCGTCGCTCAAACCGATCCTACCTTCAACATCGTCACCGCCAATAGCGGACCTTCTCCGTTGAACATCTTCTCTGTCGATGTGAACAACGACGGCATTCCCGACATCGTGCAGAATACCGGTCTCCCTCCCAACGGTTTCACGGTCAGCCTGGCCAACGGCGACGGCTCCTTCCGCGCTCCGGTCTTCTATGCCGTGGATGACGGCAGCAACGCGCAGATGCAAATGGCCTCGGGTGATTTCAACGGAGACGGCAAGGTCGATCTGCTCTTCGCGTTGCCCGGTTCGAATCAGCTTGCTCTCCTGCTCGGCAATGGCGACGGCACCTTCGCACCCGCTCAATTCATTCCCGTCGCGCTGGCGCAAGACGAGGCATTCTCCTCCCTACCCGTGCTCTCCTCGGATTTCAACCACGATGGAAAGCTCGACGTCGTGGTCGCCGCCACCACCCCGCCGCCTTCGGTCGATCCGCAGTACATCGGCCCTCAGAATCTGTATCTCCTGGCGGGGAACGGCAATGGCAGCTTTGCGCCCGCCGTCTCCATCTACACCGTCCCAACCGGAGCCTACCTCAGCCAGCTTGTACGGGGCGACTTCGACGGCGACAACAACTCGGACGTGGCGCTCCTGCTCCGCAACGTCTGCGATACCAGCGCCAACTGCTCGTCGCAGATCAGCGTGCTCTACGGAGATGGACAACTCGGGTTTGAAGGCGCGTTCGATATGGCGGGCCCGGATGACTACATGGCACTCTCTGCCGGAGACCTGAATGGCGACGGCCGCACCGATCTCTTCTTCATCGACGGCATTGCGGTCCAGCTCGATGTTCTCTACGCGGAAGACCACCGGGACTTCCTCACCACTGCCACCGATCTGCCCAACCTCACCAGCCAGGAATACTCCAGCCTGGTCTACGGCAACAGTCTTGCCATGGCCGACTTCAATGACGACGGCCGCATGGACCTGGTTACCTCCGCCTACAACCCCAATCCCCAGTCCAGCAACCTGATCTTCTTTCTCGCCGACAGCGCATCGGGGCCTCTCACCTGGCATGTAGTTCCCTTGCCCGTCTTCTACTACCGCAACAGTGACCCCGTGGTGGGCGACTACAACGGCGACACCAAGCCTGATGTGGTGATCGGGCAAAGCGACGGCCCCTACAACATGCCCAATGCGCTGACCGCCGCCATCAACTCTACCTCCGGCGGCATCTGGAGCGATTGCAACTACCCCCTGCAGGGCCAAGGCATCACCCTCTGCTCCCCCATCGCCTACGATGAACAGACCATCAGCTTCAACGCCTCGTCCAGCTCCTACGGACAACTGCGCAAGATGGAATTGTGGATCGACGGACAGAAGGTGGCCGAGCAGCATCATGCCTGGGGAAACGACGCATGGCTCAACTTCAGCGGCAGCTACTCCATCGGCACTCATAACGCTACTCTGTTCGCGGCGGACACTGACAACACCCTTAGGCGCCTGGACTTTGCCTTCACCCAAGGCAGCGACGGCTGTCCCGGGCAGACCGCGCCCGGCGGCTTCTACGTGCCGGGGGTCAACGTCTGCAAGCCGGGCAACGGAGCTTCCGTTCCCTCGCCAGTGGTGGTGCAGGCCTCCACCAACCCCTACGTGGGCGCCACCGTTGCGCGTATGGAGATCTGGATGGATGGAGTGAAGAAGTTCACCCAGCTTAACGGCGACGTGCAGATGAACGCCGCCGTAGAGGCGCGACCAGGCAAACACCGGTTCGATGTCTACATGGTGCAGACCGGTGGCACCAAGCTGGAGCAAACCGTGTATGCCACTGTGCCTTAGCCAGACCGGTCAGGCCGGGGTTGTGCTCCGCGCGGCCTCAACTTGAGTGACGTAAGTCGCTGCGCGTTCCATCGGGCGGGTCTACGCTCTTGGGAAGCCTCATCCGGAACAAACCTGCTCAGCCGTTTTCGCATTATGCGAGAGCAAAGGGTCTTGTGCGGTCCGGCTGGCTAAAGAGATGATGGATGCCGCCCAGTGTTCGATGCCTTCCCGGCGCCTGGCGAGCCTTCCTGTGCACGGAGACAAAACGGATGTCATTTCGCGCGGTGTTTATCGCTGTCACTGTAGGGTTTGCGCTGATCCTAGCCGGATTTTTAGTCAATCGGCAGCGTCCGCAGGTGGAAACCACCCAACCCACCGCTGATTTCGTACGGGCCTCTGGCAAATGTGCCGAGTGCCACGCCCGGTTGCAGTATTCCGTCGTGCATGAGTACGAGATGTCGGCTCACGCCAAGAAAGGCGTGAACTGCCTCGACTGCCATCAGCCGCAGCAAGGCCAGAAGCAGCAAGACCACCATGGCTTCCAGATCGCTGCCCACCTGACCGCTGGCAACTGCCGGCAGTGCCACGAGAGTATCTATCAGGAGTTCCTGCGCAGCCGCCATGCTGCCCCTTCCTGGGGCGCTATCTACGGTGAGAAGGGGCTCTCGCCCGAACAGGTTTCGTTCTCTGAGATCTATCAGCCCGGTGGCACCAGGCGTCCGCCTCACCCCTTCGTAACCGCGGAGGGCGGTTCGGCCATGGTGAGCGGCTGCGAACAGTGTCACGCCATCGGCAAGCCGAACGACGACGGCACCATCGGCACCTGCACTGCGTGCCACTCTCGCCACACCAGTTCTGTCGAGCTAGCCAGGCTGCCCTCCACTTGCGCACAGTGCCATATGGGCCCCGATCACTCCCAGATCGAGATCTACGAAGAGTCGAAACACGGCGTGATGTTTGCCGCGCAGAAGCAGCTGCTCAATCTAAGTGCAAATCCAAAGTCGCTCACCACCCGCGACATGTTCGTGCCCACCTGCGCCACCTGCCACATGTCGGGCATCAATGGCCTCAAGGTGACGCACGATCCGTCTGAACGCCTCTCCTACTATCTGGCCAATGCGGTCAGCACCAAGCGGCCCAATTACGTGCAGGCCCAAGTGAACATGAAGCAGGTCTGCGAGCAGTGCCATACCAAGAACACCATCGATCGCGTCTATGCGCAGGCCGAGCAGGTCGTCGCATCCACGAACGCCAAGGTGCAGCACGCGCAGGACATCATGAATGGCCTGCACGCCGACGGTACCTTGTCTGGACCTCCCTTCTCCAATCCCATCGATTTCGTGTACTTCGATCTCTGGCACTACGACGGGCGCACCTCGAAGCATGGCGCCTTCATGGGCGGAGCTGACTTTGTGCAGTGGCACGGCAACTATCCCATGCTGCAAAAGACCGTGGAGCTACAGCACATGGCCGACGAGATGCGGAGGCAGCATGGGCACAAATAGCCTGCTGGCCGGAGCGCAGGGTGTTGTGCATCACCCCAGGTTGCGCTGGATCCATGATCCTCAGCTCTGGGTGGAGCTGTTTGCCGTGGCCAACCTCGCGATCCTGGCAGCCGACATTTACATCGCCCACTCCGTTAATCACTTCGAGAAGGCAGCGGAGTACATTCCGCTGTACTTCTCGATGGCGGCTCCGGTCGTTCTGGCAGTGTGTGTCGTACTGCGTTGGACGTTCCACATCGCGTCCCCCTGGCGGGACGTCGGCTATCTCATTGGGGGAATCTCGATCGTAGTGGGCTTGGCCGGCGTGCTCTTTCACCTGCAGAGCCGATTCTTTCTGGACCACACTCTGAAGAGCCTGACCTATGCGGCACCGTTCGCCGCGCCACTGGCCTACACCGGCCTGGGCTTCTTGCTGCTGATGAATCGCTCGGTCGCTCCCCGGTCGCCGGAGTGGGCCCGCTGGATCATCTTTCTGGCGCTGGGTGGGTTCTTCGGCAACTTCGTTCTGTGCCTCACGGATCACGCCGAGAATGGATTCTTTCTGAAGACCGAGTGGATCCCGGTGATCTCCTCAGCATTGGCTACCGGATTCCTGCTAGTTCCGGTTCTCATGCCGGTGGCGCGTCGTTTCCTTGATCTGTGTCTTATCGTCATGGCCACACAGGCTGGAGTGGGCGTGCTCGGCTTCTGGTTCCACCTGCGGGCCAATCTTGTAGAACCCGGACACAGCCTGTGGGAGAAGTTGGTGAACGGCGCGCCGCCGATGGCGCCGCTGCTCTTCCCCAACCTGGTGGCCCTGGCCTGGATTGGCCTGTGGGCGCTTACCCCGCACCTGGAAGAGGCTTCCGCGCGTGGCTCATGGATAGGAACGATGCACGCCTGGGCGCAGCCGGATGGGAAGGCTGTCAACTAAAGCCAACCTAAGCCGGGGACTCGAGTAGATTGGCGAAGTCCTTCAAGTTCTTGACCACGATGCGGCGCGCGTCGACCTCAAGCTGTCCCTCGGCCTGCAGGCGCATCAGGTTGCGCGAAACCAGCTCTCGCACCGTGCCCAGTTGACTTGCCAACTCCTGGTGAGTAGCAGGCAGCAAGAACTCGACGCCTTGGGACGTCTGCTTGCCCTCCGACTGGGCGAGCTTCAGCAGTACCGAAATGAGGCGCGGCCGAATCGTCGTAAAAGACAGCTCTTCAATAATGCCGACCAGGCGCCGCAGCCGCGAGCCGACCACGGCAAGCACTTTGATAGCGACCTCAGGATGTTCCATGCAATAGGCATGAAAATCGCGGCGAGAGATAAAGGCGATCTCGGAGTCCTCAACCGCGATCACAGACGCTGGATAAGGGCCGCCATCGAAGACCGGCAGCTCCGCCACCGAGTTGCCCGGCGTCTCCAGTCCGAGTACCTGCTCCCGGCCATTTACAGACGTTTTGAAGATGCGCACCTTGCCGCGTGCGATAATGTGCAGACCCGAGCAGGGTTCACCTTCAGAGAACAGCAGCTCGCCTGCGCTGAAATATTTGCGCACGGTGCGCGCCGCCAGCGACCGGATCTCGACCTCTGAGAGACCAGCGAAAAGGGCGGTGCGTTGGAGAGTACCGGGAATGTCGATGCGTTCGGAAGCCACGGAGACGATTCTAGCAGCGGACTTTGGTCACTGCGGAACCATCGTGGGCCTGTTTACATCAAAGACATAGATCGTAGCGGTCCGAGCGCATTTGCAGGCGCGCAGACCAATCACGGAGGGTAAGGATGGGCATTCAGATCGGGGCCAAGCCAGACAGTGGGTTCGATGATCCTCTAGGCATGTTGAAGGACTGCCACCGGCGCATCGAGCGCTTCCTCCACCTGCTCTGTACTATTCCCGCCAGAGCGAAGGGCCGGGCGCTGGATGAACAAGAACGTGAGGCCGTGGAAGCTGCGTTGCAGTATTTTTCCCGGTCCGGTCCGCTCCACAATCTCGACGAAGAGGAATCGCTCTTTCCGCGCATGCGTACCGCCGGAGCACACGACCTGCTCGAGCAGATGGCACGGCTCGAAGCGGAGCATCAGCGCGCCGCGGGCTTGCATGAAGCGATCGCTGCCTTGTATACCCGCTGGCTGCAAGGCGGGGCACTTCCGACGCAGGAAGAAGAATGGCTGGAGCGCAATGCCCGCGAGCTCGAGG
>CBJOJD010000085.1:0-16530 GCA_966443485.1 uncultured bacterium | reverse complement strand
TGAGACAAGTAGAGCCCGGGTCGCCAGGCAGCGCGGCGTGGCGCATCGATGGGGGAAATATCATCGTGCACCTCTCCGTCGGCGTAAAGGGTGAGCCAATTGCGAAGGAACGGCAGCCGATACGAAAAATCGAACGTGGCAAAGCGTGCCCCCGGGTCATCGCGGCCGAACTTCTGGTTGGGACCCGTGGACCCCGGACCTCCAGGCGCTGAGGTGCTGAAGAAGCTCTTAAGAAAGCTGTGAAGCGTGATGGGACCGTGTCCCTTGCCACCCCAGATCGCGGTGCGTTCGAATCCGAATTCGAGATTGTCGGTGGGGCGAAAGCTTAGCTTCTCGACATGGACCCAGGGATTGCCGGGATTGATCACGTTGGGGACATTGGGTGACGGGTTGGCTTCGTACGCGGGATTGGGTATGAATCTGTGCCCATGGAGCGCGCCGACTAGAAGCTCATAGCGAAACGGCCCCGTAATGCTGGACAGGCCGGGGATGCGCAGAGGCTCGACTCGGTTGATCTCGAAGGCGTAGATATTCTCGGCGTTATTGGAGTAGGCAAAAGAGGCTCCCTGTGCCGGCCCCAGCCACTGATCAACTTTTCCGAACGAGACCACGTGATTCATCACGTCCGCCGAGACATAAGCTTCCAGCACGCGCCCATGCGCAGTGGAGGAGATCGGGCCCATGGGGATAGTGGCTTGTGGATAGTAGTACGTGGTCAGGCCCGTCACGGGATCCGTATACAGGGTCTGGTCGATGGATGACAGCTCATTCGCCAAACCGCTGGAGTAACCGCTCGCCGAGGGAGCGCCTTGGAACTCGCCACGAGCGTACAGCGTGAATCGCCCCGCGGTGGCATAGCCACTCAGGCCGGAGTAGTTGTTCAAGCCGTTCTCGTACGGTCTGCCGTAATCATTGATGACCGTGGAACCGAGATGAAAACTGTCGCGAAGGGAAGGCCCGGAGATGCCCCGGAACACCGTGTAGGCGGATTCAAGACGCACGCTCCTTGTGGGACCGGAGCATGGGTCGAACACGTCGAGCTGGAGTTCACGGCGAAGTGCGTCGTGCAATTGGCGCGCCTGATCTGTAGCAGAGCTGGGAGCCGCATCTGCCAGCCGCTCCTCGACGTCATTCAGAAAGCCATTCAGATTCTTGCGGGTCCAGGGGCGCATGTTCAGGTAGACGTGATCGACGAACCCCAGAGAATAGAGACGGAGCACGGCGGGATACATCCAGCTGTCAACGGGGATGTAGGGAGAGCCCATCACATTCTCGTCGCAGTCGGCTGCCATGCCACTTGAGCGCGATGGACTTTGCGACGCAGTAGACGGACTTGCGGCTACAACAGGCGGAGCCGCCTGAGCCGCTGAGCTAGCGCTGAAACCGAGAGAAACCCCTGTATAAGCAATGGTTGCGAGCAAACAGCGCGTTGCAGCGCGGCACAGATCCATATCCCCAATCTACCATTCGGGAGCGAACGCGAAGGGCCGGGAGAGGGGCGGAGCGGTCGGGAGGCGGCTCCCAAAAAGCCAGGCAGGATGGCACTTCGGTGTGCCAACCTGCCTGTGGTCCGTGCAGTGAGAATGCTGTTGTTCGAGGCGAATCTCGATCGGCTACTGCACGGTGAAGGTGAAGTCCTGCTTCTGGAAACGGTTGTCGACGTCGTTGCGAATGTAGGTACCGTGATGTGTTCCGGCAGCCAGGGACTTGCTCATGGTGAACCAAGCGCGGTTCTCCCACACGTTGTACTGCTCTCCAATTTTGGCGCCGTCAACCCACAACTCGATCTTGCGCAACTGCCCAAATGAGTTCGCAGAGGCTTTGAACTGCACCGGAGATCCGGCTTGGCTTTGCGGTGCACACACCCCAATGCCTTCCCCAAGCGCTGGATAGTGGCAGCTGCCCCAGTATCCGGCGCTCGTGTTGTTCACTTCCACGACCAACTCTGGATTGGTGGCCGACGCGGTTTGCGTCTGCAGGGCGAGGTCGGGACGCATGCTGTGGTGGAACTCGCCAACCATGGGATCCGAGAGCGTACCTTGATTGGGGATGGGCTCGTTCATCTGCGTGTAGGTGCCGGTGGAGTTCCCGTAGAAGAACACCAGTTGGGTGTTGCGGTTGTACATCTGAGTGCTATTGGCAGTGGCTACAATATCCATTCTCCCGTCGCCATTGAAGTCGGCCGCCTTCAAGTAGCCCAGCGGATACACGTTGGTGACAGGGGTTTGGGAGTTCATGGCGAAGCTGCCGGATTTGTTCCCGTAGATGATGTCCAGCTTCTGGTTGGCGACATCGATTCCAAAGATGTCGGTGTTGCCATCGTGGTTGAGATCGCCGACACCAAATGGAAATGCACTGGAGAAGCCGGAGAAGGGAATCACTTCTTTGAACTGGAGATTGCCGTAGCCGAGGAGAACGACCAGGACGTCGCCTGAGAAATAGGCGCCGGTGAGATCGAATGCGATATCCGGGATAGAGTCACCGTTGAAGTCGCCGGTGAGGAAGGTTGGGCCGGGAGCCACCTCAGAGTAATCGACCCAGGATTGCACCGGCGCGCTGAAGTTGCCGGTGCCGTCTCCCGCGAAGGTGACGACCTCAAAGGCATCTTGCGAGAGGGAGTCGGTTTCGGCGACCAGGTCGAGATTGCCGTCCTGATTCATGTCTCCCGCGACCAGGATGGATTGCGCGAAGTTGGCACTGTCGGGTAGGGGATAGGAAAAGGTCTTTGGCGCTTGAAACGTCCCGTCTCCGTTGCCCAGGTAGAGCAACAGCTTAGTGGTCCCCTGAACAGTAAAGGCGAGGTCTACCTTGCCATCGCGATCGAAATCTCCCGATGCGATCTGGCTGACCTTGTTCGAGGGGTCGATGACGATGGGCGCAGACGCGGGCTTGAAAGTGCCATCCCCGTTGGCAATCTGGACGACGAAACCGTAGCCGGAGGACACGGGAGTGATCTGTACGACGTCTTGTACGCCGTCGTTGTTTACGTCGATGGCCACCGAGGTAGGCACATAGGCGTTCACGTCGATCGGAGTGGTGGATGTGCTGTAGGTGCTGAAGCTTGCAGGGGTTTGGCTGAAGATTGGGGCAACGAACGTGGCAAGGCACAGTACGGGTAAGGTGAAGGTACGACGGTTCACAGATTTTCCCCCGAGGTCTTGCAGAGCTGGACGTTCCTGCTTACATTCGGAGGCGGAATTTTCTATAAAGGTTTTATTTCGGCAACCCTTCGCCTTTTTAATACTCTCGCCGGAGCTACGAGCCTTACCTATCCCCACTTACTCGCTGAAAGTCATTTTCCGAGGCTACGAACTTAGGGTTCCGGAGAAGCGGTAGATAGCGCACCGGTCTTTATCCACGCCAAATGCGTCGGCAAGCGCATCTTCCTCGCTGAACGGGAACTCCTCGTTGGCAATAACTTCGACGCCTGGGGTGTTAAGCACGAGGGCGTGGTGATCGGGGTGGAGATAGAGCAGATCGATGGGAGTGGACCGGCGCAGTCTCTCATCAGAGAGGCGTTGCAGAAAGGCCTGTACGACTTCTCCTGTGAATGCATTGAAGATGAAGAGCAGCAGCGGTCCTGAAGGGAGTGGGGTTTGTAATGCATCCCCGGTGATGACGGAGGGCGGGCAGCCAGGATGCGAACGTCTCAGGTTCCGCCGGGCGACGCGCGCCAGACCGGGATTGAGCTCGATGCCGGTGATGGAGCGGAAGGGATATTCCGCGGCCAGCATCAATGCGCGGCCTTTGCCGCAGCCAATATCGACGAAGGCATAGTCGGAGAGTGCGTAGCGCGTGAGCAGGCTCTGTTGCCAGCGTGCAAGGATACCGCGAAACAAGGACGGAGCCGTCGCGTAATAGCCTTCGCTGTGTCGGTCATTGGCATGGCCCGAGATAAGCTGGCTGGCGTAAAGCACACCGCCCGTGTCGACTCTGTGCCGCCGATCGAAGGGATGCAGATCTGCGGTGGTCTTCTGGCGGAAGAGCTTGGCGATGGCGGAGAGGAAAGGCACTTCAAGCGAATTTAGCAGCACGGGCTGCGCAGAGGTGAGAGGGCATCCCATATAGCCGAGCAAAAAAAAAGCGGGGCAGGCCGAGGGCCCACCCCGTGGAGGAGATTGCCGGCCTAGAAGGTCAGGCGCAGAGCCATCTGGATCTGGCGAACGTTGTAGGCGAAGTTGCTGTTGTTGGTGCTGGTGATGGAGTTGTAGGGCACCGCGGTATAGGGGGTGAGGGTGTTGATGTGATTTGTCGTGTCCTCAGTGACGCTATAGGCCGTCGTGCCCAGGCCAGTCACGTTCTGATGGTTGGCCAGATTGAAGGCTTCTGCCAGGTACTCCAGGCTGTAGTGCTCACGCACCGTGAAGCGCTTGGAGAAGCGCAGATCCAGGTTCCACGTCTTGGGATACCGGAAGGCGTTGCGATCGATGTTGGGCAGCCGGCCAGTGCTGTTGGATCCGTTGAACGAGGTCACGACCAGGGCCTTTTGCGTGGTTGAACCTGCCGGGTACAGGCTGGCTGCGGAAATATTGATCCCAGGAGAGTAGGGAAGTCCGCTCTGAGTCTGGAAGGAGGGGGACAGCTCGAAGTCATTGACGAGATATCCGAGTGCGCCATGGGCGTGCCAGGGCGATTCTCCGACGGTGTAGATGACCAGGCGAGAGGGCACGTTCTGGTTGGAGTTGCCGTAATCAAGCCGGATGTTGGCGGGGTCAAGCAGCGACTCGACAGCGGCCCCGGTCTGGTTGTTTTCGCCGTAGTCGAGTGCATGGGACCAGGTGTAGTTCGCGTCGAGAGAGATGTGGTGGGTCATGCGGCGCTTGTACTCCGCCACCAGGGCCTCGTAGTTGGAGGAGACGCCACTGAACATGTCAGTGATGGAGCTGAAGCTGGTGTTGGGCCGCTTGTTGGCCGTTCCAGCTGTGAAGTAACCGTTGGTGGTGATGACGGTCCCGTTCGCCAGAGGCCCGGTATGGTTGGGATCGGCCACAATAAAGCTGAGCTTCGTGGGCGCAGGCAGGTTCGTGTCTACGAAGTCCGGCAGGCGGCGCCCCCAGGAGCCCAGCCACGACAGGGTGAAGACGTTGGCGGAACCGAGTTGCTGCTCGATGGACAGATCTGCCTGATGGATCTCTGGCGTTTTGAAGTTCGGATCGAGGTAATCGATGGTGGCATTCCCGCTGGAGCCGCCCAGGCAGGAGTTGGCCACGATCTGCGGAAACACCGGGGCGCAGCTGGAGCCGGGAGTCAGGGTCGGATTGGTCTGGCTGCCGGGAGCGCCCGTGGAGATCAATGCCTGATAGAGCGTGGAATTGATGGCGCGGGCAAAGAACATGCCGTAGCCGCCGCGCACGATGGTTTTGCCACCGCCATATACGTCATAGGCAAATCCCACGCGAGGGCCGATGTTGACGCCATTCTCCGGGAGCTTGCTGGTCTGCGAGAGCGCGGAGTTGGCTAGCTGCGGACTGGGGAAGGACTCGTATTCCCAGCGCACGCCCAGGGTGAGCATGAGGCGGGGATTGACGCGCCATTCATCCTGAGCAAAGAGCGCGTAGTCTCCCGTGGTGAACTCCAGCCCGGCATCGCCTGCGCCTTGTGTGAAGGAGGTGAAGTTTTGGGCCTTCTTGCCGGCGACTGGGTTTTGGGAGAGGTAGAGATCGGCAAAGTAGTTCCCCAGCGGTGTGCCGCCAGTGTAGGAGTAGCCGCCGTACTGGTTGTAGAGGTTCGAGATCTGGTCGTTGGTGTGGACGTAATCTTCGCCAAACTTGAGGGTGTGATTGCCGCGAATCCAAACCAGAGTATCGGCAAGCTGCCAGCGGCGTTCGTCGGGCAAGGCTGCGCGGTTGAGAAACTGTGGGGTGCCGAATTGAAAGAAGCCGCTGAGAAAGATGTTCGGCGGCAATCCTTGAGGATTGACGTAGCCGCTCGGGGTATTCACCAGGTTCGTCTGCTCGTAGCTGGTGGGCGTCTGATTGAATTCGAATTCGAAGTCGCGCCCGTACATGTAGCGCGCTTCGTTACTGATCGAGCTGGTTAGGAAGCTGTCGAGCTTGCCGACGATCCAGTTGTCGCGGACATAGTCATTCCCGAAGCTGCGCATGCCGTAGGCCACGGCGGGGCTGGTCTGAATGCCGGCGGGCGAGGTCCAGCGCATGCGGTTGGCTTCCACCGAGGCATGGTTCTTCGCGTTCACCTGCCAGTCGAGCTTGGGGAAGTAGATGGTCTGATCGCCAACCCGCGGGGTGGTGCCGAGAATGGAGGCCAGGTTGGAGATGCCGGTTGCGTAATAGCTCGTCGCTGCACTGGAGGACATGCCAGTGGCTTTTGCGAGCTGCGCGATCTGAGTTTGGGCGTAGCTGCCGTTCACGTTGTAAAAGTTGGCGTTCGCACTGGTTCCGGTGATGGTGGCTGCGCCTGGAAAGTCGTGATAGAAGCGGTCGCCCGCGAGGAAGAAGAAGACCTTGTCCTTGAGAACGGGTCCGCCCAGAGTGAATCCATACTGGCGGCGGAGGTCGGTTGGCTTGAAGGGTTTGACGGAGTAGCTAACCGGGTTCGACGACGTCTGGACCGGGTGAGTCACGTAGCCGTTTTCAGCATTCCACATGCTGTCGCGATCGAAGTAGTAAGCCTCTCCGTGGAAGGCGTTGGAGCCGCTCTTGGTGATGGAGTTGACGATGCCGCCGGCGGAGCGGCCGTACTCGACCGAGTAGTTGGAGGTGTTTACCTGGAACTCCTGCACCGCGTCCTTGATGGTGGAGTAGCCGGCGCGGGTGCGTCCGCGTTCCTCAGAGAAGTACGCCTGGTTGTCATCCGTTCCGTCGATGGTGACGTTGTTGAGCAGGGTGCTCTGGCCGCGGAAGCTGAGCAGGCCGTAGCCGTTGGAGTCATTCACCACGCCCGGCGTGAGCAGCGCAAATGCCGACCAGCGGTAGTTGTTCTCGGGCAGGTCGTGCAGTGTCTCTTGTTCCACGACGCCGGCAAAATCAGGAGAGGTGTTGTTCACGAGCGGCGCTTCGCCGCTTACCTCCACGCTTTGCGAGGTGCTGCCTACGTTCAGGTGTACCTGCGGGTCGGTCAGCAGGCCAATCTGCACCACGAGGTTGACGGCGCGAAAGGTCTGAAAGCCCTCCCGCGTGACCGTCACGTTATAGGCTCCAGGCTGCAGGTGAATGACGCGGAAGTAGCCGGAGTCATCGCTCGTGACCACCTGTTCCGCATTGGTGCCGGAATTGTGCACGGTGACGGTTGCATGCGGAACTACGGCACCGCTGCTATCCAGGATGGATCCGCCGATGGCGCCATCGACGGCTGATTGGGCGTGCAGGTTCAAGACGAGCGCGAAGAAAACCAGAGGCAGGCAGATTCCCGTCCACAGAGCTCGTGGCAGCAGATACTTCATATGGGCTCTCCTAAGAAGTCACTTCAGATTCAATTTGTTTGCTTACTGGTGCGCCACCGATTGGAAAACACACCGTGGTGGAGTGGCAGCGCGGATGGGACTCGCGGCTAGTCAACGTTCCCCACGCGTTCGTGCGACGCAGAGAAAGAGGTTCTCAAGCCGAAAGACCACTCAAGAGCTTTACACAATCGCTTGAACGGGAGATGAATGAGTCTTGAGGTCTGAGACTGGCGAAGGTCCTGGGCTACACTCGAGAACGGACTGCAGGAGTTATTCGATGTCTACCTTTGTTGTTCTTTTGCGCGCGGTGAATGTTGCGGGCTTCGGCAAGCTGGCTATGGCCGATCTACGTAAGCTGCTGGAGCAAGCTGGTTTCGAGCGGGTGGAGACATACATCCAGAGCGGCAATGCAGTGCTGGATGGCCGGCGAACCGCAGAACAAACCAAGCGAGTGATTGCTGAAGCACTGGAGAAGCACATGGGCGCGCCGGTCGGAGTGCTGGTGCGCACGCATGCTGAGTTGACCGGGCTCATCGAGAAGAACCCGTTCGCTGCTGAAGCCGCTGCGGACGGCAGCAAGGTGCACGTCGTTTTTCTGTCGGGAGCGCCAGGCCGCCCGGCTGAGGTGGAACTGGCACGCATTGTGGAGAAATATCCCGAACGCCGCGAGCGCTATCATCTCGCCGGGGACGCGTTGTATCTGCATCTGCCGCTGGGGGCAGCAGACCACAAGTTCACGGGGAAAGCTCTGGAGCGTGCGTTAGGGATGGGGACGGGTCGGAATTGGAACACGGTGCTGAAGCTGCATGCCATGTCGGCTAGAGCATGACTGGTTTCAGCGTGAGATGCGAAGGCCCTCCGGGATTGCCGGAGGGCCCTCAGTTTGTACAGCTTGATCCATCCCCCGCCTATGCAGTCCGCGTGGGCTTGGATCCCCATAGCCCGTAGTAGGCGATGAAGAGGTAACAGATCGCAGGGATGAAGAAGGCGTGCTGAATGCCGAGGCTGTCGGCCGCTGCGCCGATTAGCGCAGGGATGACAGCGCCGCCCACGACTGCGGTCATGATCAGTCCCGAACCCTTGCTGGTCATGGGACCGAGTCCCGCGATGCCCAGAGCAAAGATGTTGGGGAACATGATGGAGTTGAAGAACCCGCAGAGCACGATGCTCCAGATGGCCACCTGGCCGCTGCTAAACATCGAGACCAGGATGCAAATCGTAGCCAGGAAGCCGAAAAGCCCCAGCAGTTTGCCGGCCTTCACCTTGGTAAGAACCAGTGAGCCGAGCAGACGGCCGATCAGTGCGCCACCCCAATACCAGGCCACCAGGTAGGACGCCATGCTCAGGCTGTCCACGCCCTGGCTCTTGAAGTAGTTCACCGCGATAGAGGCCAAGCCCACTTCGACGCCGACGTAGAGGAAGATGCCGACGGCCCCGAGCACGGTATGGCGGTAGCTCCAGATGCTGCGCCCAAGAACCGGATCACCCTCTTTGCCTGGACGGAATTCCTGTGTCTGCTTGATGGCCGGCAGGTGCATGAACATGACGGCGAATCCGAGGATGAGAAGTCCCGCGGCAATGGCGATATACGGTCCGCGCACGGTGTTGGCCACCTCCGCTTTGCTCTGGAGCTTGGCGGGATCGGTGAGGATGTAGGCTCCGGCCACCAGGGGAGCGATGGTTCCCCCCAGAGAGTTGAGTGCCTGGGCCAGGGTCAGGCGTACCGGAGCGCTATGCTCTGGGCCGAGGATGGCGACATACGGATTGGCTGCTGTCTGAAGGGCGGTCACACCGGCGCCAACCACGAAGACGGCAGTGAGAAAGAGGGGGAAGCTCACCATCTTGGCAGCGGGCACGAACATGAGGCAGCCTGCTACCTGAATGAAGAGAGAAACCACCATGGTCTGCTTGTAGCCGCTGCTCTCGATCAGCTTGGAGGTGGGCGAGGAGAAGACGAAGTAGGCCAGGAAGAAGGCCGACTCGGCCAGCATGGCCCATGCGTAAGGCAGATCGAAGATCGACCGCAGGTGCGGCACCAGCGCCATATTCAGGTTCGTGATGAACCCGAAGATAAAGAACAGAATGGCGACCGTGATAAACGGGCCGAGATAGCTCGGTTTTTCGGTCGCCGCAGTAAGCGGCGTAGAGCGTGTGGCCATGAGAGGTGGTTCCCTCGATTCTGGTAAGTTTCTGCCCGGTTAGGGCTTTGTGCATCTTGTGATTGTCAGATCCGGCGCCGGGTTACGGTTGGAAAGGAGTCCCGGTCCCCTCGTCTCTCGCACTTTTGCTGCACACTACACTATACGGAAAACCGCGCCTCTTGGAAGTGCGCGAGCTGCAGCTGAAACGTTTTGGCTATTGGTTTAGCTTTGCACCTTCTTAGGTGCAATCCGAAGCATGTCGAGCCACTCACCAATTCTGGGCGATGAAAATTCTGGCGACGGAACAACCCTCCGCGACGTGTGCGCATCAGAATGGGGGTAGCAATTAGATTAGGTAGCTTCTCCTCCAGGGATGACTCCGCCGGTTCGTCGCGCTCTCCCCAGTGCGGCGGACCGGTTTCCGTTTTGAGGGAATTGCGGTCGAGGTGCCGCCTGGGTAACCAGGCGTTGGTGAGCCGACCGACCCGAGGTCGGGTACCGTGCTACGGTGACCGAGAAGGCGAATTCAAATTCCCCCCATCGGACCTCTCCTTGTTCATCCCCGCGGCCCGTCAACGCGTTCGTGTCCGCAATTCGGAAGGCGAATTCCTGGTCCTGGCTGTCGATCGGGAAGCGGCGATCGCCTATTTGGCCCTGGTTGCCGAGATCGCCGAGACCAAAGAGGCCGCCTTCGTGGACCTCTCTCCTGTGCCGGCCCGCACCCCGGAGTCTTCGACGGCAAAGATGTGCCGCCAGGTGTGATCGAGGGTTCGAGTCGACTCTAAATCCATTGGTCGAGCTGTTCAATTCTTCCAGTGGTTCGGTCCATGGCCGCCCGTGCCGCATCTCCAGCGGGATCACGGGAGTCGAAGCTACCGGATTGCATGCTGATCCGCTATTCTCGACTGGAAACCAGGAGACAGCATTGGCCACTGAAGCATTGACAGGCGTGCGGCGCAAGAAGGTATTGGAAGCCCTTGAAGCCAATTGGCAGGCCGAGATGGAAGGCTACTACACCTATCTGGCGCTGGCGGACCGGGACACGGATGCGGTCCGCGCTCAGGTATTGCGCCACCTGGCCAGTGCCGAGCAGGAACATGCCGCGCTTTGGGGCAGCCGCATCCAGGAGCTTGGCGGACCAGAGCCGGTCTACAAGGGATCGCCGCATGGCGAAGCAGACTCGCTGGCCCATCGGGCCGGTGGGGTGCGGATGGCGCTGCGTCGCCTCGAGATTGAGGAGAGCCGCCACATTGCCAACTATGGGAAGCAGCTGAAGGACCTGGGCGACGACGCCTCGATCGAGATTCTGAATCATGTGATCGAGGACGAAAAGGAGCACCACCGCGAGTTGGGTTCACTGCTGCGCGGTCACTATGCTCCTCCCGCCGGCGCCCCGAAGGTCGATCCCAAGGAAGTACTGGCGGAACTGCTGGCCAAGCGCAATGAAGGCCGCAAGCAGGCGGGCAGTTGGATCGGGGATGCAATCTACGGCGTGAATGACGGACTGGGAGCGATCTTCGGGATTGTCTCCGGTGTTTCCGGCGCGACGGCGGGCGATCCGAAGTACGTGCTGCTGGCCGGGCTGTCGGGGATGATCGCGAGCGCGCTGTCGATGGGATCGGGAGCTTACCTGGCAGCCAAGAGCGAAGCGGAGATCTATCACGCCGAATTGGCCCGCGAGCGGGAGGCGATCCGGATGAATCCCGCGGAGGCCCGCGAGCTCCTGGCGCTTTACTACCAGGTGAAGGGGCTGCCTGAAGAGGATGCATTCCACGTCGTCGATCACATCGCTCGAGATTCGGAGCAGATGCTGCGGGCGTTGGCCAGCGAGAGGCTGGGAGCTTCAGAAGAGGCATTGTCGAATCCCATGGTCTCGGCCAGCTCGGGCGCCCTGTCTACGGCGGTTGGCGCGCTCATCCCGGTGATCCCGTTCTTCTTCATGCAGGGCGTGCCGGCGGTGATTGTGGCCGCGATCGTGTCGCTCGTCGCGCACTTTGCAGTAGGGGCTGCGAAGAGCCTGATCACAGTGCGATCCTGGTGGTCGTCGGGTCTGGAGATGACGGTGGTGGGCGCGGTTGAAGGCGCAGTCACTTACGGAATTGGGATCCTCCTCGGCAAGGGCGGCATGTAATGGGAGGATTTATTCCTCTTGGCGATGCCTCGCGACGCCCGCGCCAGTTCACCATCATCACGACTCTGATCATTTTGGTGAATGCCTACGTATTCCTGCAGGAGATGCTGTACGGCCGGCGTTTCATCTGGGCATGGTCGATGATTCCTTTGCGCTTTGTGCATGGCGATCGCTGGATCACTTTGTTGACGTCCATGTTCATGCATGCCAGCTGGATGCACATCATTGGCAACATGGTCTATCTGTGGGCGTTCGGGCGAGAGATTGAAGACGCCATGGGGGAGTTCCGCTTCCTGATCTTTTATCTAAGCGGAGGCATTGTGGCCATGCTGGCGCAGATTCTGGGGGATCCGCTTTCGCGGGTGCCGAGTCTTGGGGCGAGCGGAGCTATCGCGGCGGTGATGGGCGCGTTCCTGGTGACGTATCCGCGCGATCGGATCCGTACCGTGGTGTTCTTCCTGATCTTTGTCCGCATCACGTTCATTCCGGCGGCACTGCTGATCGGCTTCTGGTTCCTGATCCAGCTCTTCGACTTCGGAACAGTAGCCCAGGTCAGAACCGGCGGAGTAGCCTATCTGGCACACATCGGCGGATTTCTTTTTGGAGTGGTGACGGCGCGGCTGTTTGAGGATTCGCGACGAGTAGCCTGGCGTCGCGACTTCAACTGACTTGGCCGGTCATTCAGTTCAGGACTCTCGGTAGACGTCGATTTTGGCCTTCTCGCCATTGATAAAGGCGCTTGTCGTGAACAGCTTGGTGCCAGTGCCTGTTGCTCCACTCGCGTAGATGGAGAGTTCTCCGAGCGTGTTGTTTTGGGCAACGAAGGTGGCCAGATTGCGCGCATGAGAATCATCCGGGGCAAGGGATGTCAGCTGCTCGAAGGTGAGCTGCTCGTGGCTGGTCAGAGTCGCCGCCAGGTCATCCATCGACATGTCTCCAGGCACTGGGAAGGTACCAGGCATCTTCCACTCTCCTATTTCGAATTCGCGGCAGCGACGGCGGCGTTCAGGGTAGCCAGCTTGTCGTTGTCAGTGGCGGCTTCGGCCATGGCTTTGCGAAACAGCTCCAGCAGGTCTTCAGAGCTCGCGTTCGCCTCAGGGGAGTAGCCCGCGGTTTTAAGGATCTCGCGGAGCGTGGCGCGCGCGGATTCTGAACGACCGTGATCCTGCTCTGCAAGTGCGGTCTTGAGGTGATCGTAGGTTGCGCGTATGTCGACAGCTTGCCGAGCCTGTGCCGGGGTTCGCGGCGTCAGGGCGTTCTGTGCGTTTTTGAGGGTCCTGGCCGCTTCATCGGCTTTCGCTCCCGCGGTAGAGGCAATCTCCACCATGGCGGAAGGGATGGTGCCGGCGTAGTAGAACTCCACGAGGTCGATCCAGACCGCATCCCAGGGATAGCTGTTCACATCGCGGGCGTCGAGAGCGGTGATCAGCTGCGCCAGCTTGCTTTTTCGCGAGGCGCGCATCTGGGCGATGATGGCTTCCGTTGTCTTCTGCTGAAAGAAGTTCTTGTCGTAGGAGGTCCAGGTGCCTTGGAAGGCGGCGGAACTGGCGGCGAGAATGTCTTTCACATCGGTTGCCCCGACCACCGCCGTGGCTGCGGTCAATCCAAGCTCGGTGGCATCGCTCAAGGTGCTCTGCACAGCGCGTGTGCTGTAGAGGCTCATCTCGAATCTGCTGTAGGAGGATTCCACGTCGGCCATGATGTGATAGGCGATCTGATTGCGAAGAGTGCGCGCTTTTTCGAGATCACCGGCGGATGCGGCTGTCCGATACGCCGCGACATCGGCATTGAACTGGTCGCGACTGTACGCGGTGGCGGCGGGAGCGGATAGCTCCTTGGGCATTCTGGGTCCCATGGAAGACCGGCAGCCACCGAGCAACAGCGCTAAGAGGAGCAGGCAAACAGCGCTCTCCCGGCTTCGAATCAGGCAGGGCATAGGTCCTCACGAAGGGGAAAAGATCGAACCCCCATAATCCGGCAGATCGGGTGGCCAGTCAAGGGCAATCGGGCCAGGGGATCTCAAAAAGCTACAATGACTTCGGCTTCCTGCCTACGGGGGAATTCGTGCTGAAACGTGTTGCGTTCCTGCTTTGTTTGCTGCCTGTATTGATGATGCCAGCGTCGCTGCTGGGCCAATCGGAGTTGATTCTCGAGCGCAACGTAGCGATGAAGACGCGCGATGGCGTGACTTTGCGTGCCGACATCTATCGGCCCGCGGGCGATGGTCCCTTTCCAGTGCTGCTGCAGCGCACTCCCTATGACAAGAACAACGCTGCGCCGTTTGCGCACAAGGCAGTGGCGCATGGCTTCATGGTGGTGGTGCAAGATGTGCGGGGACGCTACGCCTCAGAGGGCGAGTGGTACACGTTCAAGCACGAGAGCGACGATGGCTACGATGCAGTGGAGTGGGCTGCCGCACTGCCCAAGTCGAACGGGAAGGTGGGCATGTTCGGCGGTTCGTACGTGGGGGCGACGCAGATGCTGGCGGCGATCGCGCATCCTCCGCACCTGGCGGGGATCTGTCCGGTGGTAACGGCCTCCAACTACCACGAGAACTGGACCTACCAAGGCGGCGCATTCGAGCAGTGGTTCAATGAGTCGTGGACCTCGGGTCTGGCGCAGGATACGGTGCGGCGTGCGTACACGCTCGCCTCGAACGCCATGGTGGGAAGCACGACGTTGCCGCTGAAGCAGTTTCCGCTGTTCAATACCCACCTTGACGCGGGGTCTCCGGCGGGCACGCAGGTGTTGGCGCCCTACTTCCTGGATTGGCTGGCACATCCGCAGTACGACAGCTACTGGAAGCAGTGGTCGATTGAGGAGAACTATCAGAACATCCAGGTCCCGGCACTCACGGTAGCGGCCTGGTATGACATCTTCCAGGGCGGGTCACTGCGCAATTACATGGGCCTGAAGGAACACGCGGGCAACGACACGGCTCGCAAGATGCAGCGGCTGCTGGTCACGATTGGAGGACACGCTGGCATCGGTCGGAAGATCGGCGAAGTTGATTTTGGCGACGCGGCGGCGGAGTTCAACGAAGATGCGATCACCCTGGACTGGTATGACTTTCTGTTCCAAGGAAAGCAGAACGAGTTTGCTACGGAGAAGCCGGTCCGCATCTTTGTGATGGGCGAGAACAGGTGGCGGTACGAGGAGGCGTGGCCTTTGGATCGTGCCAAGCCGACGCGCTACTTCCTGCAGTCAGATGGAAAGGCGAACTCCTCGGCGGGCGATGGGTTGCTGGCCACGACCGGCACGCCGAAGCAGTTGCCGGACGCATTCGTTTACGACCCCGCTAATCCAGTGCCCACCTTGGGCGGTCCTCTGTGCTGTGATTCTCAGCATCTGGAGCCCGGTCCGCGCGACCAGTCAGAGGTAGAAAAGCGCAATGATGTTCTGGTGTACTCCACGGCCCCCTTGGATGCGGATACCGAAGTGACGGGGCCAGTCACGCTGGACCTGTTTGCCAAGACATCGGCGGCGGATACGGATTTCACGGCCAAGCTGGTGGATGTGTGGCCGAACGGGTTTGCGCAGAACCTGACCGAGGGGATTCTGCGGGCGCGTTTCCGGGAGGGCACAACGGGTGCGCCAAAGGCGATCGAATCGGGGAAGGTGCTCGAGTACAAGATCGATCTTTGGTCGACGAGCAACGTGTTTCTGAAGGGGCATCGCATCCGGCTGGAGGTTTCGAGCAGTAACTTTCCGCGCTTCGATCGCAATCTGAACACGGGCAAGGATGCGGCGAATAGTTCGGAGTTTGTGAAGGCGACGAATACGGTGATTCACGACGCGGACCATCCCAGCGCGTTGATTCTGCCGGTGGTGGCGCGTTGAGTTATCCCAGGTTCTCAGCTTGAAACGCTAGTGGGCGGCGGTCTGGGCCAGATGGGCGGAGAGCAGATCCTTTGCGCCTTGGCGGCCCAGGCGGATGCAGTCGGGAATGCCGATGCCGTCGTAGGCGTTGCCGGCCAGCTTCAGGCCGGGCAGGGTGGCGACGCGAGCATGGATGCGCTGCATGCGCTCCTGATGTCCTACGGCGTACTGGGCCATGGCGCGGCGCCAGCGATTGATCTGCACATGCTCCGGCTCGATGTGTGGACCCATCACGCGTGGGCCGAGTATCTCACTCAACTCGCGCCTTACGGTGGTCACCAGCACTTCGTCGGAGGCAGCCATTAGCGCCTCATTTTTCATCCCGCCCAGGAAGGCGCGCAGGACAGCGTGGCCCGGTGCGGTGCGGCCGAGAAACTTGCGGTGCGCGAAGGTGCAGGCCAGCATGGCGCGTCCCGAGCTGGCGGGAACCAGGAAGCCGAAGCCCTCGGGAAGCGATCCGAGCTTGGCCTGATCGTAGATGAGATTGATAGTGATGGACGAGGAGTAGGGAATGCCGGCCAGCTCTTCGCCGAGTTGCGCGTCAGCGGTGGCCAGCATGGAGCTGGCAGCCCACGCCGGCGAGGCAAGGATGACGGCGTCGTATTCTTCGGTGGTACCGGCATAGCCGAGCCGCCATCCAGATCCAGTGCGCTCCAATGCCGAGACTGGGGTGGTGAGCCGGATGGAGAGCGGATCGAGCTTAGCGGTGACTGCGTCGACGAGCTGTTGCATGCCGCCACGCAGGGTGGTGAAGATGCCGCGGGGAGGCTTGGGTGCGGCGCCTTGTGGGGCGGCCTGGGCTCTTGCTGCCATGGCGGCGCGCATCTGCTTGTGAGCCGCCAGCATACCGCGGGTGAGCGAGCCGTATTCGGCCTCCATCTCCACCAGCTTGGGCAACACGGTGCGGGCGCTGAGCTGGGTAGCGTCGCCGCCGTAGATGCCGGAGAGCAGGGGATCGGCGAGCCGGTCGACGGCCT
>CBJOJD010000084.1:0-16681 GCA_966443485.1 uncultured bacterium | reverse complement strand
TCGCACGATCTAAGTGCCCCATCCAAGGCGCAGTCGTATCGCGCCTTGGGTGGGACAGCAATACACCCGATCCACCACCGGACTCTATCCGCGGCCCCGATCTCAATCCCATCGCTCATCGCACGATCTAAGTGCCCCATCCAAGGCGCAGTCGTATCGCGCCTTGGGTGGGAAAGCAATGCGCCGGATCCGCCACCGGACTCTATCCGCGCCCCGATCTCAATCTCATCACTCATCGCATGATCTAAGTGCCCCATCCAAGGCGCAGTCGTATCGCGCCTTGGGTGGGAAAGCGATCCGTCAGATCCGCCACCGGGTGCTATCCGCGCCTCGCCCCAGTTGCTCATTGCGACAGCTGCTCCTTCGCCTTGCGTCGCGAGGGATGTACCCACCACGCCACCCCAATTCCAATGACATACAGCGTCAGCATGGGAATCGCGTAGATGCACATCGTCCATGGATCCGGGCTGGGGCAGATCACCGCCGCCACCAGAAACACTGCCAGAATCGCGTAGCGAATGTTCTTCCACAGGAACTTCGGACTGACGATTCCGAACATCGCCAGGAAGAAGATCAGGATCGGCAGCTCAAAACTCACGCCCAGCCCCAGGATCACAGACAGAAAGAATCCGCTGTAGTCCTCAATCGTGACCATCGGCGTGAAGTCATGGCCAAAACCCAGAATCAGGATCTTGATCGCCCCGGGCAGCACGTAAAAATACCCAAAGCTCGCGCCGGCTAGAAACAGCCCGATCGTCGCGGCCATGAACGGAATCACGAAGCGCCGTTCGCTCTGATAGAGACCGGGAGCGATAAACAGCCAGACCTGGAAGAGAATGAACGGGCTTGCCAGGATCGCCCCGCCCAGCAGCGCCACCTGTAAATTCAGGTTCAGCGCGTCCATGGGATGGGTAAAGACCAGCGACTTGCCAATGTGCAGCAGCGGCTGTTGCAGAAAGTACAGGAGCTTGCCGCGAATGATCCAGGCCAGCGCGAAACCCAGCCCCAGATAGATCGCCGAGTGGATGATGCGCTTGCGCAACTCCTCCAGGTGCTCCATCAGGCTCATGCCGGGAAGTTCTGCGCGTTCGCTGACTGCCTGCCGCGCCTTGCCAATTGCGTCCGCAGGATCAACCATGCTGGCTTACAGGCTCCGTGGGAGTAGTTTGGGTGGGTGGTTCTGCAGGGCTGGTCTCTGCCCCCAGGTTGGCCTCCACAGCAGGATCGCTCTCCGCCGCTGGAGCAGAAGGACGCGCTGCGCTGACCGTCTCTCCCGTGCTCGGGGGCATAATCCGCGGCGTCACCACCGGCTCCGCCTCCTGGTAGGGATAGTTCGCGGGAGCTGAAACCGCCTCGGGACTGGCCTGCGTCGAAGCCGTCAAAGTCGCCTGCCGCTGCGCCTCTTCCTTCCGCTTCCGGTCGGCCTCTTCTGACATCCGCAGCTCCTCTTCCATCTGGTACTTGAAATCATTGGAAGCCTTGCGGAACTCATACATCAGCTTGCCGATCTGTCGGCCGATCTGAGGCAGCCGGCGCGGTCCAAAGACCACCAGCGCCAAGATCATCAAAATCAGCGAGTCAGCCATGCCCAGGTTGGCGAGTTGAATCGGCGGTGCACCCATGAAGCACTATGATACCTGCCGCCGACGAATGCCCACAAACCCGCCAGAAGTGGCCAGTTCCCAGCCCCTAAGTCCCTGGTCTCTACTCCTACCAGCTGTACCCACCCGACTTCGGCGGCCACGTTCCCAGCAGCTGCCGCAGCAGCACGATTCGTCCGAAGTGGTAGGCGTTGTGGGCCCCCAGATTCTCCAGCTGCTCCCGAACCGTCATCACCCGTACCGGAACGCCAGGCCGGGAGGGACACCGGATCGCCTTGTCCAGCTGGGATTCATCCGCGGCCATCTCGCCTGCCTTGCGGTTGGCGGCCAAGAACCTCCCGCACAGCTCTTTCCAATACTCCCGCTCCATGTCGAGCACGGTCGGAAAGCCGTCCGCCGGGCTCGCCGGAAAGGGCGTCTCGATCCCGGTTACCCAGTCCAGGGTCACCTGCTGCCAGAACGTGATGTGCCACAGCTCCTCGTAGATCGAGTGCGGGGCTCCAGCCGGCTTGCGATGAACCCTCTCATCGTCCAAACCCTCCAGAATGTGCGCGGGCGCCGCCGCGGCCGCATCCCCTGAGATCACCTGCTCCAGCTCGCTCATCCGGTAATCGCCTCCCTGTGGAAAAATCTTGTCAAGAGCAAAATCGTACAAGTTGCTTGTTTTCAATTACTTGAATTTGCCGATCAATTCGCGAAATCTGTCATCATAGAAGCAGATGGAGATTCCTCCCGCCGCCTCACGGACCTGCTCTCTTCAGCTCGCCCGCCCGGCTTCAAAGGCTACCCGTCCCCCCGGGTCTTTCCTCCAAAATGCACTGTGAAACTGTGAGACCGGCACTAACCTGAACACATTCAACAGCTTGCAAAAGGGCATTCAGCGCATCTCAAGTAACTGTGAAACTGTGCCACTGTGGGCCTGCCGCCGCTGCCCCGCGGCCTCGAACCCTGCAGCGGATATTGCAGCTGCGTTACAATAACCCTAGTGCAGGAGCCCGCTCTGGACCAGTTGAATCGGCCGACCATGCTGCTGCATCGATAGAAACGAGCTGCAACATCCCCGCGGGCGGGGATCAGGACCTCAAATCCTGACCAGCGCGCTCCGCTGCAGCTTGATTGCTTTCAACATCCCCGTCCCTTGTCTCTGCACCTCGAGCCAAGCCGGACTGAAGGCGGACAATTTTGACTCCTGTTGTTTTGGAAGAAGCCACAGTGGCGCTGGCTGCTGAATCCGGCAGCGCTTGCAGCCTGGAGAACTATCTCACCCTGCCCGACCACTCCATGGACGACCGCATCGCTGCGGCTCGCGCCAAACTCGGCAGCACCACCGTTCTGTTGGGCCACCATTACCAGCGCGACGAGGTCATCCGCTTCGCCGACTTTACCGGCGACAGCTACAAGCTGTCCAAGGCGGCCGCGGAGACCGAGGCCAAGTACATCCTCTACTGCGGGGTGCACTTCATGGCCGAGAGCGCCGACGTGCTCGGTCGCGACGGCCAGGTCGTCATCCTGCCCGACCTGAACGCCGGCTGCTCCATGGCCGACATGGCGGAGATCTCCCAGGTAGAAGCCTGCTGGGAGTCGCTGGAGCGCATGGGCCTGGCCGAAGACACCATTCCGCTCACCTACATGAACTCCACAGCGGCCATCAAGGCCTTCTGCGGCGAACGAGGTGGACTGGTATGCACCTCCTCCAACGCCCGGGGCGCCTTCGAGTGGGCCTTCGCGCGCAAGAAGCGCATTCTGTTCCTCCCCGATCAGCATCTCGGACGCAACACCGGCCATGCCATGGGCATTCCCCTGACCCAGATGGTGATTTGGGATCCCTGGGCTCTCGAAGGCGGGCAGTCCAGGAAGGACTTCGCCGCCAGCCAGATCATCCTCTGGAAGGGCCACTGTTCCGTTCACCAGCGCTTCCTTCCGAACCACGTCGATCAGGTGCGTGCCAAGTACCCCGGAATTCAGGTCATCGTCCATCCCGAGTGCCGCCTCGAAGTGTGCGAGAAAGCGGACGCCCTGGGTTCGACCGAACGGCTCATCTCGCTCGTCGAGAAGGCCCCGGCTGGAACCATGTTTGCCGTCGGTACCGAGATCCACCTGGTCAACCGCATGGCAAAACGCTTTGCGGAACAGGGAAAAAAGGTCATCACCCTGGACGACACCGGCTGCCTGTGCACCACCATGTACCGCATCAGCCCCCAGCACCTGGCCTGGGCGCTGGAGAACCTGGTCCAAGGCCGTGTGGTGAACCAGATCAAGGTTCGCAAAAGTGTGAAGCACTGGGCGCGCGTGGCGCTGGATCGGATGCTGGAAATCAGCTGAGCCGCTCGGACGAAATGAGCAGACAGCAACCGTAAGGCCAGCGAGCGAATCGCAGTGAAGAGGGGCGCCTCCGAGCTGGTCGTGAGTTGGCCTCAGCGGTCCGCCAATTTCCGCAAGCGTTGAGCGGTTCCGTCGTATCCTATCCATAGGACCTCAAGATGAAGACGTTCAGCCTCGACGAAGCACAATCCCTGCTCCCTGTAGTGGAGGCGCTGCTACGGCGCGCCTTGGACAGTAAGCAGTCCGCTGAAGAGGTGGAATCCAAGCTCGCCGAACTGAGCCGAAACATCTACATGTCCGGCGGCATGCGCATCAACATTGGCACCGTCGCCCGGCAGCGCGCCGAGATGGAAAGTCACCTTCAGCGCGTCAAAGAGACACTCGCGGAGATCGAAGCCATCGGAGTTCAGCTCAAGGATCTCGACTCCGGCCTTCTGGATTTTCCCTGCAGGCTTGAAGACGAAGTAGTTCTTCTTTGCTGGCGAATGGGCGAGCCCGCTATCGAGCACTGGCACACCGTCGATGCGGGATTCAAAGGACGCCGCCCAGTGGATGAGCGGTTCAAGCGCCGCTCCAATTACGGCTCCAAACCTAATTAAAACCCCTCGGCTGCGGGTTCTCAAGCGTGCGGGCTTTGGCACGATATCCTGTAAGAAACACGTTTGCCCGCACTGCGACCTTCTGAGAGCTCGCGCATCTCAATAACAGACTTGTCTTCACGCGAAGCTGATCGATTCGGGGCCGAATTCTGCGCAGCCCCAAGCAATTGTGAACGAAACCATTCAAGGAGTTATTCATGCTTACTGTTGGAGAAAAATTCCCCGCGTTTGAACTGACCGGCGTTGTCAGCACCGATCAAAAGAAGGCCTTCGAAACCATCACCGACCAGAGCTACCAGGGCAAGTGGAAGGTCTACTTCTTCTGGCCCAAGGACTTCACCTTCGTTTGTCCCACTGAGATCGCGGCCTTCGGCAAAATCAACCAGGAGTTCCAGGATCGGGATGCCCAGATTCTCGGCGTCAGCATCGATTCCGAGTACGTCCACCTGGCGTGGCGCAACAACCACCCCGATCTGAAGGACCTGCCCTATCCCATGCTGTCCGACATCAAGCGCGACCTGAGCGAGCAGCTTGGCATTCTGGACATCCGGGCTGGCGTGGCGCAGCGCGCAACCTTCATCGTTGATCCCGAAGGCATCATCCGCTTCGTCTACGTGACGGATCTCTCGGTCGGCCGTAACCCCCAAGAAGTACTGCGCGTTCTCGATGCTCTCCAGACCGATGAGCTGTGCCCCTGCAACTGGCAGAAGGGGCAGGAAACCATCCACGCGTAAGACGCAGATCCGTTCGGCATAGAAAAGCAAGAAGCATTCTCCTGGGTCGGCCCCAGCGCCGGCCCAGGACTTCTCAGCTCGCCTTAAGTGGGGAGTGTGTTTCCCGTGTGTTCCTTACCAGGAGAGTTCTTCATCCATGAATCTCGATACTTTGATCGATAGTCTTCCTCCGTCAGCGAAAGATCTCAAGCTGAACTACTCTTCGCTGGTACGTAACAACTCTGAGCTTACGCAGCAGCAGTTGTGGGGCACGGTGGTAGCCGCTGCTATTGCGACTCGCAGTGCGGGCCTGACCGCCGCTGTTCTGGAGACGGCTCCCGGGCACCTCAGCGCTCAAGCACTGGAAGCAGCCAAAGCCTCCGCGTCCATCATGGGGATGAACAACATCTTCTACCGTTTCCATCACCTCAGCTCGAATCCTAAGTACGCCACCATGCCGGCTCGTCTACGCATGAACGGGCTGCGGGGACACGGAGTCGAGGAAATCGACTTCGAGCTCTGGTCGCTGGCAGTATCCGCCATCAATGGTTGCGGCAAGTGCGTCGATTCGCATGAGAAGGTGGTGCGCGAGAAGGGCGCGACGGAAGAGCTGGTCATGGCTGTGGTCCGGGTCGCCGCGGTGATTCATGCCATCGGCGCCGTGGTCGATGCCGCATCGGCTCAGACCGCGGTGGAATCCGACGCAGCGGTTGCTGCAGTCTGAGCTGTTCCAACATTCGGACAGGTGAACGGCTCTCGAGACGATGTCTCCGGGAGCCGTTGCCGTTTGCGGAGGTTTGGCACTGGACTATTCGTTCTTCAGGGCGTCCACTGGATTGACCCCCGCAGCGCGGCAAGCGGGTATATAGCTCGCAAGAACTGCGGCACACGCCAGAATGACTGGAACGATGGCAAACGTGAGCGGGTCGAGCGGGCTAACGCCGAAGAGCAGCGTTCTCATCAACTGTGCCAATGCAACGGCTGCCGCCAATCCTAAGGCAATTCCAGCGCCCGTCAGCCGCAGCGCCGATCGCACGAAAGTCCAGCGCAGCAGACCCTTCTGCGCGCCGAGTGCGAGGCGGATCCCGATCTCCCGAGTCCGTTGCGCCACGGTGAAGGAGATGAGCCCGTAGATACCCACCAGGCTCAGCGCTAACGCCATACTTCCAGCGATGGCCAACATGACCAGCGTGAACGAGGTGCGTGCTAAAGAACGGCTGTAGATCGTTTGCATTGTCTGCATGGAGGCCAGCGGCAGCCCGGAGTTTACCGACCACACTGCTTCCTGAATTTGCTGAACAAATCTTTCCGTCCCGGCCCGCTCGCTGCGAATCGCAAAGGTCACGAAGCGGCGAGAGGCAACCACCGGTGTCGGCGAGTATGGATCGTTCTGTGAAATCGGCCAGTACACGATGGCAGGCGCCTTCTCGTCCACTCCATGCACGCGCACGTCTTCCACGACTCCGATGACTTCTTGCCAGGGATTGTGAGAGAACTGGCGCACGCGTTTGCCGATGGCCGCAGCAGCGGAGCCCCAATTATCCCTGGCGAAGTTCTCAGAGACGATTGCCTCAGGCTTCAGCGCGTAGATTTCGCCCCAGGTGTAATCACTGCCAGCGACGAACCGGGTCCCCATGGTTTGGAAATAGCCGGGCGCTACATAGTTGAATAGGCGGATAGGCGGCTCGCCACCCTCATAGTCTCGCTTGCCTTCAATGATCACCAGGTCCCAGTTCGGATCGCTTCCATCCATGGGAACAGCGCCCGCAAATCCCACCGAGGTGACCCCCGGAATGGCTGCAAGCTTGTCCGCAATGCTGCTTTGCAGACGAGTCACCATCTGGGCATCCGAGGTCAGCAGGTTCGGAATCCAGATGCTCATGGTTTCAACGTGTGCGGGATCCTTGAACCCGGGGCTCACACTGCGCAGAGCGGCGAAGGTGCGAATCATCAGAATCGCGCTGACCAGAAGCACCAAAGCCATGGCCACTTGCGCCACCACGAGTCCGTTCCGAGAGCGCTGGCGAGACCTGCCGGTGCTGGCTGTGCGGCTACTGCCTGCCATGGACAGCGCGTTCTTAGAGCCCGCATACCGCAGCGCCGGTACGCAGCCGAAGAGCAAGCCGGCGACAACGGAGAGCAGCAGCGCGAAACCAAGGGAGCGCGCGTCCAGCGAGATTTCTGCCAGGCGGGGTAGATTCGCTGGACTTAGGGCCAAAAGGAGCCGCAACCCGGCAACGGCAACCCCGATGCCCAGGACGCCTCCGAGCAGTCCGAGCAAGAGGCTCTCGAGCAGCAACTCCCGGGCGATGCGAGCCCGACCGGCTCCAAGAGCCGCCCGGATCGAGAGTTCCTGGTGCCGGGCCTCTGCCCGCACGAGGAGCAGGTTGGCGATGTTGGTACAGGCAATCAGCATCACTACGCCCACCGTTGCCATGACCAGCCACAGCACACTGCCGATGTTTCCGATGACCTGCTGCTTGAGGGTGCGGAAGCTGGGAGTGATGTGCCACGTCTGGTAGTAGTGAGGATTGGTATGAGGACCATTCGACCACGAGTCCATCCAGACCGGAATCAGCCGGGCAATGTCGGCGTCGGCTTGTTGCAAAGAGATGCCAGGCTTGAGGCGGCCGATGCCGTCAAATTGGAACGGAGCAAGCTTCTGGTTGTTGGGATCGAAGGCCATGGGCAGCAACAGGTCGCACTCCTGATCGACCATGCGGAAGCCTCGCGGCATCACTCCGACGATCTCCCGGGTCTGGGAGTCCACTTGGATCGAGCGCCCGATGACGGAGCGGTCGCTTCCAAACCTGCGCTGCCAATACCCATAGCTCAGGAGCACAGTTCCCGCGCCGTGGGGATCCTGGTCCGCAGCAGAAAACCATCGTCCCAGCGCAGGTCGGACACCCAGGGTTTGGAGAACCCCATCGCTGATCCGGGCGGTGTTTACCTCTTCCGGCTCGGCCACCCCGGTGACATTGGCATTGCGCGTCGTCCAGATGCCAATCGACTCAAAGGTTTGGTTGTGACGGGCAAACGTGAGGTACATCGACGGGGACAGCTTCAAGCCGCTGGAAAAATTGGCCAGTCCGCCGCCCGGAGCATTCAACCACAGGGCCACCAGCCGGTCCGAATCCGGATAGGGAAGCGGTTTCAACAATACTCGGTTCAATACGCTGAACACGGCAGTGTTGGCGCCAATGCCGAGGGCCAACGTTAAGAGCACCGTAACCGTAAATCCCGGGGACTTGCCGAGTCGCCGCAGGCAAAATCGTATATCCCTCAGCAGAGACTCCAGAGTGGTCCACTGCCACATCTCCCGGCTCCGCTCTTCCAGCAGAGCCACATTGCCAAACTCCCGGCGAGCGGCCTGTTCGGCTTGGGCACGGGACATTCCTTGCTCTTCCAACTCGTCGGCCCGCTCCTGGATGTGCTCGTGGATGGAAACCGATATGTCGGTGTAGCGGCGGCGTCGGCCCAAGAGCCGATCGAGGATCTGCATGGCGGAGCTCCTACGCCTTGGCGAAGGCGAGAACGCGGTGAATGCCGGTGAACATCTTCTCGAAGCTGCGGACTTCGTCTTCGAGGTGGCGGGTTCCAGCTTCGGTCAGCCGGTAAATGCGGGTGGGGCGTCCCTTGGCCGAGATGCCCGTCTCCGCCTCCAGCCACCCTTCCTTGAGCATGCGTTGCAGGGCGGGATAGAGCGATCCCTCTTCCACTTGAAGCAGCTCCTCAGAAACCTGCTGAATGTGCTTGACGAGGGCATACCCATGCATGGGGCGGAGTTGGAGCGACTGAAGGATCAGTAGTTCGAGTGCGCCAGGAAAGAGATCTCGGCGATCCGGAGACTTTGCCATGCCCGGATTGTAGTCAGAAAATACCTATTTTGGAAATAGGTATTTAGAAAATAATTGCGCACCTGGGGGAAGGTTCATCGGACCGCTGAAAACAGAGGCAAGATCGGAAGGGAAATACGCTTGCCGGAAAGTCAGTGGTTGGATGTTTTTGGAAGACGTGCGAAGGGCCGCAGAATCGAGCTAAATTGTTGATTTTATGGTGGGCGCTGCAGGATTCGAACCTGCGACTTCCACCGTGTGAAGGTGGCACTCTACCGCTGAGTTAAGCGCCCCTGGGCAGGGGGTCGGCACGGAGCGCGCCGGATGGGGTTCCCGTAAGGTAGAGTAACACTTGCGGAGCGTTAATACCAAGCTGCCGGTTTCGGGCTTTCAGGTTTTTCTGCGACTTTTTCATGCGTTTTCTCTTTCGACCAAAACGGCTTGCGACTGGCCTCCCTGGAGAGGGTGAAAACCCTTTGGCCCAGGGATTTTTGGCGGGTAGCGGGGCTGGTCGGGAGCAACGCAGCGGGGACCAGGGAAGCGGCAGGAATGGGTACTCTCCAGCAGGCGCGGAGCCGGTCCGGTTCGCCCGGCAGGAGGACGCTGGAAACCCCGGCAGTCCCAACGGGGCTCGCGGTTCGCAGGATGCGCATTCCGGCCCAGAGGATGCGGAAAAACCGCAACCTTACGACGCGGACAGGGTTGAAGAGGATATGGCAACGATGGTCCTCAACAACCCGGCACTGGGGACGCGATCGGCAGCCGAGCCCCTCGGACCGGCTGGGGGCTACGTGCCCGGCGGGGCAGCTGCGGATCCGACGAGCGATGCAGCCATCATGCTGCGCGTGGCGGCTGGGGACGAGGCCGGATTTGATTACCTGGTCCGCAAGTACCACCGGTCGATGATCAATTTTCTCTATCGGATGGTGCACAGCCAGGCAGTTGCCGAAGAATTAGCCCAGGAAGTTTTCCTGAGGGTGTATCGTTCGCGCGAGAGCTATCGAGCGGACGCGAAGTTCACCACCTGGCTGTATCGCATCGCGACCAACCTGGCAGTGAACCACGCACGGGATACCAAGCACGAACGGGCGGCTCAGAACGTTTACCTGGATGAGCCGGATGAGGAGACAGGCACTACGCCGGAGCTGGCCGACGATACGCCCAATGTGGAGCAGAATCTGCTTCGCGACGAGCGGATGGCGGCCATCCGCAAGCACGTGATGGCTTTGCCCGAGCGGCAGCGTACGGCGGTGCTGATGCACAAGTATCAAGGGCTGGATTACCGGCAGATCGGCGAGGTTTTGAAGCTGAGCGAATCGGCTACCAAGTCGCTGCTCTTCCGGGCCTACCAGACCTTGCGGGAGAGACTGAAGGAATTCGTCTAAAGAAGTGATTGGGATTTCGGGGAATGGGGTGTTAACAATGGAAGCGACCAAAAACATCTGCGCGGGAATGGAGACCAAGCTGGCGGAATTGCTGCTGGATCCTGAGGCTGTGCCTGCGACGGTGAAGGAACACGTGGCTGCTTGCGAGGCCTGTGGTCGCGAGCTGAACGAGCTGCGTGCGACGATGGCGCTGATGGACGACTGGGCAGCGCCAGAGCCGAATCCGTACTTCATGACGCGCTTCGAGGCCCGGCTTCGCGAAGAGAAGCTGGCCAAGCCGGCGAGTTGGTGGGAGCGGACGCGGGCGCGGATGATCTACGGGCAAGGGATGCATGTGCGTCCTTTGGCCGCAATGGCTCTGACGGTACTGGTGCTGCTGGGGGGCGGCGCCTACCTGGACGTGTATTGGGCAGGGCGCACCGCACCTCCACCGCAGACGGCGGTGGTGCACGACCTGCAGACGTTGGATAACAACGCGCAATTGCTAGACCAGCTGGACAACATCTACGGAGACACCGGGGACGATGAACAGAGCCCGCACTAAGAGAAGCACGCGGTAGCAAGTTCGCACCGGGGGCAGGACAGGGGCATGAAGAACAACGCCAAGGCGAGGGGATGGAGCCGCGCGGCAACAGCGGCCGTGCTTGCGGCTTTGTTGTCTCCCTGGGCCGGGGCGTTCGAGCAGCACCACAGCGCACCGCCTCCGCGGCCCGCTCCTCGTCCTCAGGCAGCTGCTCCTCGGTATCGCGCTCCTCAGCCGCCACCCAGCCGGGCGCAGCGTCAGCCCAATTTCCAACCGCAGCGGAACTTTGTGCCGCAGCGCAATGACCAGCCGCAGGGGCGACCCTACACCCCCTCCCGGCCCCCGGCGGCGAACTTCGCGCCCTATCCGTCGGCGAATCCCCAGCCGCGGCCGGCCTATCCGTCACAGCCCTATGCGGGACAGAACTGGCGTCCGGCTTACAACCGCCAGCCGTCTGTCACGGCGCCTCAGGGCCATCTCCAGTCCTGGTTGAACGAGCATCGCAATGTGCCGGTGCAAAACCAGGAACAGCTCTTGCGTAACGATCCGAGCTTCAAGCGCCTGCCATCCGCGGAGCAGCAACGCCTGGTACAGCAGCTGCACAGCGTGAACCAGCTCAGCGAGGCACAGCGCGAACGGCGTCTGGCGCGAGCGGAAAACCTGGAACGGATGTCGCCGCAGGAGCGAATGAAGCTTTACCGTTCGTCGCGGGATTACTCGGCTCTGCCTCAGGACCGCCAGTCCTTGGTGCGGAACGCCTTCCGGGATCTGCGTTCAGTCCCGCCCGATCAGCGGGGCATCGTGCTCAACTCAGCGCGTTATCAGAGTCAGTTCACTCCTCAGGAGCGAGACATTCTGAACAATATGCTGCGGGCGGAGCCGTATCAGCCGCCTCAGCCCTGAGCCCGGCACCGGTCGCACGCTTGCATCCTGGGCTTAACCCTTCTAAGATGCGGCAGTTGACCACATGAAAAAGATAGTCGAATCTGCTCAGCCAGCCGCTTCGCGCCGCGCCAAAGTGCGGGTCCCCAAGATTTGTGTTGCTATCCAGGCCGCCAGCCCCGCGGACATGATGACGCGTGCGCAGGCGGCTTTGCAGGATGCCAAGTTTCTTGAATTCCGTCTGGACGCGCTGCCCGATCCTGGGGCCGTGCTCCCCAAGCTGCGCTCATTCTTCAAATCGAAGCACAGTGTTGTCGCCATCGGTACGTGCCGGCGGCAGCCCAACGGAGGCGGTTTCGCGGGCTCGTTGAGCGACGAGCTGGAGCTTCTACTCAAGGCCGCGAAGGCGGGCTGCCGCATCATCGACCTGGAGGTCGAGTCGGCGGAAGAGGCCTCCGCGGCGCAGTTGGAGAAGTTTCGTGCGAGCCTTCGCGCTGCCGGAGCCGAACTGCTGGTGAGCTTCCACGACTTTGGAGGAACCCGCGGCCTGCAGGAAGCAGCCGACCGGATCGCCATCTTCTCCCCAGACTTCATGAAGGTGGTGTCGACCGCCCAGACGCTCGCGGATAATCTGACGATTCTTCGTGTGATTGAGGACCGGGCTGTCTCGTCGCGCGTGGTGGGTATCGCGATGGGAGAAGAGGGGCTGGTGAGCCGGGTCTTGGGACCGCGCGAAGGAGCTTCGTTCACGTTTGCCTCCCTCGAAGAGGGGACCGAAACTGCCCCGGGACAGGTCAGTGCCCATGCGATGCGCACGTTGTATCGTGCCGACCGCCTGAATGCGGAGACCATGGTCTTCGGCGTGGCTGGAAATCCGATTCGACACTCGCTCTCTCCTCTCATGCACAACACAGCATTCCGGCATCAGAAGGTGAACGCTGTGCTGTTGCCGCTGAAGGTGCGGACGGTGTCCGACCTGATGACGTTGCTGGTGGAGTTGCCCATGGGCGGCTGCGCGGTCACGATGCCGTTGAAGCAGGAGATTCTGCCTTATCTGGCGCAAATGGATCCTCTGGTCAAGCGGATTGGCGCCTGCAATACGCTGCGCGTCTCGGCGGATGGCAAGCTCTTTGGGTACAACACGGATGTTGCGGGGGTGGTCCGTCCGCTGGAACGCCGGCTCAAGTTGAAGGGAGCCCGTATAGCGGTGCTTGGCGCTGGCGGCGCAGCCCGCGCGGCGGTGTTTGGCCTGGTGGATCAGGGAGCTGACGTGTTTGTGATCAATCGGACCCATGAGAATGCGGTGGCTCTCGCAAAACAGGCGAAGGCAAAGGTGCTGCGGCAGGAACAGCTCGCCAAGCATGAATTCGATGTCCTGATCAATTCCACACCTTGCGGAATGACGGGCTCGGGCTGGGCGATGCCCATTGGAGAAGATGACCTGAACGCCGGAATCATCTTTGACATGGTTTACAACCCGCTGGAGACACCGCTGTTGAAGCTGGCGCGGTCGCGGGGACTTGCCACGATCAGCGGCCTCGAGATGTTCGTGCAGCAAGGAGCGCGCCAGTTCGAGATCTGGACTGGAAAGACTCCGCCCGAGGCAGTGATGGCCCGGGTCGTGAAACGGGAGCTTACGCGCCGGGCTTGATCCGCGCCCGCTATGATGGACCCCATGACGAAGAAGATCCGCTGGGGAGTATTGAGCACCGCCAACATTGGGGTACAGAAGGTGATTCCGGGCATGCAGCGCGGTGAATACTGCGCGGTCACCGCAATCGCCTCGCGAGATGGTGCCACGGCGCGTGCAGCAGCTGATTCCCTGGGCATTGAGAAGTCGTACGGGTCCTATGAAGAGCTGTTGGCCGATCCCGAGATCGATGCCATCTACAACCCGCTGCCCAACCAGCTTCATGTTCCCTGGACCGCCAAAGCTGCGGAGGCAGGGAAGCACGTATTGTGTGAAAAACCACTGAGCTTGACCGTAGCCGAAGCGGAGACCCTGCTGGCTGTGCGGGATCGCACCGGAGTGAAGATCGGTGAGGCTTTTATGATTCGCAGCTTCACGCAATGGCTGCGGGTCGGCGAGCTTCTCCGCTCTGGACGCATCGGTACGTTGCGTTCCCTGATGGCGTACTTCAGCTACTACAACGTCGATCCTGCCAATATACGCAACCAGGTGGAGTCGGGCGGTGGAGCACTCTACGATATCGGTTGCTATTGCATTCAGGCGGCACGGTACGGTTTTGGAACCCAGCCGAAGAGAGTGGTAGGCCTGATCGAGCGCGACCCTGCAATGCATACTGACCGGTTGACCTCGGCACTTCTCGAGTTTCCGGAGGGGCAGGCGATCTTTACGTGCAGCACCCAGGTGACGCCCTACCAGCGCGTGCACTTCATCGGCACCAAAGGTCGGATCGAGATAGAGATCCCGTTCAATGCTCCCAAAGATCGGCCGACGCGCATCTTCATCGATGAGACGGGCGATCTCTATGGGAAGGGCATCGTGACCGAGGAGTTCCCGACCGCCGACCAGTACACCATGCAAGGCGATGCCTTTTCGCGCGCCATCCTGGAGAACCGGGAGGTTCCAGTGCCCCTGGAAGAGGGCATCGCCAATATGGCGGTGATCGAAGCCATCTTCGCCTCAGCCAAGAGCGGGAGCTGGATTTCGCTTTAGGCCACAGCGACCGCCGAGCCAATGCGCTCGATAGCGACCACGGTGATGTCGTCTTGCTGGCCGAACTTTTTGGCGGCTTCGACGATGGCGCTGGCTGGCTGAGTGGCTATCTGGCGGCTGCGTTCGAAACCGAAGAGTTCACCATGGTGATTCTGAGCTTCGACAACACCGTCTGAGCAGAAGGTGAGGCGGCTGCCTGGATCCATCGAGAACTGTACGACGCCGTATTCCGTTCCGGTGGTCACGCCCAGCGGAAGAGCCCCAGGCAGCTCGATCTCCTCACCATCCAGGTAGGGAGAGAGGTGGCCGGCGTTGGCGATGGTCACCTCGCCGTCCACGGAGATGCGGGCGGCCAGCGCGGTAGAGAATCCCCCGCCAGCGCGGCCCACCAAGCGCTCGTTCAGGTTGGCCAGGAGCAGCACGGGGTCGCGGGTATATTCAGCTGCGGCGCGCAACGCTCCCACCAGCACAGAGACGAGCATGGCGGCGGGTAGCCCCTTGCCGGCAACATCACCCACTACGACAAGCAGGCCGTCCTCGCCGTCGGGAAGGATTTGGAAGAAGTCTCCACCTACCTGCTGAGCGGGCTCGTATACCGATTCGACGGCGAAGCCGCGGAGCGGGCCCGTCTGCTCAGGCACCAGGACTTGCTGCACCTCTTGCGCCGCCTCCATCTCCTTTTCCCATTGCGCCTGGCGGCGGCTCATGGTCATGGAGCGCTGCATCAGGATGATGGCGAAGGCGAGGGTAGACAAGATGCTGGAGATCGAGCCCGCCGGCAAGACGAATGGGCCGATCTGGTACTGTTCCAGCAATTCCAGGATATGGAGTGCGGTGGCGCGTCCGTGCGACAGCTGGAACATGGTGGCGAAGATGAACTCCGCGTAGATGTAAAGGCTCAGCAGTATGGCTGGAATCAGCAAAATGCCTGCCTCACGATTGCCGCGCCGCCAGTGGACGGTGAGTACGAAGGGAATGACGCCAGCAAACAGGGCCAGCAAAGGAAAGTTTCCGTAGAGCTGAAAGAGCAAAGGGGACGTGAACAAGAGATTCTGCACGCCATTCAGAGCGTTGCAGACGCCGGCGAAGGCCAAGAAGATCTTCCAGCGCCAGGTGACGCGATGGCCGACGAAGGAGAAATAGAGGGCTGCCCAGATGTACGGCGTGGCTACCCGAGGAATGTCGGAGAGCAGATCCCAGTACTCGGGGATGTTGCGGAAGGTGATGATGGTTGGGACGGGCAGCTCCACGAGAGTCAGCGCGCCGAGCGCCGCAATCCAGAGATACTCATCCCGCCCACGTTGTCCGGAGAACATGACCAGGGCGAGGACGCCCAGGCCGATGAGGCTAAGCCTGTCGATCCAACGGACAGCTTGACCGCCCATGAGGTCGAGCCAGTTCTCATGCTGCAGGGTTTCGTACTGTCCTATGGATAGGTTCGTGGCGTAAAAGCCGGGCATCTGGCCGTTGGCCCACTCGGTGGGGGCGATGTGCACTCGCATCGCAATGACCAGAGAGCCCGTTGCGATCTGGTTCACCGGAATCTGACGGAGCATGCGCTCAGAGCTGGTGTAGGGCGAGAACGGCTGAACGCGGCCGGATGACAGCAGCTGCTCTCCATTGACGTAGATCTCAAAGGCGTGCGAGATCAGGTATTCGTTCAAAGCCAGGGTGGTGTCCTGCGGGTCTACCTTTACATGCAGGCGATACCAGACGATGGCGGGATGGGAGGCCGGGAAGACCTCGGTGAGCGCTTTGTAGGGATCGTACGGGGTCCAATGGGAGTCGTCGAAGCCCGGCTGGGCGTAGCGCAGGTCGTCTCCGCCGTGTACCAGCCACGGAGTGTCCAAGAGATGAGGCGTGCGGAGCCGGCTGGCGTCGAAGTTCTGAGCGTGGCATACCAAGGCGGCCAGGAACAGCAGCAGCCACAAGGGCCGCCGCAATACGCAAGTACCGCGCCGCAGAGCGCCACGAAGCAAGCGTGGAGACAACACCCGGGAACCTCCGCATGGATTCGCCGAGGGAAGGGCCGGCGAGAAGCTGGAAACAGCTTACTAGAACCCGGAAAAAGTTGTAGCTGCGAAAGGGGGCTGGTGGATTCCGGCAGTCGAGCTTCGATCCCACCAGACGCGACGAGCCC
>CBJOJD010000083.1:0-16720 GCA_966443485.1 uncultured bacterium | reverse complement strand
CAACGTCAGTCGAGAGAGGCAGGCAGGTCTACATCTCTGAAGGCTGCATTCACTGCCACTCGCAATATGTACGTCCCCATACTCAGGATGAAGTGTTGTGGGGGCCTTCGCAGAGCATTGACTCTGTCCGTTTGCAAAGGCCTCCCCTCATCGGTAACCGTCGACAGGGGCCTGATTTGTCGCAGGTGGGTGCGCGTCGCTCACCACTGTGGCTCAAGATGCATCTGATCGATCCCGAAGAGTTGGGAGGTGCAGTGATGCCATCCTACGCGTTCCTGTTTCAGGATGGTCGGGGGAATGACCTGGTGAACTATCTAGCCAGCCTCCGTCCCGAAGATCACCCGCAAAGCAGCGCAGCGCAGAACTGGCAGCTGCCCGCTGAGGTGTATGCGCAAGCCAATGCCGGGGACGGAGCACAACTCTATACCCGTTTCTGCGCCACATGCCACGATGAGAGCGGAAGGGATCGTCGCGAATGGAGGAAGAGCTTTAGGAAGGCCCCTCCTGATCTCTTCACGAATGTTCAAAGCGCTACCTTGTCTGACCCTATGCGCCTTGCTCGCATCGTGAAGTTCGGTTTGCCTCAATCTGATATGCCTGGTCATGAATACTTCTCTGATTTGCAAGTTGCTGCGCTCACAAAATGGCTACAGCAGCACTCCGCGTCATACCCACATGCTTCGTAACCCTTAACCAGGAGATCAATCGTGCAGAGTATTGTAAGAACGTCCTTTCTCTCGCTGTTCCTCTCGATGGCCCTTATCGCCTCCGCCCAACAGGAGAAGTTCGCCGTCGATCCAGCAAAGAGTGACATCGCATTTGCGTTGACTGGAACCGGCCACGAAGTTCACGGGACCTTCAAGGTGTCCAGTGGAATCGTTGAGTTCGATCGCAGTTCACCCAAGATGTCAGGCAACATCGTTGTGTCTGCAGCGAGTGGCGACAGCGGCGATAAGGGGCGAGACAAGAATATGCACAATCAGGTGCTTCAGGTGGAACACTATGCCGACGTCACGTTCGCTCCCCAGAGCTACCAAGGATCTATTGCCGCCACCGGTGACTCCACAATTCAGGTGTCCGGTGTGTTCACATTGCATGGAACTCCTCACGACCTTGTGGTTCCCATGCAGGTGCACATCGATGGCTCAGCCCTCAGCGCCAAGGGGAGCTTCGTCGTACCCTATGTGAAATGGGGCCTAAAAGATCCCAGCATATTCATCCTCAAGGTTGCGAAGGACGTGAAGATCGACCTCAATCTGGTTGGTTCTGTTTCGCCTTCAAACTAGTCGATCTGTCTCCTTTCTTTATCAGATGCCGTGCCAATTTGGCGCGGCATCACTGTCTCAAGGTTTGGAGAAGATGCAGTTCCTCTCGTAGAATTCTGAGCGCGTTCAGATCTACGGCGAAATGAGGACTAAAGTTGTCTCTGCTTTCCACGGCTCAAATACTTCTGGTCAGTGCCATTGCCTTCTGCTTTTCCCCACTTGTTAGCCTCGGACAATCTCAGGCGGAGCTCAAGTCTCCACCGATGTCGGGCATAGCGCACGTCGCGATCCGTGTCAAAGATCTATCGAAATCTCGGTCGTTCTACCAGGCACTGGGTTACGAAGAAGCGTTTGCACTCGACAAGGGCGGAGCGCCCACTGAGGCATTCTTCAAGGTGAATGACCGGCAGTTCATCGAGCTGTATCCGCAGCGAGAAGCCGGCCAAGAGATTGGATTCCTGCATGTCTGCTTTGAATCAAAGGATCTTGAGGCGCTCAATCAGTTCTATCAATCGCACAATTTGCATCCGACGCCGGTGAGACGAGCTGGGGCAGGGAACCTCCTCTTTACCATGAGCGGGCCAGAACACCAGAACATTGAATTCACGCAGTATATGCCCGGATCAAAGCACACGCTCGATATAAGTAAACATCTCGGGGCGCACCGCATATCGCAACAGATCCTCGGCGTCGGCATTCCAATGGAGGATCAGGCCAAGGCTGCCCAATTCTACGTGGCTCAGATGGCCTTTCCGCACGAGGGATCTTCCACGACGTTCTTCATACCAGGTGAGTCGCAAGAGCACATCGAGATTCTATCCAAAGCAAAGGGCAACCGCCTCTACCTGGTACTTGGAGTTGCTAGCCTGAAGGACACGATGAGATCGCTCCGGAACATCGGGGTCTCGGCGAGTGGCGAGAAGCGCCGTGTGACGATTGAAGATCCTGACGGCAACGTGCTTGAATTTGTCAGGCATTGAGCCGCACTCTTCTTCGCGCTGGATGTCGATTCGTGCCCTCATCCCGCTCCTGATCAGCGATCTCGCCGAAGGACCTCCGCCAGATCATTCTGCTTCTCTGTCTTCACCGTTAGTGATCCGAGGGCCCATGCGCATCAAAAGTCTTTCGCAAGCTGTCCTGCTCATGTCGTTTGCTATAGGTCCTTTCTTAACGGGGCAGTCCATCTCTGATCTTCGCAATACCTTCCAATCTCCTCCCGACGATGCTCGGGTAATGATGCGTTGGTGGTGGTTTGGTCCTGCGGTGGAGAAGCCTGAGCTCAAACACGAACTGGAGCAGATGAAGGAGGGAGGTTTCGGCGGATATGAGATCCAACCCGTCGATCCGCTCGAACTGGACGATCCTTCCCGCGGAATTCGCAACCTACCCTACCTTTCTGAGGAATTTCTTGACGATGTCCGATTCGTCAATGAGGAGGGCAACAAACTGGGCTTGCGGGCAAATCTCACGTTGAGCAGCGGATGGCCCTATGGCGGTCCAAACACCTCAGTCGACGACGCAGCGGGCTGTATCCGCGAAGTAGTAGAGAGGCTCGGTGCAGACACGTCATCGTCTGCTGTTCCAGCGCTCAGCAGTGGAGAAAAGCTGCTGGCCGTCTTCGGCGAAAACTCAGGTAGTGGGAAAGGAGTCTCAAAGTTCCATCAGATGCCGTTGCCTGCACCGGGCTCATTGCGACTGCAAATTCCCTCTGAAGCACGTGGTCAGGTCCTGCATTGGTACATCGCGAGCCGCACCGGACAGCAGGTCAAGCGCCCAGCAGTCAATGCCGATGGCTTTGTGCTCGATCACTTCTCGCACGATGCCGTTCAGGCGCATCTCGATCGAGTAGCGGACAAGCTGATCGCTGCCTTCGGAGATCATCCTCCCTATTCCGTCTTTAGTGATTCCCTCGAAGTGTACGGGGCCGATTGGACTTCGAATCTCATGGAGGAGTTTCGAAAGCGGCGCGGCTATGATCTGACGCCGCATTTGCCGCAGCTATTCAGCAAGGATCCCGATGCAGAGGCGCTCTCCGTCCGGCACGACTGGGGTAAAACTCTGACCGAGCTTGTGGATGAGAACTACCTCACGGCAATACACGAGTGGGCCAAGCAGCACCACACGCAATTTCGCGGCCAGGTATACGGTCCGCCTGCAGTATCTCTTTCGAGCAATGCTTTGGTTGACCTGCCCGAAGGCGAGGGTCCGCAGTGGCGGCAGTTTTCCTTTACGCGTTGGGCCACATCCGCAAGTCACGTCTACGGCAAGCCGGTTACGTCTGCTGAAACATGGACCTGGCTTCACTCGCCCGCGTTCCGCGCAACTCCTCTCGATATGAAAGCTGAGGCAGATCGCTTCTTTCTTCAGGGCGTGAATCAGCTTGTCGGCCACGGTTGGCCCTACTCTCCACCCAGCATCGGCGAGCCGGGGTGGAGATTCTACGCCGCAGCAGTCTTCAATGCGCATAACCCCTGGTGGATCGTGATGCCCTATGTGGCGCGTTCACTACAGCGAGTCAGCTGGATCCTACGCCAAGGAAAGCCTGCGAACGATGTCGCGATCTATGTGCCGGAAGATGATGCCTGGGCAGCATTCGCGCCGGGCAAAGTCGCATTGACTCAGTTCATGTCGCGTTGGATTACACCAGAGTTGACCCAGGCCATCGAAGAGGCTGGCTACAACTTCGACTATATCGACGGTGCCGCGATCGCGAAGGTCGGCATCAACTATCCAGTGCTGATCCTTCCCAATGTCGATCGCATTTCGCCCGAAACTCTGTCCAAGATTGCAGAATTTGAGCATCAAGGAGGAAGGGTGCTAGCGGTAGGCAGCCTGCCTGCACATGGCACCGGCCTGGTGAATTTCGGCGAAGACTCCCAGCGGGTCAGCACCTTAACGCGAGAGCTGTTTAATACCAAGAATGGGAAGGTCGTCCATGCAGTTGGGGAGCTCGGAGCCGCACTCAACACCGCTATCGCCCCGAGTATGAGATTGACGCCAGCGGCTCCCGAGGTGGGGTTCATCCGTCGCAGCTTGCCGGGCGCCGATATCTTCTACGTCGCCAATACCGGCAACCACGCGGTTCATACAGAGGCTACGTTCCGCTCCACGTTCAGCAAGGGAGAGTGGTTCGACGCCGACTCCGGAACGACTCGCCCCGCTCTGGTGCAACACGACTCGTTCGAGCTTGATCTCGCACCCTACGAGTCACGCGTTCTGGTGCTCCATGCTGAAGATGTGCCGGCGGCCTCATCTGCCGCAGGACATGATCAGCAGCTCGCGGATCTGAGCGCAGATTGGGATGTCCAGTTCGGCGCGGCGGACCGGACGCATATGGATCGCCTGAGTTCGTGGACCGATACACAGAGCCACCTCTATTTCTCCGGAGTAGCCATCTATAAGCGACAATTCAGAGTCGACCACCCAGCGGAGCCTGGCGCCCGCATCCTGGTGGACTTCGGAGAGGGAACTGCTATTGTGGAGAACGCCCAGACTGCAGATCACCCTGGGATGAGAGCACTCTACGATCCTCCGATCCGAGAGGCTGCGGTGATCTATGTCAACGGCAAACGTGTAGGATCTCTGTGGCACCCTCCTTACAGACTCGACATCACGGATGCCGTGAAGCCAGGTTCGAATCAGATCGAGGTGCATGTCGCCAACACCGCCATCAACGAGTTGGCGGGGCAATCGTTGCCTGATTACCGCCTGCTCTGGGCCCGGTATGGCAAACGATTCGTGCCCCAAGACATGGACCACCTTGAGCCCATCCCCTCTGGCCTACTTGGCAAAATCACTCTGTTGGTTCGGAGCAGTCATTGAGAAGCCGCCTTTCATCCCTGCAATATGCGTTGTGGTCCGTGCTTGCATTGTTGCCACAGCTTGCTCTTGCTGCGCCTCACGCATTCAACGTGAGGAACTTCGGCGCCAAGGGAGATGGAGCCAGTGTTGATACTTCAGCGATTCAAGCAGCAATCGATGCGGCTGCGAAGACCGGTCACGGAGTTGTGACGTTTGCACCGGGTACGTACCTTAGCGGCGCCATCTTCGTGAAATCGGGTGTGGAGTTGAGAGTGGGGGTGGGGGTGACAATACGAGGACTCCAACAGCTCGATGCCTATCCCATGATGCCAACCCGTGTTGCGGGAATTGAGATGCAATGGCCCGCTGCGTTAATCAACATCTACGCGGAGCACGACGCCAGCATTACAGGGGAGGGCACCATCGATGGCGATGGCAAATTCTGGTGGGATGGGTATTGGGCTCTCCGCAAGCAATATGACGGCAAGGGCTTGCGTTGGGCGGCGGATTATGACGCCCGTCGTCCGCGATTGATTCAGATCTTCCGAGCGCAACACGTAAGGCTTGCCGGGCCAACGCTGACTCGATCCGGATTCTGGACCGTACACATCTGCTACTCCGAGGATGTGCACGTGGATGGCGTGACGATTCGGAACAACGTCGGTGGTCGCGGCCCCAGTACTGATGGAATTGACATCGATTCATCGCACCGTGTCCTCGTCGAGCATGCAGACATCTCGGTAAACGACGACGCCTTGTGTCTCAAAGCGGGGCGCGATGCCGACGGTCTGCGCGTAAACCGCCCGGATGAGGACATTGTTGTTCGTGACTCAGTGATCCGCGACGGTGCTGCTGCGATCACGATTGGCAGTGAGACGTCCGGAGGTTTCCGCAACATCGAAGCCTACAATCTTCACGCCTTCCAAAAGGTATCCTCAGGCGTGTTGTTCAAGTCCGCTCATACCCGAGGTGGTTGGGGTGAAAACATCCGCATCCACGACCTTACGCTGGATGGTGTTGCCGTTCCCATTCATGTCACGATGAATTGGAATCCAAGCTACAGCTACGCGTCCATCCCGAATGGCCTTGATAGTGTTCCCGAGTATTATCGGGTCTTGGCCACGCATGTGCCTCCGGAAAAGGGCTTGGCGCACTTCCATGACGTGCACATCTGGAACATTCACGCGACGGGTGCCAAGCGCGCCTTCGATGTGAGTGCTACTCCGGAAGCTCCTCTGGTGGGCTTCGTTTTCGACCACGTCTCGATCTCAGCCCAGACTGGAGGCACGATCGTCAACGCCCGCGACTGGAAGCTGTCCCATGTAAACGTCGAGAGCGCGGACGGTAGCTCCGTCCAGTTTCGAGACGCCTCCGGAGTTCATCTCGGCAACGATTCAGGATTCGCCGCAGCGCCCTAGGCTGCGACTGCACGGTGCTGCGGCCTCGACAACACCGGCTCCATACCCGGGGCGCGGAAGTCTGATCCCGGGCTTCGGAAATCTGCGTTTAGTGGGGCAATTCGGATTTGAAAAAACATTCCTATTGACAGCGTAGTGGTCAGTCCACTACTTCTTCTAGGCCGGGAGTTCTCGCTCGAACGACGCCCGCTCTTCCCTCGGAGGCATCACGCATGACACACCCTGGACCAGGCGCCCTGTGGCGCTTTCGGCAAGCCACCACTTGCCTTGCTCTGCTCTTTGCATTCGTAGTGGTTCGACATCTTGCCTGGTCGCAGGCTGGAGGCCAAGGGGCCATCCAAGGCACAGTTACCGATCCCACCGGCTCTGTGATCGCCAACGCCACGGTCACGGCGCTGGATCTGGCGACCCACGTCAAAACCTCCCGTACCTCTTCCTCCGAAGGTCTCTACCAGATTTCGCCACTGCTGCCCGGCAACTACACGGTCACCGTGAAGGCCGCCGGGTTTCAGCTCTACACGCAGGAGAATCTCGTCGTCGATGCAATGCACGTGACCTCGCTCAACATTCGCATGAGTGTCGGAACGGCTGCTGAAGAGATCACCGTTACGTCTGCGCCGCCAGCGCTGGATACGACGAACTCCACGCTGGGCGGCATCATGGAGAACAAGACTTACGAGAGCCTGCCGGTGCTCATGTCTGGGCAGCAACGGGATCCCACGGCGTTTGCGACGCTCATGCCTGGTGCTCAACCCGGCGCGCGTACCCCGGTAATCTCGGGCACAAGCAACTATCTCGCCGAGGTCTATCTGGAAGGCATTCCGTTAACCACAGCCAGCCAGCAAGGAGATAATCGCGACATCTTCAACTCCGTGCCTGTGGATGCAGTTGACCAGCTGCAGTTGCTCACCAGCAGTATGCCGGCTGAATACCAGGGTGCCGGCCTCCTGAACTTCACGATCAAATCCGGCGGCGACAAGTATCACGGCACAGTGTTTGATTACATGCGCAATACCATGTTTGACACCTGGGGATTCACTGCTCCTGGAGCCACCCAGAAGAATGCGGCAGGTCAGACCATTCCGGCGCCCAAGCCGGACGAACATCAGAACGAGTTTGGCTTCACTCTGGGCGGTCCTGCACCCTTCCTGCACAAGAAGCTATTTCTGTTCGGCGCCTACGATCGCTATCACGGCCGGGCTGGCGTGCATCCGAACACGCTTACTGTTCCCACTCTGAAGATGCGCGACGGCGACTTCAGCGAGTTGCTCGCGGCCAATGGCGGTCCTGGATTTGCAGTCTACGATCCCACCACCCAGGCATCGTGCACTGCGCACAGCACCACTGGCCCCTGCCGTTACCAGTTCGGCTACGGCCCGGGCGCGAGCAATGGCCCTGCCGGCAATCCGACACTTACGGGCGCTCCCATCAACGTCATCCCCTCGGCGGAAGTCTCTCCGATTGCCAAGTACATGGAGCAGTTTTTGCCCGCGCCATCCAATAGCAGTCTCACCGGCAACTACCTGGGCGGCGTACCATCCGGCTTCGACAACTGGGAGTACGTCATTCGCGGCGATTACGACCTGACAGACAAGCAGCGCATCTCAGCGGTCACCACCAACGGCAATCGGCTCAATGTTCCCTACACCATCGGCAATAACGGCATCGTGCTTCCCATTCCGTATGTCAACGGCAGCAAGGCGGACATTGCCGTTCACGTCGCAGACCTCGAACACTCATACGTCATCACGCCTCACCTCGTGAACCAGGCCAAGTTCGGTTTCGTAAACTTCGGTGGACCTCCTGTCACGAATGCCACGCAAGGTGTGAAGCAATATGAGGCCCTATCGGCGGGTATCACGAATCTGCCTCCTGGTCAGGCCTCCGAGGAATTTCCGGGCGCCAGCTTCTCAGGCGGAGACGCGCAATCTACCTGGACCGCCAATGGCGCCTCTGGAGCCACGTACACCTCGGTCAGCGATACCTACACGGCGATTGACAACCTTCAGTGGGTAAAAGGCCGTCATTCGATGACCTTCGGTTTTCAATACCAGTGGCTGGACGACAATGCATCCGCCTATGATGGTCCATCCGGCGTCGTGCCCATCAACTACAGCACTAACGAAACGGCCAATCTCTCGGGATCTGCCTACATCTCGAACACCGGATACTCCTATGCCAGCTACATGCTGGGCGCCGTAGGCAGCTCCAGCCTCACCATCCAATCGTTCTCGGTATTGGGCGGACGCTATCACCCCTTTGCACCCTACTTCCAGGATGACTATCAGGTGACGCCGAAACTTACCGTCAATCTCGGTCTTCGCTGGGACTACATGCCTCCGTACCACGAGGTGCTGGACCGTTTCTCATTCCTCAATCCGAAGCTCACCAATCCGGCTACGGGCACCATGGGGGCGCTGGAGTTTGCCGGACATCGCGGGGCCGGAGTTAGCTGCCAGTGCTCCACTCCCGTCAGCACGTACCACGACAACTGGGGACCGCGTCTGGGCTTTGCGTACAGCATCAATGACAAGACCGTGGTGCGCGGTGGTTTCGGAGTCTTCTTCTCGCATGCCGGCGGCGTAGGTGGCCGCGCAGGCGCAGCTACGGGGACGGGCCAGCTTGGTTTCTCGGTGTCGCCCAGTTTCACTGACTCTACCGCCGGCCCTGCGTTTTACCTGAACAACAGCAGCTACTTCAGCAGCATCGGGTTGGCGAATACAGATTTCGGTGGTCCTGGATACGCTCTTCCCGCTCCACTCGGCCCCACATCCGCGGCCCAATCGCTTAATGCCGGCAACTACGTGTCCAACGGGAAATACGTCGCAGCCAGCTCCGGTCCTTCCTATGCAGATCCGTACATCTCCGGCCGTGCGCCGACATTCAACTTCTACAACCTCGGCATTCAGCGCTCCATCACGCGAGACCTCACGCTTGCAGTGAACTACGCGGGCAGCCAAAGCCACTTCATCGTGCCCAGCAGTTCCAACATCCGCGGTTATTGGTCGAACCAGCTCAACCCCAGCTATCTCGTACTTGGCTCGCTGCTGGCCAAGCCGGCGACGGCCGCAAACGTAGCAGCCGCACAAGCGATCTTGCCCGGCATCTCTGCACCGGCCGGGTTTGAAGCAGCCGCAGCTCTGTCACCCAAGGCCACCATTGCGCAAATGCTGATTGCGTTTCCGCAGTACACCTCTGTCAGCGACATCTGGGGCCAGAACTCCGCGAACGCCAGTTACAACTCCCTGCAAGTGACGGCGGAACAGCGACTCTCCCACGGACTGTCCATGACCTTGAACTACACCTACGCCAAACAACTTGACGATGCCGGCACCTTCCGCAGCGGCTTCGCCATACCAGGGACCGCCCTTGCCACAGGCAAGAGTTGGAAGGCAGATCGCATTGAGCGCTCCCTGAGCGCGCTCGATCAGCCTCAGGGCCTCTCTGCTTACGGCGTATACGAACTGCCGTTCGGCAAAAACGGAATCGGCGCCAACAACTTCTTCGTCCGCAATCTGGCCGGCGGCTGGCAGCTGTCCGGAATCTTCACCTATCGCTCCGGTACGCCGCTTGCGATCACCTCGGGGAATTGCACAAGCTCCTCCTTGCCTGGGCAGGGGCAGTGCATGCCTGATTACAACCCAAGCTTCCATGGATCGGCACGCTTCAACGGTAGCTGGGCCAAAGGCACAACCTGGGCCAACCTAGGCACGGCCTCTGATTCCAAGATCAACGGCTACGTGAACCCAAGTGTGAGCCAGCAGACCGGAGCGTTCCAGAACTCTGCTCCCTATATGCTGGGTGATGTCGCCCGTACGCGCGCATTGAACCTGTGGAACCCGAGCGCGTATAACCTGGATGCCAGCGTGCGCCGCACCTTCGACCTGGTCGAGGGCATGAAGTTCATCTTCGAAGCAGATGTCACGGATGTGACCAATAAGGTCACATTTGGCGGTATCTCCACGAACGTAAACAGCAGCAACTTTGGCGCGCCCACTACTGCGAGCGGAAACCGCGACTGGCAGTTCGCCGGCCGCATTAACTTCTAACGTGAAGTGGAGTTAGGCCATCCATCGCGCTCCACGCTCAGCGACGAACTCGACGTTGAGTGTGGAGCGCTCCATTGTTTGCGTGTCTATCTTGGGAACACTGTGAAGCTGATCAGATACTTACTCGTCGCTATCCTCTTCGCAATTACGACCTCCGGAATCTCCGCTCAAGCAAGTCCGAGTGGTGAGATCCCTTCGCTCTTCATTGTGGGCGACTCGACCGCCAACATTCAGGGCGATCCAGATGTGTCCACTGAAAAGCGAGTCGGATGGGGAACTCCGTTCGCCAGCTTCTTCGATCCCAACAAAATCCACGTGGTGAATGCTGCGCGTGCAGGGCGCAGTAGCCGAACCTTCATGAATGAAGGGAAGTGGCAGGCGGTTGTCGACCAGCTTAAACCTGGAGACTTCGTGCTCATTCAGTTTGGCCACAATGACCCAGGGCCAGTGGATTCCGGAAAACAGCGAGGCTCTCTTCCGGGTACAGGTGATGACACACAGGACGTAAAGCGGCCCGACGGCACTTCAGAGACGGTGCATACCTTCGGATGGTATCTCCGCAAGTACGTCGCGGACACACGTGCAAAAGGTGCAATCCCAATCCTGCTCTCCGTCACTCCTCGTAATATTTGGACCGACGGAAAGGTGGAGCAGAGCTTAGGTCACTTTCGTGAGTGGACGGCGGATATCGCGCAGCAGGAGAACGTTGACTACGTGGACCTGAGCCGGATCGTGGCTCGCGCCTATCAGAAGCTCGGCCAAGAGAAGGTGGCTACGTTCTTCCCGTTGGATCACACACATACCAACGAGCAAGGCGCGGGGCTGAACGCCGAATCCGTAGTGGCGGGGCTGAAAGCTCTTCCGGATGCTCCGCTCACCCCCTACTTTTCTGCAAAAGGAGAAGCGGTAATATCTGCGGCGGAAAGTTCATTACCTTTACCGGCCCCGAACAATCTGCCGACCCTCTGGATTGTTGGCGATTCTACCGTCCGCAACGGTCAAGGCGATGGAGCCAACGGGCAGTGGGGCTGGGGAGATGAAATCTCCCCATACTTCGATCAGGCACGCATCAACGTGGTGAATCGAGCGGTAGGCGGTCGCAGCAGCCGTACGTACTACCAGTTTCACTGGCCCACAGTGCTGAAGATGATGAAGCGCGGCGACGTGGTCTTGATGCAGTTCGGTCACAACGATTCCAGTCCACTCGACGACAAGGCTCGCGCACGCGGCACCTTGCCGGGAGATGGCGAAGAGACCCGTGCCATCGACAACCCCATTACGCGCAGCCATGAAGTCGTGCATACGTTCGGCTGGTATCTGAGACAGATGATCAGTGAGGCAAAACAGAAGGGCGCGCGTGTGGTCGTTCTAAGCCTGGTGCCGCGCAAGGTCTGGGATCATGGCAAAATCCATCGCGAGGATTATGCGGATTGGGCAAGACAGGCCGCCACGCAAGAGCAGGTATGGTTTGTCGATCTGAATGAAATTGTCGCTCGTCAATATGACGCGATGACTCCTGCGCAGGTGGAGAGCCTGTTCGGCGATCCCCATACTCACACCAACTTGGCCGGTGCTCAACTTAATGCCAAGGCAGTGATCGAAGGTCTCCAGGCACTCAAGCATGATCCGCTCAAGACATATCTCTCTTCGACCGGCAAGAAGGTCAAGCCGATGCGGTGAGGTCACTCCGGCTTAACCGGCGCGACATTCTCGTCGGGAGCAGCTTGGACTTGTTTTGTTGGTGCGTTCAAGAGAGGGGTGTTCAAACCCGCCACCGTCGGCGGACGTGTTCGCGCAAACAGCTCCAATACCACGATCTCGTTTCTTCCGCGTCTTAACCAGGGGCCCGGCACATAGAGGGTGGCCTGCGGGCCGATGTTCCAGTACCGGCCGATTGGGCGGCCGTTGATCCAGACTGCTCCCTTGCCCAGATCGCGAACATCGAGAAAAGTGTCAGGGACCTCACCATGCACGCCCCTGATCCTAAAGGTTCCTCTATAACATGCTGGACCATGAAGCGCTGCTGTCATCCGCGCTGCTTTGCTACTCGCTAATCTGGCCTCCTTCGGTGTGTGCGGTTGATCAGAGATGGCCGCAGGATTCATCGGCAAGGAGAAGATCTGCCATCCCTTCAGCTCAACTCCATCGAGAGCAACCGTGCCTGCTATGCCTTTATTCTCACCGCGCATCATGCGCGTCGAATTGATGCGCCCAGAGTTCTCGACAAGAAGATCGATTCGATTCGTACGCGCGTCGTTGTCGAGCCGTATCTTGGATTGCCTAGCTGTGCGGTCCAAGGTCCCCACCAAAGACCCGTTCACGTATACCAGCGCATAATCGTTGTCCTTGGATAACGATAAGAGGCCATGAACCTGCGTATTCACGGTCGTCCGATAGAGGATGAATCCATAGGACTGGTCATACGCCTCCATGGGCTGCGGAACGTCGGAGGAAACCGGGGTAGGGAGTGCGGCCCACAGCGGTATCGCTTGCTCTAATTTGAAGGGCGGGATCGCCATGGTAGGTGGCGTCGGCGGCACTGCAGGCAGTGGCTCCCTGGCATATCGCGCAATCTCTGTGCGGTAGGCGAAGTACTTAGGGGTGGGATGTCCCGCTTCGTCCAGCGGAGCGTCGTAGTCGTAACTGGTCACGTCGGGTAGAAACTGACTGTTGGTCCAGCTTGATCCACTCATGAACCCAAAGCTGGTCCCGCCGTGAAACATGTAGATGTTGATCCCGGCATGATGGCTAAGGATGTAGTCGAGATCTGCGATCTGTGGCTCGATCGCTCTGGTCTGATGCGGCTGGCCCCAATGGTCAAACCAGCCGGGCCAATACTCCGATGCCAGCAGCGCTTGCCCTGGCCGTAGCTTGGCAAGCGCATCCAGTCCAGCCTGTGCATGTCCCACTCCGAAGTTGACCGCCGCAAGTACGCCGGGGATCGAGCCGTTCGGTAATGCGCGTGAAGGATCGGCAGTATAGAGCAGGGCGCTCTCGAGCCCTGCATGGACGAAGATCTGATGCAGACGCTCCATGTACGCATGATCAGAGCCAAAATTGCCGTATTCATTTTCGATCTGCACAGCGATGACGGGCCCGCCGTTTTCAACCAGGAGCGGCTTCACCTCCTGACCTAGACGCGTGAGCCACCGCTCAACCGGCTGTATGAATGCTGGATCGTTCGTGCGAAGCGCCGTTTGCATCTTCGCATCTTTCATCAACCAGGCAGGAAAGCCGCCAAACTCCCATTCGGCGCAGGAGTACGGACCGGCTCGCAGCAGCACTCTCAAGCCTTCCTGCTGCGCTTCTCGAATGAATTCTGCTAGATCGGCATTTCCGCTGAAGTTGAACTCTCCCGGATGAGGTTCATGGATGTTCCAGAAGACGTATGTGGCGATCGTATTGAGCCCCATCGCCCTCGCCATCTTCAAACGGGCACGCCAATACTCGCGCGGAATCCGCTCGTAGTGCAGTTCGCCGGAGAGAATCTGAAAGGGCTTGCCATCGAGCTCGAAGTGATCTCCTACCGCGTTGAAGCTGTGATGTGCGGACTCTCCGGTTTGCGCGTATGCGTTCGTTGCAGCTAGTGAAGAGGCGAACAGCGCGCCGCTGAGAACTAGGGACCCAATCCCAAGACGAATCCGCAATCAAATCTCCTGTACACCGTGTGTGAAACGGTTATACCGAATAGGAAAAAGAATGTCTATTGACATTTCATGTTTTGCGGACCTATCGTGTGGTCGGATCACAACGAGGCAATTCTTTGCCACCGATTATTCCCCCAGCTTCTACCTGCTTCGAAACTCGTCACCGCGTGACTCGCAGAGCGGCTGCATCGCTGTGCATCGCGCTCACTCTCAGTGTTCACGGCATGGCGCAACAGCCGTTGACGCCGGAAGAACGCGCTGGCATTGCAAAGGACACGGCACGTCACTTTGGCGATGCGCCGGATAACCCGGGCCCGAAGGCGACCCAGCTTTCCGGAGCCTTGCGTCAGCAGGATGTTTCCGAGACCCTGAAGAAGGTAGCAGATTGGGAGCTCAATCGCGCGCAGCCCTACTTCGATCGCATTTGGACTTGGAGCGTGCTTTATAGCGGATTGCTGGCGGCCTCCGACGCTCTTCACGACCCAAAATACCGCGACGCCGTCATCTCCATGGCGGAGAAGTATCACTGGGAACTGCGCTCAGATGTTCCGGATGCCGACAATCAAAGCGTGGCGCAGACCTATCTTGAACTGGCGCGCGCCGATCATCGAGAAGAGAAAATTGCTCCAACGCGCGCGGCTTTAGACCGGTTGCTGCATGGACAATCCGCGCACATTCCCTCCAATCAGGCACAGATTGCGTGGTGGTGGTGTGATGCTCTGTTCATGGCCCCACCAGTGTGGTCGAAGATGTATGCCGAGACGAAAGACGAGAAGTATCTCGCATATCTGGACCAGCATTGGTGGGAGACATCAAAGCTGCTCTACGATCCGCACCGCCATCTTTACTATCGCGATATTACTTTCTTGCATGCGAAGGGGCCGAATGGCGCCCCGGTCTTCTGGTCGCGCGGCAACGGCTGGGTGATGGCTGGAATCGCAGGCACGCTGGAGACTATGCCTTCCACCGATTCGCACCGAACGCCGTATGAGCATCAACTGCGCCAGATGGCGTCTGCGATAACGAAGCTGCAGGATCACACCTCCGGGTTGTGGCACTCCAACCTGCTGGATGTGGCCGACTATCCGGCCCCCGAAACCTCCGGGTCTGCACTGATCGTGTATGCCTTGGCTTGGGGAGTAAATCAAGGTATCCTACCCCGCAGGTGGTATATGCCTGCTATCTCCTCCGGGTGGCAGGGGCTCGTGCAGGAGATTTATGCCGACGGGCGCCTCGGAGATGTTCAGCAGACCGGCTCGGCACCGGCCCACTACCTTCCATCTTCCAGCTACAACTACGGCGTGGGTGCGTTTCTTCTGGCCGGTTCTGAGATGATGAAGCTCAGTTCCAATATTCATTCCGGAGCAGCCCACCAATGATTACGACCAAATCCCTGATCTCCATGGCATCCCTTGGTGCAGTCTGGCTTGTAGTCGCTTCAGCCGGTGCGCAGACCACAACCTTCAAGGTGACTTGTGCAGACCACGACAAAGACGGAATGCGCAGCGTATCCGGCCTGCGCTTTGGGGAGGGGCACAACGAGTTTGGCTTTGATCTGATGCCTTCTCCTCAGACCGCCAGCGGTGCGTGCTCAAGCGAAAAGCCATTCTTCATTTCTTTCCGTGTCCCGGAAGGGAATTACCTCGTCAGCCTTGACCTAGGTGGAACCGAAGAATCCGCGACAACCGTCAAGGCCGAATCGCGTCGTCTCATGCTGGAGCAAGTTAGAACCGCTCCTGGACAGGATGCCCAACGTAGTTTCGTGGTGAATGTGCGCACTCCTGCGCTCGCTGGTAGTGGGCGCGTCCATCTCAAGCCCCGTGAAATTGGCACCTTGGATTGGGACGATAAGCTGACGCTGGAATTCACTGGAACGCACCCGACAGTCCGTAGTATCGAGATCGAGCCAGTCTCGGTACCCACCATCTATCTCGCCGGAGACTCAACCGTTGTGGATCAGGACAAGGAACCGTGGGCTGCGTGGGGCCAGATGCTGCCGCTCTTCTTTGATGACAAGATTGCCATCGCCAACCACGCTGAATCCGGCGAGACAATCCGTAGCTTCGAAACTGAAGGCCGCTGGGACAAGATCTTCAGCACGCTGAGGAGCGGCGATTGGCTCTTCATTCAATTCGCGCACAACGATCAAAAGCCCGGGCGCGACTTTGTGCCCATCGCGGACTACAAGGATCTGCTTCACAAATACATCGATCGAGCACGCAGCAGGGATGCGCAGGTGGTCTTGGTGACCTCCATGAATCGCCGCATCTTCGGAGCCGCCGGCAAGATCGAAGCCACTCTCGGAGATTATCCAGCAGCGATGCGTGAAGTCGCGCAGGAGAGCCATACTCCTCTGATTGACCTGAATTTGCTGAGCAAGACGCTTTTCGAAGCGATGGGCCCGGAAGGAACCCTCCATGCCTTCGTGCATTATCCCCCCAACACTTTCCCCGAGCAGCCCGACGAACTGAGAGACAACACCCATTTCAACAGCTACGGCGCACTCGAACTGGCAAAGTGCGTGGTGCAGGCAATTCAAG
>CBJOJD010000082.1:0-16735 GCA_966443485.1 uncultured bacterium | reverse complement strand
AGTCCGCCAGCCGTGCCCACAATTCCGAGTAGCAATCCTTCCACCAGCAGCTGGTGAACGAGACGGCGACGAGACGCCCCGAGGGCCATGCGAGTAGCAAGCTCGCGCTGGCGTGCCGTCCCGCGAGCCATGAGGAGGCTGGCAAGGTTAAGGCAGGCCAGGAGCAGAACACCGCCGCACATGGCGAATACGGCCACCAGCGGCTTGCGAAACTGGAGGCGGATATAAGTGAATCCGGTTGAACCAGATTCCGCGAAGATACGGATCTGATTCTCCAGGTTCCATCCTGTATTGTGAACGCTTTCCTGAAGGATGGCTCTGGAGGCTGCAGAAATCTCCGCGTCCGCCTGCTGCAACGTGGCGCCGGGTGCGAGCCGACCCATGACGTTGAGCCACCAGGCATGGTGGGCAGCCTTGATCATACTGCGCTCGCCATTTAGGACCTCCTCGTCGGCGAGCGGTAGAAAAATCTGCGGTCGCTGGAGAGGATCGGCACCAAAGAAGCTACGGGGCATCACTCCCACGATCGTGAAAGCGACATTGTCAATGACCATGCGATGGCTGACGATGGCCGGATCGCGATGATAGCGGTTGTTCCAAAGCGTCTCGCTGATCACAACGGCAAAACCTGAGGGATCGCCGTCCTTGCGGTCGTCCTGCGGAGTGAGCGTGCGGCCAAGAAGCGGGGGCGTCTGGAGCGCGTTGAAGAACGTGCCGCTCACGTATTGGCCAAAGACCATTTCATTGGATGATCCGCTTTTAACCTGGAAGGGAGCTTGGGAAAAGGCGAAGACATTGTTGAAGGCGCCCTGGCGGCGCTCCAGGCTGCGGAAAATCGGTTCAGAGAAACTGAATGCAGGCGTTTTCCATCCGCGATCCATGCCGAGCACAGCGAGCTTCTCGCTTTGTGGAACCGGCAGCGGGCGCAGGAGCAGGCCGTTGATCATCGAAAACACAGTCGTGTTCGCTCCGATGCCAAGAGCAAGGGTGAGAATGGCGGTGATGGCGAAGCCGGGAGAGTTCCTGAGTTGGTGGACGCCGAAGCGCAGATCGCGGCGGAACTGTTCGACCCAAGGCAAGCCACGTTGGATCCTGTAGGTCTCGCGTATCTGCGTCACCCCGCCGAATTCGCATAGAGCTATTCGCCGTGCTTCGCCTTCCGGCACTCCACGGCCTACGAGGTCTTCGATGGCGAGATCGATGTGTGCGCGCATTTCTTCGTCGAGCACAGCGTCGAGACTGCGCGTCCGGAACAGAGCGCAGGTGCGGCTGAGGAGAGTGCGAATCGTTTCCAAGGGGTGCTCCTATTCCAACGGAACGAGAAAGCGCGCCATCGTTGCGGCGACACGCTCCCAATTGCGGGTTTCCTCGGCGATGCGGTTCTTGCCTGTGCGGGTAAGTGAGTAAAAGCGGGCGCGGCGGTTGGATTCCGAAGTACCCCACTCCGCCTTGATCCAGCCGCGCTGCTGTAATCGGAGAAGAGCGGGATAGATTGTGCCCTGGTTGAGGATGAGACTTTGATCGCTCACCTGTTCAATGCGCCGCGCAATCCCATATCCGTGCAGCGGCCCCATGGATTCGAGGGTCTTCAGCACCATCAGATCGAGCGTACCCTGGAGAATATCCGGCTTGTTTTCACCCATTGCGCTCTCCTGTTGAGGTTCTATATGGCAATAGTACGAATGTCAACAGGAGAGTTTCCTCCGGAATTGCCGAGCTCAGGTCTCAGCTGTTGCTCACGGGCCGTGTTGCTCATCGAGCGGTTTGGGCAACAAGGACCTTCTTCCGAGCGGGACGTCGGCGATTTGGATGTTGGCGGCCGGTTCGCCGAGCAAAGGGGAGTAAGGGCCTGCAATGAAACAGCACGTCTAGACTTACCGTTATGGAGGACAAAATGGCCCGGGGATATTGGGTGGTTTGCTACAAGTCGACAACGAATATGGCCGCTCTTGCTGAATATCGCGAGCTTGCGGGGACCGCGCTGCAAGCTTTGGGAGGCCGGGTGCTGGTAGCAGCCGAGCCTACAACGACCCGCGAGGCGGGAGTGAAGGAGCTAACTGTCGTGATTGAGTTCGCGAGCCTCGAACAAGCCATTGCGGCGTATGAGAGTGACCTCTACAAACCAGCCCTCAAAGTGCTCGATAAGGCCGCGTTGAGGGATTTTCGTATCGTCGAAGGTCGTTGAGCCACTGTGAAGGCCGGAGTCTGAGGGGGCGTGAATCGAGCCAGAAAGTCACTTGGCCATGTGTGGATAGCATGTCCTGACAGGTGCTGGCCTGAGTACTTCGTCCAGGAACGGGACCGCCTCTGCCCCTTCCTTGGCTACATAGGCGACGACCTTCAACCTATGAAGTCAGGTGACCTAGGTCCGGCCGTCACTCGGGACACCGCCGCGTCCGAGTGATCTGCAAGGAAGAACCTGGGCACATACGAAGCAACACTGAGGGGTGCTGCCGATAAGCGGCCCCCCCAGTGTCCGATCCCAAGTTGCTCCGCGTCAGGGTTGCTGCACGAGTTGAAATTCCTGATTGGTATTTCCGGACTGGCATTGCCATTGCCACATTTGCTGGCCCTGCGTAGTTGAGCCGGCGTTATCGAGACAAAGCCCGCTGTTCAGGTTTTTGAACTGCCAGAGCCCGTTGCCCAGATACGTAGCTTGCCACTCTTGATTGTTCTGCCCGCTGATGTAGGTCCACAGATCGACGTTTGTTCCGTTGGATGTGCCGAAGTTGTAGTCGTCCCACACAAGCGATGAGGCGTTGCGATTAAACACATCGTAGTAGCCGGTGGTGGCCGCCGGGCGGAATTGCCACTCCTGGTTATACTTTCCGCTTCCGCACGACCATTGGATCAGCGCAGTTCCGGGCGTAGTGGAGTTGCCATTGTCATCGGCGCACATGCCGCTGGTCTTGTTAACAACCTGATACCACGCGCTGGTATTGATGGTGCCGCCCGTGGATCCCTGCGCGACAAACGTGGTGATGCTCTGTGCTGGAAGGTTCGCGGTGAAGGTCGAATTGTTGGCCGTGTAGACCGTGGCCAGTTGTTGCATCGAGAGCGCGGAAGCGGACGTCTGGTATGGAGTGAGCGAGCTGATGGATTGATTCTGAATCGTGACGGGCTGGTTCACACCTGAGGTGCCCATATTGATGGCGACGATCACGTAGCTGCCATTTCCCTTATAGGCAGTCACGTATACATTGCTGGTGGGATTGTAGGTGGCGTTGGTCCGCACGTAGCCGGGGCGAATGAAGCGCGCATACTGCGCTAATGCCCAGCCCGCCGGTTTGACATTGCCATTGGCATCGATAAGGCCAATGTAGGAGTTCTGGGAGGGCAGGTCGGTCAGCCACCACCACACGTACATGCTGTAGTTGGCCACGGCCATGGAATCATTGATCTCCTTGGCTACGGACAGCGCATTGCCGATGCCGCTTCCATCGATATAGTGCTCCGTCATCCAGACCTGCTTCCCGTGATTGAAAGCATTGGTATAGTACGACGGCGAGACACCATAGAGATGGCCGGCAACGGCGCCGATGTGCCCCACAGCATTCGTGTCGTTCAGAGCGGGATCGGAATAGCTGGTAGTGAAGCTCTCCGATTCCGGCATGAACAGCGGGATGCTCAATGCGGAGGCGTTGTTGGCAACCCAGGTGTCCATCTGCGCACCCGTCCAGGAGCATGATTCATAGGTAACGTTGGCATCCGGTTCGTTCTGCATGGAAATGGCGTAGAGAGAGGCGCCATTGCTGGACATGTAATTGACGTAGCTTTGCAGATAGCTTGCGTATGCCCCGTATTGCGAAGTGCTCAGCGAGCCTGCAACAGTGCTGCCGTTGGTCTTCATCGAAGCCGGGGGAGTCCACGGGGTTGCGATCACGACAGCACCATGGCTTTTTGCCAGCTTCGCGTTGGAAAGTTCCGTTCCCCAGTTAGCCTGGCCGCCGGGATCGATGCGGACGCGTAGCACGGAGAGACCGAGATGGCCGGCGCCGCTGTCGTAGAGCGTAGTCGCCTGTGAACTACTGAGCGAAAGCCATGCGCTGGCTCCGCCGAATCCGGCGATGGTCTGCTGGGATGAACCGAAATCAACGTACGCGGTGCTCTGTGCCGAGATCGCGGAAGGGCAAGTAATTCCTGCAGCCAGCACTGCGACTGCAAATGGGAGAGTGTATCTCATGTCGTAGCCTCATTTTTGAAAGTGAACCAGGCAGATGGGACAGGAATTCAAGGGTTTCAGGGACACGACTGTCCAGACGCGGCATTCTGCCACGTTGCAGGACATGGGGTTTTCACCTGCTTTCGACTGCGGGCGTGTCTTGCGCCCTTGGAGTGCCCTCAAAGCTGCAGGTTTGCAGCGCAGAGACAATAAATCAATTTAGTAAATCGATGCAAGCTTAATTTCTGGGCCGGCCAGAGAGCCGGTTGCGCCTGTTGCTGGTTCCGACTTAAATGCTTTGTTCGACAGCGGGGATGCCCCGGGCGCGATCCCGGGATCCCTGCCGTGACCGCCGATTGGATCGTGCTACTCCTCGACCTGGGTGGTTCCATTGCGCGAACGTGCGTGAATTCAGTAGCGCTCTCGCTAGGCGAACACAACGGGAGAGCATCAGTCCCGCGAAGGAACAAACGTAAAGCGTTGTTTGAGATGGAGAAATGGACTCTCATATAGCTGATATGAGAGATGAGCAAGGAGAATCGTAGTGCAGAGGGCAATCAATGTTCCGACTCCGCCAGTCCAATTGCGCAGGTGGAGGAACTCGCACAATCCGGCGAGTCGGGACTTCCATACGTGGAAAACGAACGTGTAAATGAGTTCGTGAAAGAGATACAGTCCGTAAGAGATTCGTCCGAGATAGACAATGAACTTGGGAAGATAGCGAGCAGGGGTTCCGAGCAGGCTGAGAAAGAACAATGTGGTTGCCGCAAGCACGAGGGCCCAACCGAGAGGCGCCTGCAGGACTGTGGAACTGGGCGTATCGGCTTGTACGCCGAGATATACCGATGCGACAAACAAGCACGTGATGCCGGTGAAGATGCCGAGCAAACGAAGAGCAAGGCTCCATTGCGGCGTACGGCCTTTCAGTGTAAGAGAAAGCAGCGTTCCCGCAGAGAAGAACTGGAACTCAACAAAACTGTTCGTCCACTGGCTGCTGAAGCCATGCCAGCCTTTCCAGGCATACCAGGTCACCATGACATAGGAGCCGACCATCAGTGTCAGTGACACGATCTTTAGACCAAAGCGACGTCCATAAAGAGCAACGAGTGGAATCGCGATGTAGAACTGCTCTTCGACAGAGATGCTCCACATAGGATTGACGGGAAAAGCAGGAATCCAGCCATGAGTGCAGATGTACCAGTTGCCGGCAAAGAGAGTGAAGGCCAACCACGACCGGGGATCGGGAGCACCGGTATAGGGGATGAAATGGTTGAGAAGAATGAGGCCATAGAAGACCGCAAAGTAGAGCGGCCAGATTCTCAGAATGCGGCGCATGTAAAACGATCGAATGTGGATCCTTCCAAGGCGATCTCCCTCGCGCATCAGCAGTTCAGTGATCAGGAATGCGCTGAGCAGAAAGAAGACAGGCACGCCAAAGTTACCGAGGAGACTGATGTTATAAAGCCAGAAATGCCGTGCAGGATCAATGGGCAAATGATCCAGGCGATGTACCGTGAAGACGCTGAGAAACGCAAGAAAGCGTAAAACATCCAGTTCAGGACGATAGAAACGATCGGTTTTCATGAGTCCAAGTATTCTGCTTGACGGTTCTGGTCAGGCTTGTGCCCGCATGGAGAGCGTCGCGAGTCAGTCCGGTGCAGGCGTTGCGAACTGAATAGCGGAAGGTTCTGCAGGGTGGAGAATACTCCGTGCTTATGCGGCGTCAGCATGCTTGAAAGCCAGGCATGAGAAAAGACAGCGCATGCGGCGGGAATTTCCCTTCTTTTGTGGCTTTTTCAAATCCGGCGGATAGCTGTCGACTAGCTTATCTCGATGAGTACGCCATCGCCAAAACACTCTCCAGCCGTTCTGATTCCGGTAAAGTGCCAAGGCCTGATGTCGTCCGTCGGATCTAACCAGCCAACATCCGAGGGCAGGGAACTGGAATGATCGAAGTGGGCGTAGTGTCAACAACTTAACGGACGGTGGGATTAGGATCTGGTGCCAGGTCCGCAGCCGCGTCGCTCTCGGAGCCGAATGAGGTGACCGGCTGAGAAAAGGGCGCCTTGAACTACTCGGTGCCTACAATTATGCATGTGCGATTTGGTATGATGGCCCAACACCAAGGCCTGTGATTGATGCCAATCGAGTACCGGAGCCCAGTCCGAAGAGCGCTGACGGCGCGGACGAGCGAGCGTTGGTACGGGCTGTCTTGGAATCGCGCACCTTTGCCAAGTCGACCAAACTTGCGCAATTCCTCAAATTCATCTGCCTCCAGACCTTGGACGGAAACGCCAGGGAGATCAATGAGCAGCAGATCGGCATCCACGTCTTTGGTCGCTCGCCCTCCTATAACGCAGCGGATGACAGCATAGTCCGGACCCAGGCGCGTCTGTTGCGGCAGCGACTGGAAGAGTATTTTGAACACGAAGCGCCGCGCACGAAGCTGATCATCACCATTCCCAAGGGTGGATATGTCCCGGTCTTTGAGGCAAGAGAGCCCTCGACTGCCGCAGAACAGACGCCGGCCGCGCCGGAGATCGTCCACGCTCCTTCTCCGGCTGCAGCCTCAACGACCGAGCAAACGGCGCCGAACCCGCGCCGCGCGGCGTCGGGCCGCTGGACATTCGCAGCGGTCATTGGGATGGCTTTCCTTTTGGCGGGAGGATGGTTTTGGACCGCGCACCGCCAGCGGACCTCGGGGGCAGACGAGTTGTGGGACCGAATCTTTCTGGAAGGCCGCCCCGTCGTAATTGTGGCTTCCGATGATGCGCTGGTGCTTTTCGAGGAGCAGGAAAAGAGGTCAGTCCCACTCGATGAATATCTGAACGGAAGCTATGTCAACGGAGTAGCCGCAGCCGGTCCAGTCACGATGACCTCGGATTGGTTCGCAGCGCATCAATATACAAGCACTGCAGATCTCAATCTGACTCTCCGCCTGGGGCGGTTGCCAGCCGCCCGTAATGCGGAAGTGGAATCGCGCAATGCGCGCGCCATGCGGATCGATGATTTGAAGGGTCGGAATGTCATTCTGATTGGCGGACTGGGAGCAAACCCCTGGGTTGCGCTCTTTCTGAAGCGCCTCGACTTCGAGGTGAACTACGACTGGAAGAACCACGAAGGGTATGCCCTGAACAAACATCCGGCCAAGGTTGAGCAGTCGATCTACCGGGATACGGTCATCGAGGGAACCCGGCATAGCTATGGGGTGCTGGCTTTCCTTCCCGGGATCGAGGATCAGGGCGAAGCATTGCTCTTTGAAGGGACAGGAATGGCCGGGACAGAATCGGCCTCGGATTTCCCCTTTAACCAGCGGGCCTTCGAATCCTTTGCGAAGCAGATTGGGGCAACGCCCCATCATCTTCCTTATTTCGAAGCGCTGCTGGAGACCACCAGCATCGGGGGAAATGCCCCTGAAGTGCACGTGATTACCTACCATCTGATTCAGCCCTAGTTTTCAGCCTAGTCTTTCCCATTCCACTCGTACTAAAGCCGATTCGCGCGCAACGCATGGCAGATGCGCAGCCCCGGGCTGCACGGTTCCCGAAAGGCGCATTCTTGCGGTACTCCGTTCATTCATTGGGCTTTGCATCTGCGTTCCTGGGACGATTTTGACCGTCAATGAACGGTGAAATCCGCGGCTCCCACGGTGAAAGTGCTTGGAGCGTGCTCAAGGCAAATCGGATACTTCGGGCCATTGAAGATCTGATATGTGGACGCGACGCAAATTTCTCGGCACTTCCTGCATCGGCGTTGGCTCGGCGTTAGCCATGAGCCCAGTCCTTCCGTCTCTCGAAGCACAGGAATCCCCGTCCGAGACGAAGGACACCGGACCGGCCAGTTTCCAGTCTCAATCCGAAGCTGCCGTTTCGTCGGCGCGAGCTGTTCTGGAACGCCAGTTGGGCGAGCGGGCGGCTGAATTCCACCTCAGCTGGATTCCCTCTGAGCACGGACGCGAGGTGTACGAGATCGAGGCCAACGGCGGGAGCGTCTCCCTAGCCGGCAGCAGCGGGGTTGCGCTCTGCCGCGGAGCCTACGCCTACCTCCGGACCGCCTGTAACGCAATGATCACTTGGAGCGGGAAGAACCTGAACCTCCCCGCAACGTTTCCCGAGCATTCCCGGCAGCGGACTGTTTGTCCATACAAATTCGTCCAGTACCTGAATCCGTGTACCTATGGCTACACGATGGCCTTTTGGGATTGGGAACGGTGGGAACGCGAGCTTGATTGGATGGCGCTGCATGGAATCAACATGCCCTTGGCCATGGAGGGGCAGGAGGCGATCTGGCAGCGAGTTTGGCTTTCCCTTGGCCTGACCCAATCCGAAGTCGACGAGTTCTCAACCGGCCCCGGCCATCTGCCCTGGCACCGGATGGGGAATATCAACAACTTCGACGGTCCGCTGCCGCAGAGCTTCATTGACGCCAAGCGGCAACTTCAGGGGAAGATTCTGAAGCGCATGCGGGACCTGGGGATGAAACCTGTGGCCCCGGCGTTTGCAGGCTTTGTGCCGCAGGGTTTCAAACGCCTGCACCCCGATGCCCGGACATTTACTCTCCTGTGGCTGCCGGACGAGTTCAAGACCATTCCGCGCAATACGCGCACGTTCATCCTTCACCCGGGCGAAGACGAACTGTATCGGAAGATCGGTAAGAAGTTCATTGAGGAGTACAAGGCCGAGTACGGAGAGGTGGAGTATTACCTCGCCGATACGTTCAATGAACTCGCAGTGCCGGTGAGCGAAGAGCATCGCTACGAAGACCTGGAACGCTTCGGACGCACCGTCTACGAAGGCATTCAAGCTGGCGATCCCAACGGTACATGGGTCATGCAGGGATGGCTATTTGTCTACGACTCCAAGTTCTGGGATAACGCCTCAGTGGCGGCGTTGTTGCGCGGGGTGCCGAATGAACGGATGCTCATCATTGACTACTCTAACGACCTGACGCCCAAACTCCGCGACAAGTATGCGCCCGGCCAGTGGAAGGTCCAGAAGGCTTTCTTCGGCAAGCAGTGGATTCACGGGATGGCGCATACCTTCGGCGGAAACAACAACGTGAAGGGGAATCTGGCGCTCATGGCGACGGGACCGGCCGAAGCACTGCAGAGTCCGGAGCGCGGGAATCTCGTCGGTTGGGGAATGTGTCCTGAGGGAATCGAGAACAACGAGGTAGTTTATGAGCTGATGACCGATGCGGGGTGGCAGAGCGACGTCATCGATCTCGAACAGTGGATTCCGGCTTACTGCAAGGCGCGCTATGGAGCCTGCCCCTCTTCCATGCAGCAAGCCTGGAAGCTGCTGCTTGAAAGCGCATACGGCGCGCACGTCTGGATGACGAAGCAGGGATGGCAAGCGGAGCCTGGGCCGCAAGTCGCCGCAGCGGGAGTAGATTCTGGGCCGGCATTTCAAAAGGCGGTCTCGCTGTTTCTTTCCTGCTCGAGCGAACTGGGGCAGAGCGTCCTCTATCGCAACGATCTCATTGAACTAGTAGCGCAGGCGATTGGCGGTGAGATCGACCGCGCCCTGCAGAACGCGATGACCGCGGCAGAGGCGAACCACAACGACCGCGCCAGTCAAGAGGCGGATCGAGCTATCGAGTGGATGCATCGGGTAGATGCATTGATGAACCTTCGTCCCGACCGCCGCCTCGAAACCTGGACCGAGTCTGCGCGCTCATGGGCCAAATCCGATGACCAAGCCGCGTATTACGACGAGAACGCCCGCAGGCTGGTCACCACCTGGGGATGGCCGGAGCTATCGGATTATGCATCGCGCGTGTGGTCTGGCCTGATTCGGGATTACTACGCAGCGCGCTGGTCGGAATATCTGGACCACCGCATCTCCGGCCACCCATTTTCGCTAGATATTTGGCAGCAAACATGGTTGTCCTCACCGTATCGGCCAAGCAAGCCACGTCCGGTTCCCGATCTCTTCGCAGAGGCGAAGGATCTGTTGCGGGAGTGTAAGCAAGCTTAGCGGTCCATCTGCTGAGGTGCGTGCTCACTTCAGCGAATGGACTGATCCAATCAACTTCAAAGGATGCAGAAACGACAGTCAATCCACCCTGATGGGTTGTTTCCAGATGGGCCGGAATTGAACCCAGGTGAACTTCTCTCGGAGAGATTCAACCCTGACCAGGAGGTATTTATGGAGGCTGTACAGCAATCCAACGGCGCCAAATGGGCGATTTGGCTCGAGCAAGGTCGACGCACTGTCCACGCGGGGTGTTTGAGCACGTTGGCAACGGCGCGGCAACGGATGACTGCGCTCTCCGCCTGTCTTGTGCTCTTGTGTCTGCTCCCGGCAGGATGGGCACAAGCGACATTCAAAGCACAATTGCGCGGTACCGTTCAGGACACGAGCGGCTCCTCAGTTCCCAACGCGACCGTGACCATTACCAATGAGGCCACGGCCGCAACGCTCGGTGTGAAATCCGACGATTCAGGAAGATACATCTTCCTGAATCTTGCGCCTGCCAGCTACAGCATCAAAGTTGAGGCGAGCGGCTTTCAGACCGTGCAGCAGGATCACCTTGTGCTCAGAGTGGCGCAGGAGAGCGTGCTGGATCTAAAGATCGGCGTGGCCCAAATCAGCACTACCGTTGAAGTCAATGATGCTCCCGTGCTGCTCAACGACTCCAACGCCGAACTGGGCACTGAGGTCACCTCGCGCTACATCAACGAGGTGCCGCTCTTCGATCGGCAGATCGAGAAGCTGGCTTACCTCTCGCCCGGCGTTGTCACCAGCCAGGGCTATGCCACGGACCAGACCAACGAAAACTTTTCTTCGAGCGGTCAGCGCAACTCATCGGCTGAAATCCGCCTCGACGGTGCGCTGACCTCCACTCCCGAAGCGGGCGAAGGGGCCATGAACTGGGCCCACTTCCAGCCCTCAATCGAGATCATCCAGGAATTCAAGATGCAGACCAGCGCATCCTCCGCAGAGTACGGGTCGAACGGCGGCACCGTGATGAACATGGTTACCAAGTCCGGCTCGAATAAGCTGCATGGCAGCGCCTATTGGTTCGGGCGCAACAGCGCCACTGACGCCAACAACTGGTATGCCGGCAGCGCGCCGCTCGCCCCGTACAAAAAGAACATCGAGGGCGGCTCCATCGGGGGGTATATCCTCAAGAACCGCCTTTTCTATTTCGGACACTACGAAAATACCCAGTTCTCGGCTCCGTCTACCGTCCGGACGACTGTTCCAACTGACGCCGAAAAGAGCGGCGACTTCTCCAGCACGCTAGGCACGGACGCGAATGGCAACCCAGTGCCCATCACAATCTACGATCCATACAACGGACGCACGAAATACAACAACAGCCAGATTCCAAGCTCCGAGATCACTCCGTTAGCCAAGAAGGTCATGGCCCTGTACCCCGAGCCCACTGGCTCCGGCGATGCCTTCCACCAGAACAACTTCACCAAGAACTATGCGAACGCCCAGCCGGCGCACCAGTACAACGCCCGCGTGGACTGGACGATCACCAAGACCAACCAGCTTAGTACTCGATACAGCAAAGGCTTCCTGGAGCGTCAGTCTCCTCCGGACTTCGAGGGCAGCATAGGCCAGGGCGACGAACGCAACGACTATAACAACGCCGTCTCGGAGTACACCCATGCCTTCTCAGACACCATGCTTCTAAGCGCCCGCGCCGGCCTTGATCGCCACCACCAGTTGCGCGACGCGGCTAACAGCACTGATCTCATCGGAATGGGCTTCTCGCCGCTTATCGTCAATATGAACGGGTACGTCACCTTTCCCCAGATCGGCATCAACGGCGAACAGGGCCTGGGCCTCTCCGGCTATACCAAGACGATTGAAGCCGAAACCGGTGCAAACTTTGACGTCTCACTCTCCTGGGTCAAGGGCGCGCACAGCTTCAAATTTGGCGGCGAGCGACGCTTACTCTACGACAACTTCTTCCAGCCAGCGGCCCCAGGCGGCCAGTTCGGCTACGGTCCCAGTCATACCCGCTCCTCCGAGTTCTCAACCAACCCCTGGGAGGGCAGTGGGCTTGCCGATTTCCTGATCGATTTCGGGTCCAGCGGTGGGATCTCTGTTCACCCGCCGGTCGCAGAAAAATCCTCTGAGATCGCCTTCTTCGTTCAGGACGATTGGAAGGTTACGCCCAAGCTCACCATCAACCTCGGTCTCCGCTGGGAAGAGAGCTTCCCATATAATTCGCGCCACAACCAGATGCAGTTTGCAAACTTCACGGAAGACTCCGGTGTGAATTTGGATCTTAGCTCCGGTAATGCCTTCCTTCAGGGCATCGGCTTAGGCCCCACCGAGATCCTCGGCGTGGCGGACTTTGCCAACTCGCACCATCGCACCGAGGGTGTGGACAACAACAATTTCGGCCCGCGATTTGGCATTGCTTACCGATGGGGACAGCATACGGTTCTTTCGGGCGGGGGCGGCCTCTACTACGGCATCAACCCGGCAACCGGCTTCCAGGATCAGGCTTCTGTCTATCGCAAGTATGTCAACTGGATTCCCACGCTCGACAATGGCGCCACAGTCTATGCCACACTCGAAAATCCCTGGCCCAACGGCTTTAGCGGGCCGCAGGGAACCAAATACGGCAAGCTCAACATGTGGGGCTTCGGTTCGGACGCAAACCAGAGCACCGCGTACCGTAATGCCGAAATCTACCAGTGGAATGTCTCGGTGCAGCGCGAGTTGCCCAGCAATGCATTGCTGACCGTTGCCTGGTCGGCGAATAAGAGCACCCACCTCTCCTTTGGCGACGGCGCCGGGGGCAACAAGGATTTCCTCTCGGAGAGCAAGCGCGCGGCCATCAGCTTACAGCAGCATGCTCTGGACCCGAACTGTGATGCCGACAACTGCGTCACCAACTACCTGAACCAGCAGGTGCCCAACCCGTTCTACTCGCTGTTCAATGGTCCTGGCGCCATTTTCAACGAGCCGGATTCCAGCTTCCAGTCGTCCACAACCATGCCGCTGATCAACCTGCTGCGCCCCTATCCGCAGTTCAATGGTGACTTTTCCGCTTACTACAACTTCGGCGCGAGCTCGTTCTACAACGCGCTCCAACTGAAGTTCGAAAAACGCTACAACAGCGGCGCCAATATCCTGGCCAGCTACACCCTGGCCAAGGGCATGGACAACGCCACCTCCAATTCAAACGGCTGGCTTGGCAATGATCCTGGGTTCCAGGCGCTGGACGAACTACGCTGGGGTGAGTGGTCGGTCTCCGCGAACGACGTTCGGCACCGGCTGGTAGCTGGCGGCAGCTACGAGTTGCCCTTCGGCCGCGGAAAGCAGTTCGGCTCTAACATGAACCGCGCGGTGGATGCTGTTATCGGAGGATGGCAGACGAATGCCTATCTGACCTACCAGGGTGGCCAGCCACTCCACATCTATATGGCGAACAGCCATTTCTCAGATGGCGGCCAGCGCCCCAATCTGACGGGCCTGAAACCGCGTACTCGTTACAGTGAGCATGAGGTAGCGAAGAACAACTATTGGTTCGGCGGCAACGAGTCCATGTTCAACTCCGACGCCTTCAGCGATCCGGGCGACAACAACCTCGGAAACACGCCCCGGTTTGACAATGATTTGCGCGGGGACTCCATCAAGGACCTCGACTTCTCGATCATCAAGAACTTCACCATTCACGAGGGACACGTTGTCCAGATTCGCGCGGAGAGCTTCAACCTCACAAACACGCCGCAGTTCAACGACCCCAACAATGGCTGGGGATCGGGTTCATTTGGCTTTGTCAACGGCCAGGTAAACAGCCCGCGCCAGTTGCAGTTTGGTGTGCACTACGCCTTCTAAATCAACCCAAATTGAGGAAGTCCCGCTGCGATAACCACTGCAGCGGGACTTCTTTGGTCTTCCCAGCGTCGGTGCACTCTTGCGGCGAAAGCCCGTCTCACTGCAAATGTTTTCGGCCAGTCGGTGTCCGCCGGCCTGACCAAACCGGCAACTACTGCATGCGGACCAGAAGCCAATCAGGATTTCAGTGGTCCTGAGAGCATCAATTGCCCCAAATGATATCCCGCGTGGTTCGTACGATTGAGGAGCACACTAAGGCACGAGCGGGTGGGATCCTTCTTGAAGTCATCTTCCGAGACTGCGTGATGTCGTCCTACCCATTGGGCTGGGGCAAGCGTGAGCATCCCGTCATACAAGTGCTTGTTTATCTCATTCCAAAGCGCCAACAGTTCTGCACTATCGGGAACGACGTCGATTGACCGGTCGGGATTGGCGAGGAACATGACTTCAAGTTGGGGATGTAAGCGAGAAGAGAGGCCCAGGATCTCGAGGGTGCGATCATGGACTGCAGCCAGGTGTCCAAGGATGTACACGACTCTGTTTTTGCCCGGAGCAACTGGCTCCAGGAAATCCTTCGGCGAAAGAGCGCCGAAGAATTTGTTCAAACGGTTGATGGTCAGATTCCAGTTGGCGAGCGCAGAGTGGATTATCAATTCCTCGACTTTCATAGCAAGCTCCTTGTAACACCGCGATATTGATCGGCCTTAGCCTTCCGATGATGTGGAGAGGCGACTGACCATCTCTTCAAGTGCGCGTCTGGCATCCTTCAAGGCGGCTCTTGATTTCTCAAGCCGACTAATCATCAGCGCTCCCTCGAGCATGGCGATGATGGCGTTTGCGACCGCCCTAGGATCCACATCTTCTTTGATCTGTTTACGGGAGATTCCTACGCGAACAATCTCCGACACCTTGTTCCGCCAACTCAGCAAACCATCCCGTGCCAGACGTCTGAGAACCTGGTTTCCATCATCTGCATCGATTGCAGTATTCAAAATCGGGCAACCGCCGGGGACAGGTGAGGGCAATTCGACGAACAACTGGATAAGAGTCTGTAGCGCCTCAACGGCACCGAGTGTCGAACCCAGATCTGGCAGTCTAGTCTCGAATGCCCGCGCGAGCGTATAGCGGAACGCCTCTGCGGCCAATTCCTCTTTGCTGCTGAAGTGACGATAAAGTCCACCTTTTTTCAGTCCAGTTGCATCCAGGATGTTCTGCATAGAACAGCCTTCGAATCCGCGCTGATTGAACAGCGGCGCGGCCAATTCGATAATTCGCTGCCGGGTCAGATCTCCTTTACTCATGTGCCACGCTCCGCGCACCTGGGAAGCGGAAAAGTCCGCATCGTTTTCCTCCCTTGCGAATCAGATGACATACGAGACCGAACGGTCTCATTGTAATTCTGGGAGACTGTTCGTGGCTACTCTCGTCGATACCCCAGCGTCAGCGCCCCTGGGCAGACGGTTTGAAGTGAAACCGGTAAATCCATGGATCATCGCGCTTACCGTTACCCTGGCTACCTTCATGGAACTTCTCGACACCTCAATTGCCAACGTGTCCCTTCCGTATATCGCGGGAGGACTCGGGCGATCGTACGATGAGGTGACCTGGATATTGACGACCTATCTTGTGGCCAATGCGGTGGTTCTTCCCATGTCTGCGTGGCTGTCGAGGGTTCTGGGCAGAAAGAACTACTACATGCTGTGTGTCGCCTTATCCACGGCCACCTCGCTGCTTTGCGGTATGGCTCCAAGTCTGGGAGTGATGCTGATTGCTCGAATACTTCAAGGATCCGGATGCGTATGGCTGGTACCAACTAGACCAGGTGCTCACCTCTTATGATGAGCCCAAGGAAAGCCTTCAACAGGTCTTGGACAAGTTGCCGAATGTGCAATACAGGCGCTCTGAGAAAAGATGAGGCACGGTCATCAGATCTCCCGTGCTTTGAGGATCGGCGCGTCAGGTGTCGAGGGCTACCCGACAATTGCCCTTCCGGGGTGGAGGAGTACCTTGGCCGCTCCGTGCCGACCTGCTTCCGTCCTAATCACAGATGATTACAAATTCTGTCCGACGCCTATTCGGCGGATGTCGATCCAAACGCGGCAGCCCACGGCGCTGTGCCTCGAATCTGCTCGATGAAGAGCGGCACTTCTCTTTCGATAAGGTCTGGCCGGTCGAACATAATATAGTGTCCACTGCCTTTTGCAATGACTCGACGGCTTCGCGTAGATAGCTTTTTAAGCTCTTCCTGCGATTGATCGGAGACAACTCCTTTTTGGGCGGGATCGTGCGAAAGTATCAGAACCGGCAACTCGCCGTACGGGCCAGTATTTGCCGTCTGCTGGTCTGATCGATCCCGTCCCTCCAGTTCGGCCAGGCAGGTACCGTATTCTGTGTGGCATACGTCTTCCCGTTGCAACATACCTGTACTTGCGTCGAAGCCGGGCTTGGGGTGCGAGCAGGCTCCTATGAGGCGAGGAATGCCGAGAATGAATGCAGGCCTACTGACAGCGGTCATAATGAGGGGCCAGTTAGTTCCAGTCGGCCTGGAAGACGACGGCAGGACGCTATCGACAAAAATGATGCCGGCGACATCCGTTGGATAGTGCGAAGCATAATCTCGCATATAAAGCCCTGCAACGGAGTGGCCCATCAAGACGAATGGGCCGATGACTTTGGCTTGATGCAAAAGTTCATGGAGTTCACCGACGATGCGGTCAGCATCGCGCGTCCCCGGGCGGGGTTCACTCCAGCCAAGTCCGGC
>CBJOJD010000081.1:0-16924 GCA_966443485.1 uncultured bacterium | reverse complement strand
GAATGCGCGCGATCACGCCCTTGTTGCCGTGGCGTCCGGCCATCTTGTCGCCGACGCTCAGCTTACGCTTCATGGCCACGTAGACCTTCACCAGCTTGATCACGCCCGGCGGCAGTTCGTCGCCCTTGGCCAGCTTGGCGATCTTCTCGTTGGTGATCTTGCGCAGCACTTCGATCTGACGCGAAGTCATCTCCTCGATCTCATCGATCTGCTCGTTGACGCGGGGGTCCTTGTCGGCGTAGCGGATGCGCTTGAGGTTCTTGGTGGAGATGCGCTCGATGGTCTCGCGGTCGAGCATTGATCCCTTGGTCAACAGGCGCTTGTTGGTGCGCTCGTCGTGCAAGTCGGCCAATACTTCCTTGCCGCCCAGGATCGCTTCCAGACGCTTCAACCGCTCGTCGGTCAGAATGCGGATTTCGTCGCCCAGGTTCTTTTCGAGCTTGGCCACGTACTCCGCTTCGATCTGCTTGGCGCGCTCGTCCTTCTCCTGGCCCTTACGGCTGAAGATGCGGACGTCGACCACCGTGCCCTCGATACCTGGAGGGCAGGTGAGCGAAGCGTCGCGGACATCGCCGGCCTTTTCGCCGAAGATGGCGCGCAGCAGCTTCTCTTCCGGCGTCAGCTGGGTCTCGCCCTTGGGCGTGACCTTACCAACCAGGATGTCGCCGTGCTTGATCTGAGCGCCGATACGAATCACGCCGCTTTCATCCAGATCGCGCAGCGAGTGCTCGCTGACGTTGGGGATGTCACGGGTGATTTCCTCGGGTCCCAGCTTGGTGTCGCGGGCTTCGATTTCGAACTCCTCGATGTGCACGGAGGTGTAGTAGTCCTCGCGCACCAGCTTCTCGCTGATGAGGATGGCGTCTTCGAAGTTGTAGCCGCGCCACGGCATGAAGGCCACCAGCACGTTGCGTCCCAGCGCCAGCTCGCCCTGCTCGGTGCAAGGGCCATCGGCGATCACCTGGCCCTTCAGAACCCGGTCGCCTTCGCGGACGACTGGCTTCTGGTTGATGCAGGTGTTCTGGTTGGAGCGCTTGAACTTGATGAGCGTGTAGATGTCCGAACCCACTTCGCGCGACAGCTGGGTGGGATGGTGCTCGCCTTCCACGCGCACGATGATGCGCTCCGAGTCGACCGAGTCCACGATGCCGTTACGCTTGGCCAGCACCACAGCACCCGAGTCGCGGGCCGTAACACCTTCCATGCCCGTGCCCACCAGCGGAGCCTCCGCGACCAGCAGCGGAACCGACTGGCGTTGCATGTTAGCGCCCATCAGTGCGCGGTTAGCGTCGTCGTGCTCCAGGAAGGGCACCAGCGATGCGGCCACTGAAACCAGTTGCTTCGGCGAGACGTCGATGTAGTCCACCTCAGCGCGGTTGACCAGCACAAAGTTGCCCTGACGGCGAGCGTTGACCAGGTCTTCCGTGATCACGCCTTGGTCGTTGAACTCGATGTTGGCCTGCGCGATGGTGTGCTTGTCCTCTTCCCATGCGCTCAGGTAGAAGCTGAACGCCATGTGGTCGATGGCGCGCTTGCCGGCCTTCTTCAGCTGCTCATTCAGGCGTGCAGCCTCATCCTTCTCGATGTGGTCGCCCACACGCAGGCCGCTATCGCCGGCGTTGACGATCTCCACGTAGTCGAGAATCTTCGCGTCCTTCACCTTGCGGTAGGGCGATTCGATGAAGCCGTACTCGTTGATACGCGCAAAGCAGCTCAGCGAGCTGATCAGACCGATGTTCGGACCTTCCGGCGTTTCAATCGGGCAGATACGGCCGTAGTGCGTGGGGTGCACGTCACGGACTTCGAAGCCCGCGCGTTCACGCGACAGACCGCCCGGTCCAAGTGCGGAGAGACGGCGCTTGTGCGTGATCTCCGAGAGCGGGTTGGTCTGATCCATGAACTGCGAGAGCTGCGAGGAACCGAAGAACTCGCGGATGGCGGCCATCACCGGCTTGGCGTTGATCAGGTCGTGCGGCATGGCCGTCGAGAGCTCCTGATACACGCTCATCTTTTCCTTGATGGCGCGTTCCATGCGGACCAGGCCGATACGGAACTGGTTCTCCATCAGCTCACCCACGGCGCGCACGCGGCGGTTGCCAAGGTGATCGATGTCGTCCACGATGCCGATGTTCTTACGCAGCTTGAGGAGGTACTTGATAGTCGAGTAGAAGTCCTCGGGAGTCAGGGTGCGGTGATCGAGCGGGGTCGCATACTGGTTCTCGTAGAGCTTGATGTTGAACTTCAAGCGGCCCACGCGGGAGAAGTCGTACTTGCGCGGATCGAAGAACATGCCTTCGAACAGCGCGGTCGCGGTGTCCAGGGTCGGCGGATCCCCCGGGCGCAGCTTGCGGTAGATCTCGATCAGAGCTTCTTCCGGCTTGTGAATCGAGTCGCGGCGCAGCGTGTTGGTGATGATGTTGCCCACATCGTCGCGCTCCGGGAAGAAGACTTCGATGGTGGTAGCGCCGCTCGACATCACCTTATGCAGGCGGTCGGCCGTCAGCTCCACGTTGGCTTCCACCACCACTTCGCCGGTTGCGGTGTCGACCACATCGGCAGCGGTGAGGGCGCCATCCAATTCGGCGGCCTCGATCTCCACCTTGTCGATCCCGGCGGCGCGAATGGCCTTCATGGTGTGCGCCGTAACCTTGCGGCCGGAGTGGGCGATCTCTTCGCCATTGTGGATCACGGCGTGGGCCGGCTTGGCGCCGACCAGGTGCGTGGTCGCCTTGGGATCCTGGTTCACCGCCCAGAACAGCTTGCCATCCGCGATGTTAACGCGATCGACGGTGTAGAAGGTCTTGAGGATCTCTTCGTCGGAACGCAGGCCCAGGGCGCGCAGGAAGATCGTGCCCAGGAACTTGCGCTTGCGGTCGATACGAACGTAGAGCGTGTTCTTCTGGTCGTACTCGAACTCCACCCAGGAGCCGCGATAGGGAATGATCTTGCCCAGGAAGTAGGTGCGGTTGTTGGCCGTCTCGAAGAACACGCCCGGAGAACGGTGCAACTGCGACACGATCACGCGCTCGGTACCGTTCACGATGAAGGTGCCATTGGCAGTCATCAGCGGGATATCGCCGAAGAAGACTTCCTGCTCCTTGATGTCGCGGATAGTCTTGTTGCCGGTCTCGGGATCCTTGTCGTAGATGGTGAGGCGCACCGTGACCTTCAGCGGAGCGGAGAAGGTCATGCCGCGTTCTTCGCACTCCTGCTGGTCGTACTTCAGTTGCAAGCTGACCGGGTCACCGCACTTGTTACAGAAGTCGGGGGTGTTCTTGTTATAGTGGCCGCACTTGGAGCAAAGCACATCGCCGGGCAGGAACGGGTCAGTGATGACCATCGCTCCGCAATTGGTGCAAGCCGTACGCAGGTGGTGCAGACCCTTAAGGTGTCCGCACTTGCACTCCCAATTGCCGATCGAGTAATCCACAAAGTCCAACTGCGAGATGCCGCGAAAGTCGGTGATGGGGAAAACAGAGACGAAAACAGACTGCAGCCCTGAGTCGTCGCGCTCGTTAGGCAATTTGTCCATTTGCAGGAACCGCTCGTAGCTGCGGCGCTGCACTTCGATCAGGTTGGGAATTTGCGTGGCTGTAGGAATCTTGGAAAAATCGAGCCGGCTGCGAATCGCGCGCTTCTCGTTAGACATGCTTCACTCCTGAGACTCAAGTTGCGGGCCGAACCGCCGATCTGTGGCTCGAACCGTGCCGTGCCCGAGTCTCGTAGGCACTGGCGTTTTCCGATATGAAATCCATGGACCCGGACTGACCGTACCGCACCAAGTCAGTCCCCCAAGTGCTCCGGCCAACCTTGCGCCAGCCGCAAGTGCACCGGGGTAGTACCCGCCCAACAGGATCGGGAATTCCGCCGAGATATTCACCTCAAAGGCGTTGCTTACGGCTTGAGGAGTGCGCTAGACTGCGCACAATTGGAGAGTAGGAGACGCTCAGGACCGGAACCGAACCCTGCGCGTAAAGGGTGGAGCATGGCATCAGGCCTGCACCACCGGAACGGGAGACACGAAAAGCCCGTGAGGACGCAACGTCTCACGAGCGTGGCTTGTCGCCTATGCTCCCATCCGAATTCTCAATCCTTACTCTCGCTGATCCCAAAGCTCGCTTCTGCCGCTCGCCGCCAGCCCACGCCGTTCGCCAACAAGATTTCCGCCTAACCTGTTGACCTTGAGGAACTTGACTATCCCGACTTGCCCGCCGTCGGAGTGCTTGGCCCGTCTCCGACTATCGACCCTTCACCTTTTTGCTCGCAATGCGCGCAGCCCGGTCCCGCTTCCCACTCCGTAACTTTCAGGAAAAAGGAGACGGAGAGACGCGCAACCTTTATGGTAGCGCGTTCAAACCGGGCTTGCAAGCGATGCGACTTGCCGGGCAGTAACTACTTGACTTCGATGGTAGCCACGCCTTCGAACTTCTTCTTGATGGCCTCAGCCTCTTCCTTGGTCGCGTTCTCCTTCAGCGCCTTGGGAGCGCCATCGACCAGGTCCTTGGCTTCCTTCAGGCCGAGCGAAGTGACTTCGCGGACAGCCTTGATGGTGTTGATCTTGTTCGCGCCGGCATCCTTGAGGATGACCTGGAACTCCGTCTTTTCTTCGGCCGCCGGAGCCGCCGCGCCCGCGCCAGCCGCGCCGCCCGCGACCATCACCGGAGCTGCTGCCGCCGCCGAAACGCCAAGACGCTCTTCCAGCTTCTTCACCAGGGCCGCCGCTTCCAGCAGGCTCAGGCCAACAATCTGCTCTTCCAACTGTGCGATATCCGCCATGTTCCTTCTCCAATCCAAACCGTTGATTTTTGTGTTACCCGGCCGCACACAAAGCTGGAAGTTTCCGATGCGCCAGACTCGCGCCCTTCCTGCATGTTGAACAGCCCAAACCTTGCAGCTCGCCGTCCTCAGTTCTTCGTTCACAGCGCACCAATTCGGCCACGCCAAAAACCGCGAACGATGGACTCTGAACTGCGGCAGCTACGCTGCCGCGAACTTTTCCTTTTCCACGCCCTGGCCCAGAACCACAGCCAAGTCGCGTCCGGTGGCGTTGAGCACGGTGGCCAAACGCTGCGCCGGAGCATTGATGAGGAAGAGGAGCTTCGAGAAGATCTCTTCCTTGCCCGGCATGGTGGCCAGCGCCTTAACTTCCTCTACATTCAGGACCTTGCCGTCGACGATGCCCAGCTTGAACTGAAACTCGGCATTGTCGCCCACCCACTTCGAGAAGGCCTTGGCCAGCGCCACCGGATCGCCCGAGGTAAACGCTACCGCGCTCACGCCCTTGAGACCCTTGAGCCCCTCCTCAATCTTGGTGCCCTTGGCAGCAATGGGGGCCAGCTTGTTCTTGACCACGCGGTACTTGCCGCCCGCCTCACGGATGACCTTACGCAGCGCAAAGTCCTGCGCCACGGTCAGCTTGGCGAAGGTGCCAATGATTGCCGTTGTGGAATGCTCCAGCTCCTGCGTCAGCAGCTGAACCTTCTCCTGCTTCTTTGCCTTCGAAATTGCCATGTCTTCGCTCCGCTACGGCAGGCGCCGGAAAGGGATCTTAAAACCCCACCCTGTGCTTTTCCCTGCCCTGCTGCGCCAAATCGCTGGCGCATGACGAACTTTTTGGTAAACCGTGGACCGGAACCTGAAGCCAGCGCGATCGACGATCGCCCCTGAGCCTTTATTCCTGCCCCAACCTCTTAGTGCTTGGCAGCCGCGTCAGCCACAGCCGAATCCAGCGGAACGCCCGGGCCCATCGTGGAGCTCAGCGTCAAGCTCTTGATGTACTTACCCTTAGCCGCCGAAGGCTTGGCGCGAACGATGGAAGCGATCACCGTGGAGGCATTCTCCACGAGCTTGTCCGGCGCGAAGCTGAGCTTGCCTACCGGAACGTGCACCAGGCTGGTCTTGTCGGCGCGAAACTCCACCTTACCGGCCTTGATCTCCTTCACCGCGGAGGCCACGTCGAGGGTCACGGTTCCGGTCTTGGGATTGGGCATCAAGCCCTTGGGACCCAACACCTTACCGAGACGGCCGACAACCTTCATCATGTCCGGCGTGGCGATCAGAGCATCGAAATCGGTCCAGTTTTCCTTCTGGATGCGCTCGACCATCTCTTCGCCGCCCACGAAGTCCGCGCCAGCTTCCTGGGCTTCCTTCTGGCGATCACCGGTGGCGATGACGGCCACGGTCTTGGTCTTGCCCAAGCCGTGCGGCAGAACTACGGTGCCGCGAACCATCTGATCGGCATGGCGGGTATCGACACCCAAACGCATGGTCAGATCGACGGTCTCGTCGAACTTGGCGTACTTAACTTTCTGCAGGAGGCTGACCGCATCGGCCAACGGATAAGCGGGCTGCGTGACAGCAGCGCGCGCCTTCGCAATATTCTTGCTGGCTTTCTTTGCCATGTACCCTCGTCTCCCACCGCACTTGCCAGTCCGCCATTGGCGGAAACCACCTCCGCTGGGGGCAATCCATTGAATCGCCTCATCCACGCGGCGCGCAGCCCAAAATGCCGTGGTGCTATTGACGGTCCGGATAACCTCTCCGGACACATTTTGAGATCATATCGGAATGGCCCGGGAATTGCAAACCGGACTGCTCCCTTTTCCATCGGAGGGGAGGCTAAGTCTGGGAGCTGGCGATCTGCGCAGGCGGAGCCTGAAATGCCCACCAAGGTCCAGCACAAGAAGGGCCTCGATGGGCTTGCCAGGTTCAGGCAAAACGGGCGGAGGCGACGCGCGGAGTGGCATGGGCGAACTGGCCAGCCTTGAGCGGGCTCGCTCCACGCTTTTCCTCGTCCATTTTGAATTGCGCCAGGATGCCCTCCAGATCGTTGGCCAGTTGCGACAGGTTCTTGCACGCCTCGGAGGTCTCTTCCGCGGCTTGCAGGTTCTCAGTCGACAGCTGGGAGATATGAGAGGCCGATTCGCTGATCTCCGCCGAAGCCGCGGTTTGCTGGGTGGCTGCCGAGGCGATCAGCTGGATCATCGCATCCACCTCTTTCGCTGATCCGATGATGGCGGTGAGACTATGTTGAGCGCGGGCTGTCGCCTCGAGTCCGGTTTCGACCTCGGCGCGGCTGGTATCCATGACCGAGCGGGTTTGGTCGGTCTCCTCTTGCATGCTGCGAATGGTGCCAGCAATCTCTTCCGTGGCCGACTTGGTGCGCTCGGCGAGGCGGCGCACTTCCCCGGCAACCACCGCGAAACCGCGGCCGTGCTCACCGGCGCGCGCGGCTTCAATGGCAGCATTCAAGGCCAGCAAGTTGGTCTGTTCGCTGATCTCCTGAATGACGTTGACCACCTTGCCGATGTCCTCGGAGCGGTGGGCCAGCGCCGACATCTTTTCGGCGGCATCCACGGCGGTGTGGGAGATGCGCTTCATAGTGGAAGCGGCTTCTTCCATAATGTCCCCGCCACTGGTGGCATTGGAGGCGGACTGCTGACTGGCGTGCGCCGCGGAGGCGGCGTTGTTGCTGATCTCGCCGATGCTGGCCGACATCTCTTGCGCAGCGGCCGCGATCTGATTGGTCTTTTGCGATTGGGTCTGCGCGTTGCCTCCGCTCTGCGTAGCGCGCACGCTTAGCTCGGTTGCCGCTGAGGAGAGTGTCTCTGCTCCAGTGGCAATGGAGCTCATGACCGAGCGCATGGCATCGGCGGTGGCATTGAGGTCCTGCGCCAACTCGCCGATCTCATCTTTGCCGCGAGCCTCTACGCGGACGGTGAGATCTTTGTCGGCCAGCCGCTTGAGCGCGCCGGAGACCTCCTGGATGGCAGGCACCATCAGCTTGGCCAACATCCATCCGGAAAAGACAGCCATCAGCGGAACCAGAATGGAGAGCAGCAAGCCGAGCTTTTTGAGAGAGACGGCAAGGCTACGGACCTCAGAGCCTTCGCTGTTCAACGTCGAGGAGTTGAGCTCCAGCGCTTTGCCGCATTGATCGTAGGCCTGATCGAAGATGGCGACTGTCTGAGGATCCACGCCCAGGGTTCGCGCTTCATCCCGTTTGCCCGAGGTCATCAGCTGGTTGAGCTGCTCGCTGCGGGTGAGGTATTCCGCGAAATGCTGGGTGAAGGCCTGAAAGTGATCGCGCTCTCCCGCAAAGGAGATGAGCGGCTCGTATTTGGCGACGTCGGCGTGATAGCGCTCAATGGCAGCGGCGCGTCGCGCGATGTACTGGGAGCGATCGCTGCCGGGAGGCATCAGCATGGCATTCAGATCCATGCGACGCACGGTCATCATTTGAGTTCGAACATCGGTGAGCACATCGACGGATGGAACGCAGTTGCTGAGGATGTCGCGGAGGAGCGGATCGACCTTGTACATCCCCACGACAAACGAGATCCCCTGCATCAGACACAGCAGGGTAACGGCACTGAAGGCTAGAGTCAGCTTCCATTTGAGACGCAAATTGAGCAGAGACGACATAGCTACCCCCTGAAGTGACGGCAAATGCGGTAGTACGGCGGAGGTGTGCTTTGCGGTGTTGGAACCCCAGGGGCCTGAGAAGAGGATCTACCGAGACGGACGCACATCTCACAGCGACTGCCGGAACTTTCGTTCATGTAGAGCATCGGTATGACCGGTAGAAGACAACAGAAGGCGCGCACGATTTGGAGGAGCAGATTCCCGCGTCGGGAAGTTAAGTCGTTGATCCTGAGGAAAATATCTCTAGAAAGGCGCGTGCTGATGTGCGTCAAGACTCGAGCGTGAAGGGCGACGAATGGTCCTGAAGAATTCAGGTTGTCTGGGTAGCATCGCAGAGAGGAACGGCATCGAACCGCAACAGGAATGAAAGAGCGGTGTCTATCAGTAGGAGTGATTGATGGAATCGGAGGCAGCGGCGGGAGCCGCCGGAAGGGTTAGAAGGCCTCCAGAAAAGAGAGTGGAAGCAAGATGGTGAAGCTAGGGCAAATCATGAGTATGGCAACGGCGGGTGTTCTGCTAGCGGCAGCGCCGCTGTTTGCCGCGCAAAATCAAAGTGACAATCAGGGAGCGGGGCGGGCGGTGATCACGATTATGCCCGCGAAGAATAGTGAGGCGCCAGCCAACCTCAATCAGCAGGACCTTACCGCGCGCGTGAACGGCAAAGACGCCACGATCACCAACTGGGCTCCGCTACGCGGCGACAACGATCCGGTTGAACTGGTGTTGATGATTGATGCGGGTGCGCGCACCAGCCTGACAACGCAGTTTGGAGACATTCAGAATTTCGTCAAGACGCTGCCTTCTAATGTGAAGGTGACGCTGGCGTACATGGAGAATGGCGTGGCGCAATTGAGTGGTCCTCTCACCACGGATCGCGATGCGGTGCTGAAGGGCTTGCACATTCCGGTGGGTCTGCCGGGCGAAGATGCCAGTCCGTATTTCTGCCTGTCGGATCTCGCCAAGCACTGGCCTTCTTCGGATCGCCAGGCACGGCGGGAAGTGGTGATGATCACCGATGGCGTGGACTACTACAATCCGCGCTTCGATCCCCAGGATCCCTACATGGAGGCATCGATTCGCGATTCGTTGCGCGCGGGAATCGTAGTGTACTCGATCTATTGGGAGAACCGCGGGCGCTTCGATCGCACGGGATACGCCAACAATGCCGGACAGAACCTGCTGCTTGAAGTAACGCAGGCCACGGGCGGGAACAGCTACTGGGAGGGGATTGGCAATCCGGTTTCGTTCAAGCCGTATTTCCAGGACTTGGACCGGCGCCTGCAGAACCAGTACGAGCTGAGCCTGACGGCTCCGGTAAAGAACAATAAGCCGGGCGTAGAGGACTTCAAGCTGAAGGTAACCGGAATCTCCGGCAAGGTGGATGCACCACAACAGATCTACTTGAGACCGCAATCGTAAGGGCAGATCTGAATACCTGATTCATTCTGAGATCAAGAACGGGTCCCAATCTCACACGATTAGGACCCGTTCTTGCTTGCTGCGAAGTGATCTTTATTCCTCTTCTTCTACGGGCCGTTTGGCACCGGCAACAATCTTCTCGGCGGCAGCCTGGGGCACAATATCGTAGTGATGCATCTCCATGCGGTAGCTCCCCTTGCCCTGGGTCATGGAGGTGAGGTGCGTGCCGTAGGTGAGCATCTCGGCCATGGGAACTTCGGCGTTGATGATGGTGGTGCGTCCGTGCGAGTTCATGCCCTGCACGCGGCCGCGGCGGCTGTTGAGGTCGCCCATCAAGGTGCCGGCAAACTCCTCGGGGGCTTCGATCTCGACGGTCATGATGGGTTCGAGCAGACAGGGCTTGGCCTGCTCCATGCATTTGCGGAAGGCGATGCGGCCGGCCATCTTGAAGGACATTTCGTTGGAGTCCACTTCGTGATAGCTGCCGTCGTAGAGGGTGACCTTGAAGTCCACGACTGGATACCCGGCGAGGTAGCCGCGCGCCGCTGACTCGATGATGCCCTTCTCCACGGCGGGAATGAAGCCTTTGGGAATGGCGCCGCCGAAGATGTCGTTGACGAACTCGAAGCCACTGCCGCGGGGCAGCGGTTCCATCTTGATCTTGCAGTCGCCAAACTGGCCGTGGCCACCCGTCTGCTTCTTATGGCGACCCTGCGCATCGGCGTGTCCGCGGATGGTCTCGCGATAGGGCACTTTAGGCGCTTTGAGCGTGACCTCAGCGTGATAGCGCTTTTTGAGCCGCGACACGATGGACTCGATGTGCGGCTGCCCGGCGCCGGCGATGAGGAACTCGTTGGTCATGGGATCGCGATAGAAGCGGATCAGCAGATCTTCTTCCATGAGTTTGTGAATGGCGGGCGCGAGCTTGTCTTCGTCGGCGCGCGACTTGGGCTCGATGGCGTAGGTCATGGCGGGCTCGGGGAGCGGGTGGAGATCGATTTGCATGTCCGCGCCTTTGACGCCTAGCGTGTCTCCGGTGAAGGTCTCGCGCAGCTTGGCGACCGCGCCGATGTCGCCTGCATGGAGTTCGGGGACTTCCACCGCCTTGCGGCCCTGCATGATGCTGAGGTGCGAAAAGCGCTCCTGGCCGCGGCGGGTGTAGTTCTCGAAGGTGGCGTCGTTCTTGATGACGCCGCTCACGACTTTGAAGAAGCTGATGCGTCCGGCGAACGGATCGGTCATGGTCTTAAAGACCAAGACGCCGGCGGGCTCACTGTCAGAGACGGAGCGGAAGCCGATACCGCCGGTGGCGACATCTTCACCGTGCGCTACGCCGGTGCCACCACCATTGCCGTTGGCTGCGACCATGGCCGGCGCATGCACAGGCACGGCAGCGCGCTCAGTGGCCATGGGAGCGTAGACCTTGAAGAAATCGAGCAAGTGATCGGTGGCGACATTGGTCTCGCCGCTGACGAACAATACCGGGAAGATGCGGTCTTCGCGAATGGCTTCGTGGAGCGCGGTGATGAGATGTTGCTCGGGGATGGTGCCTTCGGCGAAGAACTCTTCCATGAGCTCGTCTTTCCCCTCGGCGACCAGTTCGACCAGCGCTTCGTGCGCGGCCTTGGCGGCGCCGGTCAAAGTGGCGGGGATCTCGCCGATCTTGCCGTGGCCATCGCCGTTGGGGGTGTAGTAGAAGGCTTCCATGGTGACGAGGTCGACTACGCCTTGGAATCCTTTGGCGTCGACGATGGGCAGTTGCACGGGGGTGCAGGTCCGTCCCCAGCGCTCGTGGAGATCCTCGACGAGTGCGCTCAAGCCGTTTTCGCCACCGGCCTTGGGATGATCCATCTGGTTGATGACGACGATGCGCGGGATGTTGACCTCTTCGGCATAGCGCCACACACGCTCAGTAACGGCTTCAACGCCGTTTTGCGCATTGACCACCACGGCGGCGGCTTCGACGGGCAGCAGGGCGGCGCGGGCTTCGTGGCAGAACATGTGGAAGCCGGGAGTATCGACCAGGTTGATCTTGACGCCCTGCCATTCGGCGAAGGCGACGGCGTTCTGCATGGTTGTGCCGCGGGCCACCTCTTCTTCGTCATACGCGGTAACGGCCGAGCCATCCTGGACGCGGCCCTGATTGGGCGTCATCTTTGCGGCATGCAGCAGAGCAGCAATCAAGGTGGTCTTGCCGCTGTGCGCATGCCCCACTACAGCTACGTTGCGGATCTCACTTCCCGGATAGGTTTTCATACAGCTTCTCCTTGTGTGTAGGGGTGAGGCGAGCGGGGGTCAAGAGCAGAAGAGCCCTCGTCCGCGGGTGACGAGTGTGGATGGAATGATTGAGTGCGAAGGTCGATTCAGCGGGAACGAGGCGGCGCAGGGACAGCGGGAGGGCGTCCGTCAGGGCGTCCGCTTGGTCGGCTTGTAACCGCCTCCCCAGCGCGGAAGGTTCCTCGCTGCGGGGATAGGCGCGTGCCGCCAAAGATCCCGGTCTGCCGTCTTCCTCGTCCATGGGAAGTTCTCCGGCAGGCGCCTGCGGAGCATGAGCCTTTCCGCGGGGCGTCTATCAGTTGAGAACCGGATGCTATCACACCGGGAAGCGCAGCGTCATGTGATTGAGCGCACAACTGTGGGCCGGCACAGAGTGGTACGCCAGAGCGGATCAGTCCACCACGAGAGTGACGGTCACGGTATGCCGCACGCCGTTGGCAGAGACCTCTACAGAAACCGTGTAGGTGCCAGCAGATGCAGTTCCTGCCAGCGGGGTGGAGGAGTCTGCAGCGCCGCCAGTTCCCCCACCGGAGGAGGCACAACTGCAAACCAATGTGGCGGCAATAGAGAGCAGCAACAACGTCCAGCGCCGGCGGCGGATACCCGCTGTAAAGGGCACGACAAGCATGCCGTAGAGCAGCCGCATTTGCCTCGATGGTGAACGGGAAGGGCGCGAAGCCGCGGCAGCGGAGACGCCGGTGGCAATCTCCACGGCGGCTGTGCCAGAGGCTCCGGCAGCGATAATCTCGCTGGCTGGATTGAAGTTACAACTGGCATTGGCGGGCAGCGACTTACACAGAAAGGTGAACGTGCCGGAGACTCCGCCCAGCGGGACGAGCGAGACGGAGTAGGTGGCGATTTGGCCGCGAGCCACGGTGCGGGTGTCTGCACCGGAGACAGAGACTGCAAAGTCGAACCCGGTGCCGGACAGTCCCACCGTCGCCTGATCCGTCAGGGAGCTGCTGGAGAGCGCAAGGGAGCCGGTCCGCACACCGGTGGCAGACGGCGCAAAGAGGACGGCGACCGTGCAAGTGGCACCCGGAGGGAGCGAGGACGAGCAGGCGTTGGCAGCAATGCGAAAGTCGCCAGTGGCTCTGATTTTCAAAGCGTCCAGGCTGAGAGAAGTACTGAGGTTGGTCACGGAGACTGTAAGGGGATCGCTGGCAGCGCCCAGCCCGGTGACCGGAAAGCTGATTAGCTGAGGATCGATCTGCACAGATCCAGTAAGTCCGCCCGTCCCCTTGAGCGCCACGGCGAATGGTGGGGACACCGAGCTGGAGCTGACGGTGAGCAGGCCGGAGAGCTCTCCAGCTTGCATCGGCGTGAAGGTGACTGCCGCGTCGCAGGACGCAGCGGGCGCAAGGCTGGAGCCGCACTGATTCTGCGTGAGGGCGAACGGCCCGGTGACGACGAACGTCAAGCTGTCCGCGGGAACTGCAGTCAGGTTGCTGATCGTGACGGACTGTGCAGCGCTGGTTTGGCCGAGCGCTTGCGGAGCAAAGCCAAGCTGGGCAGGGCTGATGGTGAGGCCTGTAGCTTGGCCACTTCCATTGAGCGGAATACTCACTGGTTTGACCCCAGAGGTGGACGACGTGAGAATCAACTTGGCGATTGCGGCTCCTGCAGTTGCCGGGGTAAAGCGTACCGGGACCGGACAACTGCTTCCACTCATGAGTGAGCCGCTGCAGGACGATGCGTCCGCCGAGAAGCTGCTTGCAGAAGGGCCGTTGATCTGAACACCAATGTGGTCCATCGGTGCGCCGCCGGTGTTGGTGACGGTAAGGGCGATTGGCGCACTGGTCTGCCCTACCGGCTGCGAATCAAAGGCCGCGTGATCGGGATGCACGTCGATGACAGGAGGGAGAAGGCCGACACCGGACAGTGCAACAGTCTGGGTTCTCAAGATGTCAACGACAGTGAGCGTGCCGCTCTGTGTGCCTGCCGCGGAAGGCGTGAAGGTCACTTTCAGCGAACAACTTGAATTGCTGGCCAGCTGAGTGGTGCAGTTGCTGTCCACTTGAAAGGGAGGGCTGGTGGAAACAGCGATCCCAGTCAATGCATTCTCGCCAGTGTTGGTCAGCGTAACGATCTGAACTGCGGAGGCCACGCCCACGATGGTCGACGGGAAGTTGAGCGAGGTAGGAGCCAGGGTATCGGTGGGCGGGGTCGTGCCGGTTCCAGAGAGTTGGACCACCTGCGTCCCCGCACCGTCAATGAGGGTAAGCTTTCCTTGCTGTGAGCCTTCGTTCTGCGGCGTGAAGCGCAGAGTGATCTGACAATCTGCCATTGGCGCCAAGGAGCTATTACCGCATGCGTTGCTGACGATAGAGAAGGCTCCAGCGACCACAAGGCTGGTGATGGGTACGGACTGCGAACTTCCGTTCTCGACAGTGACTTGAAGATCCGGGGAGCTACTGCCGAGCTCCGCCTTTCCGAAGTCGAGGGCGGCAGGCAAAACAGTGACCAGGGGCGGTGGTTCGCCGGTACCGGTGAGGGGGATGGTGATCGTGCCTCCGCCAATGTTTCCCGCGACGGTCAGCAGGCCCGTACGAACGCCCGTGGCAGTGGGAGCGAAGGTCACGGAAATTGCGCAAGTGGCCGCTGCGGAGATGATTTTCCCGACGCAGCTCGCATCCACCAGGAAGTCGCCAGTGGGCGTGATGGAGGTGATAACGAGGGCGGAGGAGCCGGTGTTAGTAATCGTGATGACTTGCGCGTCACTGATGGTGCCCTGCGCTTGACCGGCAAAGGAGAGAGATGTGGGGCTAACCGTAGCCGAGGTCAGCTTCTCGCCTGCAGTCATCAAGGGAATCTGCCAAACTCCGCGGCCGTAGGTTGCGGCGGTGAGCACGCCGGAGGCAGCATCGGGCGATGAGGCAAGCAGCGCCGTCACGGGGGAGGCGGGCAAGCCAGCGCCGTACGGTGCCCAGCAGTTGGAAGCAGGAGTCGCACACGCTGAGGCTTGCCGAGTGGCGAAGACACCGATGTCGATCGCGATGTAGAGAGTGTTGGCGTCAAGCGGATCGACAATGACAGTGTTGGCGGGCGCAAAGGGCAGGTTGGACTGAATCACGTTCCAGTGCGCTCCGCCATCCGAGCTTTGATAGACGGGGTAAATGGCCTGGCTCGGACTGGGAAATCTGGCAAGGGTCACGTAGATCGTATTGCCCGTAGTGTCGTGTGGGTCGACATAGATGCTGGAGATGTCGACGCGATAGCTGTTGAAGGCCAGTTGATCATTGCTGACTGGATTGAGCGTGAGGTCGGCCCAGGAAGACCACTTACCATCCGGGCTCATCGACGCTGAGAGCACATGACCAGGAAGGCTAGCGCTTCCGTTCATGGTGCTGTATGTGCCCACGTAAACAACCTCGCCGCCCGCAGGCAGCGCATAGGCAGCAATGGAGCGAATCAGCGCGGCATTGCTGCAGGAGAGGCTCCCGGTGTTGCCATCAAGGATGGGGCTGATGGCGTTGCTCTTGGTCCAGCCGCCAATTGCGGGTCCACGCCAAACCCGGCAGGTTCCGACGAGAAGCTGCGTGTGATCGGCGGGATCAACGAGGAACGATGCGGGCGTCAGCATGGCGAGCCCGTCTCCCGCAACGTCCTGCTGCGAGATGGCTGGCGTGGAGCCAAAGTCTCCGGGGGTGCAGTCCGCCGACTGCGAACACCTGTAGATGGCGACGCCGGCATCGGTATTGCTGTACCAGGTATTCGCATCCTGAGGATCGATGGCCACGGGCCCACCGTCCCCCGCGAGCACCTGCGGCCAGTTGGCGGGGGGTGGCGAGCTGTCCTTTATCGCTGCTGTTCCGTTCACTCCCAGGCCGAGCATCATAGAGTTGACCGACGAGGATGCTGCCGAGATGCTCCGCACCTCAGCGAGCGAGCCGAGCGTGGCATTGAGGTTTTGGAAGGCGGCAGAGTCTGTTGGGTCGCACGCCGCGCCGGCCTGCCCAACGTCATCGGTGGAACGCCACAGCCCACTGTCATTGCCGATGAACAGGTCGGAGGGGTTGCTCGGGTCCCACTCCAGCGCGTGCTGGTAAGGACCAACCTGAGCAGCCATGCAGGCGCGCGCATTGGTGGTGTTGCGCCAGACGCAGCCGGCCGCAAGGCTGCACCTCCATAGATCGTTGTCTCCGGCAAGCAGCAGGGTGTCGTTGTTCGAGGGCACCGCGGCGATGGCGAGGTTGTAGTTGCCGTTGGCAATGGTTGCCGGTCCGAACATCGTGTTGGTCTGGAGCGCTTGCGTGCTCCATTGCTTGCTGAACGACAGTGTGGAGCTGGCGCACGATCCATTGCTGAAGGCGCAGATGTCCTGCCAGATGCCTTGGTCCTGGAGATTGGCATCCACTGTCCAGGCAAAGGTATCGCCGGTGAGAGGATTTACGGCCAAGGTGCCGCGCCACAGAGGACAGGTCAGCGCACCGGTCAAGGTGGGACGGGCAGGACAAGATTTTGTAGTGAGACCGCTCCCCGGCTGCGAGGCCAGGCGGATCCAGCGGACGCCGTCAGAAGACTGATAGTAGCCGTGAAGACGCACCGCGGCGAGAAAGACGTGCCGCACGGGATTCCAGGTCACGGACGTAGCCGCATTGCCGTCGGGCTGAACGAAGGCGTCTAGAGGGCCTTGGATATCGGTGTCCAAGCTATCGCCGATGCGGGCGAGATGCCAGGTGGCACCGCTGTCATTGGAGTAGTAGAGACCGGTGTAACTGAGGTTCGGCCACCGAGCCCCGACGAGGAGTCCCTCGTAGGCCTGAGATACGGCCGCTACGACCACCGCAGGATTGGTCGTGCT
>CBJOJD010000080.1:0-16927 GCA_966443485.1 uncultured bacterium | reverse complement strand
ATCATTGGAGACGTCGGCTGCAGGGGTCAGCTTCTTTTCCAGCTTCTCGGCAAAGAGTAAGGCGTCGTCTACGTTGAGCAGTTCAGCTTTGCTGTTGATCCCGAGTTCCGGAACATCTCGCAAAGGTGAGAATTTGGGGGACAGCCACGGCACGTGGCCCTGTACGAGATGCCGGATAGCCTCAAGGCGGCGGTGAGTCTCACCATGCCACCAGGGATCGCCGGTGGTTCCCGTCACGGACTCGAAGATGCCCAGTGCCTCATCGAGCCAGAGCAGCCAGTCAGCGATCGTTGCAGTGTGGCTGGGGAGGCGGAGTTTGGCGAGTGGCCCATTGAGCTTGGACCGACCGTGCATCAATTCCCGGAAGGTGCGCAGGGAAGTGAAGAGTTGCCGACCCAGTAGAGGTTTACGCAAAAGATCGCGCGTGCCGGCGTGCAGCGTGTAAAGGGAGGCGACGAAGTTGCCGCTGTCTACCGAAGAGACGAATGGGTTGACCTCTAGCGGCTGGCCGCTCTGAGTGTCGTACCAGTTATACAGGTGACCGCGCAGCTTCTGTAGGCCGTCAATGGTGTTCAAGCTGCGTTCGGTAAGCCTGACGTATTCGGGGATCGTGATGAATCCGAATTCGCAGGCCGCTTGTCTTGCATTGAGCAACAGTCCGACGTTCGTGGGAGATACCCGTGCGGCTTCTACGAGGCCCTCCTCTTCCACGTTATCGGGGATGAGGTAGTTGTGCTTTTCGGCTCCGAACTCATGGAAGTAGCGCCAAATGCGCAGCGCGTGGCAGGTCAGGAACTGGCGATCATTCGCGGTAAGAGACTTTCCATCGACACTCGGAGGACGGTTCAGCCAGGCAGTGAGTGCCGTGGCCATGCACCACAGAAGGAGAACGGGAGCTGCGATGAGATAGGCGAAGTGATCTCGAGCGAAGAAGTAGACGATGACCGCGATGCAACTCGCGAGGAGAGGTACCATGGCGAGGTAGCGATCCACGGGTGTGATTCTTGCACCCTGTGTCTCAGCCTGTGCCGCGGTTTCCCATTCCAGCAGACGCTCGCCGGTGATGAATCGACGAATCAGCGAGCGAATGACCGCATCCAGCACCAGCATAGCTTGATGAGGTAGGAAGCACAAGTTGAGCAGAGCCATGAGGGTCGCATTCCCTGAGCCTGTAAGGGCTTGCACAACAGCACCCTCACGCCGGCTCACCATCGCGCGACCAAGTCCGAAGACAAACTGCACGATGGTGGGGAACCAGAACAGAAGTAGCGCGACCACTGTCCAGTAGAGCGGCCCCCCGGGTAGAAAAAGCCAACCCATAACGAAGAGCAGGAAGGTGAAGGGCTCGACGAGAGAGCGGCGCAGGTTGTCAAAAATCTTCCAGCGGGAGGTGGTCGAAATCGGGCTAGGTACCATCCGGCCGGATTCGTCGGGGACCTTGGAAAACATCCACTGCGCGATTTGCCAATCACCACGCACCCAGCGGTGCTTGCGACGGGTATAGGCGCTGTAATGGGACGGGTAATCGTCGATGAGTTCGATGTCTGTTGCCAATCCGGCGCGGGCGTAGGCACCTTCAATCAGGTCATGGCTGAGCAGCGAATTGCGCGGGAATCGGCGATTGAGGACCGCGTGAAGAGCTGAAACCTCATAGATGCCCTTACCAGTGAAGATTCCCTCACCATAAAGGTCCTGGTAGGCATCCGAGATAGCGCGCGTGTAGATATCAAAGCCGCTCTGCCCTGAATAGAGCGCGGCAAGGCGCGACCGAGACGCAGAGCTCACACTGACGCCGATGCGAGGCTGCAATATGCCGTAGCCTTCCGAGACAATCCGCAACTTGGGATCGATGATGGCCTGATTCAGAGGGTGGGCAATGGCTCCTACCATTCGCGCAGCGGTTCCGCGAGGCAATTGCGTGTCTGAATCGAGAGTGAGGATATAACGCACGGAGCGGAGAGCATCGATTCGTCCGGCCTTGATCGGAAAAGCGTCGTATTCGCCGACCAGGAGCTTGTTCAGATCGAGAAGCTTGCCGCGTTTGCGTTCCCAACCCATCCACACGCCTTGACGAACGTTGAAGACTCGATGCCGATGCAGCAGCAGGAAGCCCCCATGCTCCATCGAGGAGTATTTGGCATTCAGGTTATTGATCAGGTTTACGGCCAGGTCCACGAGAGGATTGGCGTCATTCTCGTGGGGTTTGCTGGTCGAATCGGGAAGATCGGTCAAAAGAGCGAAGTGAAGATTGCGATCGCGATTGGCGAGAAAGCGTACTTCGAGTTCGGTGACCATCTCCCGAACCTGTTTGTCGTTTAACAAGAGGGTGGGCACGACGACCAGCGTGGCGCAATCAGAGGGGATGCCATCGTTGAAATCGAGTTTGGGTAGCGGTTCGGGATCAAACAGGGCAGTGATGCTGTTGTTTACCAACTCCACTGCGCATTGCATCGCAGGCATGATCATCAGCAGGAATGCGATCAGCACGCGCAATGAGACCGGATAGTTTGGCAGAAGGGGAAAGATGGCTGCTGCGATAAAGACGATGGTAACAAGCTGAATCCCAGTGATATAGAAATCATCGGGATTGAGACGGATGAACTGGCGGAGCTTGTAGGAAAGCGGCGGATGGAAGCCGACGCGCGTGGCAAGCTTGCGAAGGCCACCATTTACGAGGTAGTACCCGATATGACTATGACGTTGATGTTTCCGTGGGTCGGAGTGGTGTTGGGCCGCCCCGTCGCTTGCGAGTTCCAAGACCTGCTGTGCGACCTGCGACTCAGTGCAGTCGGAGTGGCGCGCAATAAAGGCGATGCGAGTGCGATAGCGCTCGCGAGTTTCGAAATCCATCTTCGCGTAGGTTCCGGTAGGATCCTGTCGCAGGGTGGAGTCGAAAAGGATAAGTGGTTCCAGAAGACTCAACCAGTCAGTGTTCGCGACGGTGCGCATGCTCGCCGAGAGACGCTGCACGTGCAACGCGGTTGCAGTATCGCTGCCCACGACCAGTTGGTTGGCTCCGTTCAGGATCATCTCGAGCAGACAGAACCGAAGGAAGGCGGGAAGGCTCCAGACCTCCTGCAACGTAAGCGAATCGTAGTTTTGCAAGGACCGTACATAAAAGGCGAACGAGCTTGCACTAACGTCGCCATCCACAGCGGCAAGGTAGCTGCTGGCGACCGCGGCTACGCGCGGCTCTTGATGATCAGTGCCATGGACAACTTGGGGAAGGCGCTGCCGGTCGCGAGGCTTCTCTGATACACCAGCTACTGCGGAGCGCAACATGCGCGGATTGGCCCGAAGCTCCTGCAGGGCCACGGAGCGGGGATCGTCCGGCGAAGAGTCGGGATGTGCGGCCAACTCGGTTTCAAGCCGGTGGAGGGCGGAGCGTGCGGCGGCCACACGGTCGGGCCAGGGATCGCGCTGGACGGGGCGCAGGTCGACATCCCATGAGGCTGCGATGCTGGCCGCGTTTGCCAAGTCGGTGAGCCGTTCACCAGGGATTGTCGCTTGTAAATCCATGATAGAAGCTGTATTGCTCATGGGGCCTCAACGATAACTTGCTGCTTGCATTTCGAACATGGCGGCATAACGGCCACCGAGAGCCATCAACTGGTTGTGGTTGCCTTCTTCGACCAATCGCCCGCCTTCCAATACGACGATGCGATCGGCCATCCTGACTGTAGAGAAGCGGTGAGAGATCAGCAGCGCCATCTTGCCCTCGGTGAGTTCAGCGAAGCGCTCGAAGACCTCGGCCTCACTGCGCGCATCGAGAGCCGCTGTCGGTTCATCCAGGATGAGGAGCTGCGCATCTCGAAGGTAAGCGCGTGCGAGAGCGAGCTTCTGCCATTCTCCGCCAGAGAGGTCGACACCTCCTTCGAACCGGCGACCCAACATCTGGTCATACCCGGTCGGCAATTTGGCGATCACGCCCGCCGCAAGACTCTTTTGAGCAGCGTGCTCGAGTTCCTGCTGAGTGTGCGGAATTTCTATCCGGCCGACCGAGATGTTTTCCCGAGCCGTCATCTCATAGCGCATGAAGTCTTGGAAGATGACTCCGATCTCTGCATGCAGATCGTCGAGGTCATATTCGCGCAGGTCCACGCCGTCGAGAAGTATCTGTCCTTCGGTGGGGTCGTAAAGTCGAGTGATGAGCTTAACGATCGTGGTCTTGCCTTGTCCGTTCTCACCGATGAGAGCGATGCGTTCGCCGGGCTGAAGGAAGAAGTTGAAGTTGCTGAGAACCCGGCGAGTGGTGCCGGGGTATGTGAAGGAGACGTTGCGGAACTCGAATCCCCGAACGATGGGGCGCGGTGCGGGCAATCCGTTCTCCTTGGATTCCACGCGCGGCTTCATCTCAAAGAAGGCGAGGAGGTCTGTGAGGAAGAGAGCCTGATCTGCAACACCCGAGGCAGTCGAGAATGCCTGCTGAATATTCGACATCGCCTGCATGATGGCGGTGGTGATCAGGGTTAGATCGCCGACCGTGTAGCGGCCCTGGATTGTGCGGAAGATGCTGTATCCGTAAGCCGCGTAGTAACCGAGTTGACCGATGATAGCCAGAGCCCCGCCCCAAAATAGGCGCCTGCGGTTCAAACTGACGTTCTGCTCGTAGATGGTCTGCGACAGCGCGGTGAATCGCTGCGTCAGGTATTCACTGAGATTGAATAGCTTGAGTTCTTTGGAGGCCTCTTTGCTGCCGCCAACCTGTCGCAGGTAGTCCATTTGACGCCGCAGTGGAGTCTGGCGAAAGTTCTTTGCGTACGTGAGAAATGCGAAGTGGCTTTCTCCGAGGAATGCAGGGATGATTCCGGCGATGAGCAGGAAGAGCAGAAACCCCGAATATTTGATCAGGACCGCGGAGAAGGCGATGGCCGTGACCGTCTGCTGAATCAGCCGCCCCATCTGCTGGATCATGGCAAGACGATCGGTAGCCTGGACGCGAGCGCGCTCCAAGCGATCGTAAAAAATCGGATCTTCGTAGACGGTCACGTCGAGCGCCGCCGCCTTGCGCATGACCTCGACGCTTACGTGATGGGTATAGCGATCTGCGAGGAGATTGTCGAAGTAGTCGACCGAGCGAGCTAGAATCCCGGTGAGGACAGCTAATGCCATCTCTCCCCCGACCAGCCACCAGAAGTGCTCGGGCAGTGACTGGTGCAGGCGAATGCGATTGACACCGTCGATGATGTAGCGACCGATGATGCCGATTCCAACAGGGAGGAAGGCGACAATGATGCGGATCGCGATGTTCCAGAAAACGACGGAGGGTCCTGACTCCCAAACGAAGTGCAGGACAGGAGGGACATTCTTCAGGGCGCGCAGCCGTTCGCCCCAAGCGCTTCCTTCGCTTTGAGAAGGCGTCGATGAAGTCTCGCTCGGGTCGCCTGAAACGGCCGCATCGTCGATGGCTTGCATGTTTTCCTTAGGCTCGTTGGTTCAAAGAAAATGATGTGGCTGAGGAAACGAGCACGGCGATAGCACGTGTCGCGCTGATGTTGTATCTGTAGGTATACGATGCGTATCTGAAGCGTATTGTTGTCTTTCCAGAGCGTAGGACCAGGTCAGGCGGAGCGGGGGGAGGGGGGATCAGGCTTGAATCCGGCTAAGTCCATCCCTCGCTGGGCCTCCGGATTTTTCATGAAGGTGTCCCAGACGAAGCTTGAGCGAGCATTTTCGGCCATGAGCATGGTGATACCGGCATCGATGCCAACGACGTCGGTGTCATACCAGTCCGTGATGGGGTTGAAGGCGTCGACAAATCCGTATCGGCACCAAGCCCGTGGGTAGTGGTCGTGGATGGTACGCAAAACGCGCATGGTCTCAGCGGGAAGGAAGGGAATTGACCCTCCCGCGGCCGCCGGAGCGATGGTGCCGTCGATAGGGCCCATCGCCGGGGGACCACCCCAGGCTACGTAGCCGTGGGCGGAGTCCGAGGCGGTGATGCCCCATAGGGCGTTGCTGTAGTCCGGGAATTGAACGTTCAGCTCGATACAAAACCGGCGATGCACCTCAGTGGCAATGATGGAATTCTGGAAATAATTGGTGAAACGGTCTCGCTTGTGGCGAAAATCGAACCAAGCCTGGGAGTACTGATGGACGAACAGGGGAGCGAAAGAGCCGACATAGCGCAGCCCGTCATACTCGAAGGTGAGGCGTTTCCAGGCGAACCATGCATCGCTTGCCAGTGGATGACGGGTCGAGCCCATCCCTAGCAGGTACATCATCATGAGCTCGCTGTAGTAATCCCAGCGTGACTGGATGAAGCCTAGTTCCGGGGTCCAGCCGTGGGAGAGGAGGGCGGTGTCCTCGGAGAGCCAACTCCAGTCAACCCGATCAAAAATGGCGGTGGCAAGTTCGATGATGTCCTTATCGTGGAAGTGCTGCCGGCAGGTGAGGATGCCGCAAAGCAGCATGGCCGTGTCGACCGAGGAGACCTCGGAGTCCCACAGGCGTTCGCCGGTATTGATGTTTGCGAAGTGATAGAAGAATCCACGGTGAGTCGGCAACTTGTGCCAGATGAAGGAGAGGCACTCAACCACGCGTACTCGTGCGTCTTCGTAACTGACGAACCCACGCATCTGGCCGATGCAGATTGCGGTCAAGGCAAACCCGGTGGAGGCGATGCTGGCAGCGACGTTGGTATCGTTGATGCGGACGTTACAGCGGTCTTTGGTCAGGCCCGTATGTGGGTTAGATTGTTCCCAAAAGAACAGGAAATTGGCCTGCTCAAGATTATTGAGAAACTGATCATCCGCGGCACTCAGGGTGCTGGGCGCTGGCGGAGAGGCGGGGCCGCCGAGAGGCGGTTCCTCGCCGAGGCTCGTCAGGGACGGCAAGGCTAGCCCCAAGGCAGCGGCCTGCTGCAGGAAGCGGCGACGGGAGAGAGCAGTAGAAAGCGGGATGGCCAGTCCAGGCGCGGACCGGCGGTCGATTCTTAGCACGTCTTGAAGAAAGCGCTCCCTTTCAAACATGTGTGTCGCACACGGTCTCTGGGTGTTTAGATGCACAGAATGAGACCAAACGGTGCTTGTTCCGTACAGCGAATTTGGGGTGGGGAGCGTCCAATGTTTCTGAAGGCCGATGGATAACCAAACAACGAATAGGCGAACCTGGGCGATTGTTTCGATCGTGGCGGTGATTTTGGCCGGTGGAGTGATCACATTCCTGGTCATTCGCAGCCACCGCTGGAGGCCGCGAACCATCTTCGTGCAGGGAGCGGTGGTCCGGCGTAATGAGGACCCGCGGCGGAGGCTGCCAATTTCGGGCGTTACGGTGACAGCGACCGACGGGCTGGTAAGCGCAAGCGCAAAATCCGATGCCTCCGGCTATTTTTCCCTACGGTATCGAGAGAATGTTTGGCCCCGGCAGACGCTGCAATTGAGCTTCCGGGATCCCGGGTACGAAGCGTTGGACATGAGTGTTCCTATTGGGCTGCGCCATGCCCTCAAAAAGCTCTACGTGGCGGAACTGCAGCCGGTTGCGCCGGAGGCAGCTTCGGTGACCAGCAAAGGGCAAATCGTCGTCTCCAATATTCGGATTCGCTATTCGGTGAACACGCAGGGAGACGAGAATATTGGCAGCGTGGCAAGGACCTTCCAGGTCGAAAACAAAGGAAATGTTCCCTGTAATGGAGAGGGACCTTGTTCGCCCGACGGTGTTTGGAAAGCGTCGGTCGGGTCGCTCACGTTGGATGCAGGACCGAACAATCAGTTCCGAGACGTTCGTGCCTCCTGCATCGCTGGGCCTTGTCCCTTTACCCGGCTCGATTCGAGCGGGTTCGAGCAGGGGGGACAGGTGATTGCGGCGCGCGCGCTGAACTGGTCAGATACCGTGACCTTCCTGCTAGAGGCCGAGGTGTTTCGTACGTCCAGCCAATCGAATGTGCGGCAATCCTATCCGGTGATCTTCGGACGGACGCTAAACTTTACGCTGCCCGCCACGCAAGAGGGCGCGACGATTGAAGCAACGCTGGACGGCGCGCCCATGGTGTTTCCGCTTGGCCCGGAGCTGTACTTGAGCTGGGCAACTTGCACAGAGAGAACCAATAAAGAAGGCGAGCGGTCGACCGTGTTTCGATGCGAATTAAAGCCAGGCTACAGGTTCTGATCTAGTTGGTGTCACATGCGAACCTAGAATTTGCGCGGTCTCCCAGTCGGTTCAATCCGTAATCGGAACCCCCTTTGATCACTGCGGTGCAGAACACCGGATGTACAGTTTTCCTCACAATCCCTACTTCCTTCTGTTCTTTTCGAAGCTTTAGTCGTAGTTCCCACGAGTGCGTTGCGTTGCACAAAGCAGCTAATGTCCGGCTGAATCTGCGCCGATGATTTGGTCGACATGCTTTCACGTTGAGCCTGCGGGCAAGCGATCCCTGCGGCTCCGGGCCGGGCAATTGCAAGTTCCTCCTTCGATCCCAACAGGGCGGGCCCGCAACGACGTACCGATGGGTGGTGACTGTACGCGGCAGGGAATCTGATCTGCCCCTGCACACACCCCCGGGAGACCCGAGCATGGAGCCTTCCATTCCGAAGCGAGCACTGGTGTTTATCTCCGCTGTAATTGCCGGCGGAACTGTGCTGCTGTTTAGCGCCTTTTTGGGTTGGCAGTCGACGGACGTGTTGAAGTTCTCCTGCTATCTCACGGTTGCAATCCTGGCCTCCGGGCTAAAGGTGAAGCTGCCCGGCATGGACACCACCATGTCAGTGCACTTCATGTTTGTGCTCCTTGGGGTGCTGGAGCTGTCTCTTCCGGAGACGCTTCTGATCGGCTGCATGGCAGCGTTGGCGCAGTGCCTGTGGAAGCCAAAGCACCGGCCCGATCCGATCAAAGTGACGTTCAATGTAGCCGGCATGACCCCGCTCGCCATCGGCGCAACCTATTGGGCGTACCACTTGATGGAGGTTCACGTCGGAGGCTCGCCACTACTCCTGGGAGTCGCAGGCATCACGTACTTTGCCGCAAACACGATGCCGATCTCACTCATTTTGGCGCTAACGCAGCGCCAGCCACTGCGCAGCGTATGGTCGGAGACGTATTTCTGGTCGCTCCCGTTCTATTTGGTTGGCGCCGCGGTAGCCGGATTCGTGAGCTTTGCGAACCGCTACGTCGGCTGGGAGAGTCCGCTACTGGTGCTCCCCATCATGTATTGGATCTACCGCTCCTATCAGCTCTACCTGGGCAGGCTGGAAGATGAAAAGCGCCGGGTGGAGATCGAGGAGATGCATGTGCGCGCCGAAAAGCGCCATGTGGAAGAGGTCTGCGCGCTGCACATGCGCACGATCGAAGGGTTGGCGCTGGCGATCTACGCCAAGGACCACACTACGCACGCTCATCTGCACCGAGTACGCACGTATGCCATCGAGCTCGCGAAGGACTTGGAGCTAAGCGGGGAGGAGACGGACGCTCTGCGCGCGGCAGCGCTGCTGCACGACATCGGCAAGCTGGCCGTGCCAGATCACATCATTAACAAGCCGGGACGATTAACACCCGCCGAGTTCGAGAAGATGAAGATTCATCCGCTGGTGGGCGAGGAGATCTTAAAAAAGGTGGCGTTTCCGTATCCCGTAGCGCCCATCGTACGGTCGCATCACGAGAAATGGGATGGAACCGGGTACCCGGATGGGCTGCGCGGCGAAGCCATTCCCAAAGGAGCCCGTATCCTGGCGGCCGTAGATTGCCTGGATGCTTTAGCGTCGGACCGGCAGTACCGCAAAGCCCTGCCGCTCGAAGAAGCGATGCGGCGGATTGCACAGCAAAGAGGTACAGCCTTTGATCCGGAGGTGATCGAAGTCCTGGAGCGCCGTTACATCGAGCTGGAGGAGCTGGCTCGCGCCGGGATGGAAGAAACGGATCGAGAGTCTCTGAACTACGAGCAGCGAATTCACGGAGGCGAGGAGCCTGCCACTGGCTTTGCACCGGAGAGCAAGCGACGCACCAACTCTGTGGATTTTCTGTCTTCCATCGCCTCCGCCCGGCACGAGGCACATACTCTCTTTGAGCTAAGCCAGGATCTGGGGAACTCGCTCAGTCTGGACGAGACCCTCTCGCTGGTTGCCATGCGATTGCGCAAGCTTGTTCCCTATGACACCTTCGTCGCATTCGTGCGCAAAGGCGATGTTTTGGCCGCCGACTTCGTGAGTGGAGAGCACTTCAGATTGTTCTCTCCACTGCGCATCCCGATTGGAACCGGGCTTTGCGGGTGGGTCGCGCAAAATGCGCGGCCTATCGTTAACGGAAATCCAGCGGTCGAAACAGGGTTCCCATATGATTCAAGCGATGCGTCGATGCCGAGATCTTGCCTGGCAGTGCCATTGGAAGGTGTAGGCGGCCTGGTGGGTGTGATGGCTTTGTACCGGGCAGAATCAGATGCGTTCACAGGCGAACACCTGCGCGTCTTGCAAGTGATTACATCACGGGTGGCGCTATTCATCGAGAATGCCTTGAAGTTTCGCGCGGCCGAGAGCTCAGCCACCATTGATTACCTCACCGGTATGGCCAACGCGAGGGCGCTTTCGATGCACTTGGAGCAGGAACTGGCGCGCTGCAAGCGCGAGCAGTCGACCGTTGCCGTTATGGTGTGCGATCTAGATGGATTCAAGCAGATCAATGATCGTTACGGCCATCTGGCGGGAGATAAAGTGCTCAAGCTGTTTGGGGCGGCCGTAACCAATAGCTGCCGCGAGTACGACTACGTGGCGCGGATGGGCGGCGACGAATTCGTGATCTTAGCGCCGAATATGCCTCCCAGTGCGGTTCCGGAACGGGCTGCCCAGCTGAGCATTCTGGCTCAGCAAGCTGGGCAGGAGGCTTGCGATGCCGACATTCTGTCGCTGAGTCTGGGCGCAGCATTTTATCCCGAGGATGGTGTAGAGGCCGAGCAACTGCTGACCGAAGCCGATCGCCGCATGTATAGCGCCAAGGAGGAACACTACCTCGGCACTGGCATCCACGCGGCGGCTCGGCCCGGTCGGACGATCTCCGGATTGTGAGGTGGCGATGTCTCGTTCACGACAGCTCTGGCGAGGTATCTGGCGGCTTGTAGTGCGCTCGCTCGTGTTGACCCTCCTGGGAGGATTCCTGAGCGCTAGCCTCGCGTGGCTGGCTCCCGGTCGCGATGCTGACGAGCAGGAACTCGATGGGCGGCTCAGCGCGGAGACCCAGCAGGCCCTTCGTTCAACCAGAGTGCATCAAGAAAGCCTGATCAGTTTCTACCTTCGCTGGTGGCAACGCGCGTTTCATGGGGATCTATGCGTTTCGGTCGAGTTGGGCGAGCCTGTGGCACACCTGCTAGAGGAACGCGTGCCTGAGACCATCAAGAACATCGCATTCGGATTAGGTTTGGCTTGGGCAGCGGGCTTGGGACTAGCGGCGATCTCGATCTCGCGATGGCAGTGGCTGGACATGGCCGCGTGTTGGACGAGCGCCACGATCCTGTGCATTCCTCTAGGCGTGATCGCGCTGCTCTGCGTGCTGGCGCAGGTTCCGGGACGATTTGCCATCGGCGCAGCCCTCTTTCCCAAGATCTTTCAGTACGCCCGCAATCTCCTGATGCGCAGCTCGAGCATGATGCACGTCATGGCTGCTCGGTCTCGAGGGACTGGAGAGATGAGGATCTTTTGCCACTATGTCTTGCGGGTAAGTGCACCACAGCTCTTGGCCCTGTGTGGAGTTTCGGTTTCGTTGGCCCTGGCCGCAGCAATCCCGGTCGAAGCCCTATGCGATCTGCCCGGGATAGGACAGCTGGCATGGAGGTCAGCTCTCAGTCGGGATCTGCCGTTGCTCGTGAACCTCACGCTGCTCGTTACCCTGAGTACGCTGGCTGCAAATAGTATCGCTGAGTTGATGGGGGGAGATTCGACGCGGAGGAGGGCATGAAGTGGTTACGCCGAGTCACGCTCTTGTACCTGGTGGCTCTGGGAATTACGTGTACCTGCACCCAATGGCTATTTCCGGATTCGTATGCCGAGCAGGATCGAGAGGCAATTGATGCCGCGCCGTCCTCGGCGCATCTTTTGGGAACTGATGATCTGGGGCGGGACCGCTTGGCCCGCTTGGTTTATGGCACACGAGTATCGCTCTTGCTTGCTCCTGCTGCCGCGTTGCTCGCAACTGGGATTGCTGCGCTGATGGGCGGGGTCGCAGGACTTGCTGGAGGCTGGCTCGCTCGATTGGTGACGGCAGGCACTGACCTGGTGTTGTCTCTGCCGTGGCTGTTTCTGCTCATCACCGTCCGGGCGACGCTGCCTCTGAACATTTCTCCAACGCTTTCAGTGATCGTCACCTTTGCCCTCTTGGGCTGTCTGGGGTGGGCGGGTGCGGCGCGTGTGGTCTGTGCCGACGCGAGAAGTCTGCGCGATTCGGATTTGGTGCTCCAGGCGCGAGCGCTGGGAAGCGGAGGGTGGCGCCTGTTCTGGAGGCAGCTGTTGCCGAATTTGCACCCGGTGCTCGCCGCACAGTTCTGGATAGCGGTTCCAGTGTTCATCTTGACCGAAGCAAATCTGGGCATCTTGGGTCTCGGCGTAGCGGAGCCACTGCCATCCTGGGGAAGCTTGTTGCGGGAGCTCGAGTCCTATGCGTCACTCTCCGGCAGTTTTGTGCGCCTGGTGCCCTTGCTGGTGGTGATCGTGACGGTGAGCTCATTCCACGTAGCCATGCGGCGGGAAGGAGATTGGCGATGACGAGTTGGAGGGCATTTGTCGGGATTTGCCTGATGGCGGCGGGACTGACGCTGCAAGCGGAAACTGAGCTGCATTTCTGCATCGCAGCGCAACCCAAGACGTTGAACCCGCTGCTAGTGGATGACGATGCTTCCGAGACGATCCGCTATTTGACGGGAGGCGTGCTGGCCCGGTTGAACCGCCGTACTCAGCAGTTGGAACCGGCGCTGGCGACCTCCTGGACTGTGTCCCGTGGGGGAGCGGCAATCACCTTTCAGCTCCGGCAAGGTGTGCGCTTTTCAGACGGAACCCCCTTTTCGGCAGAGGACGTGGCATACACCGTGCATCAGCTCATGGACCCCGCTTTGCACTCGCCCACGGGAGATGCTTTTGGTTCCGGCAGGGAAGCGGTGCGCACACAAGTGACCGGTGATCGGATCAACATTCAGTTCTCCCATCCCATCGTGGGCGTGGACAGGCTGTTCGATCAAGTAGCTATTCTCTCTGCCCGCTCACGGCTGCGAGAGATGGCTGTATTGGGTCCTTACTTTGTGGCAGAGAACCACGCTGGGGCTTATCTCGTGCTGAAGCGTAATCCCTATTATTGGAAGCGTGATGAGCAAGGGCGCCAGCTACCCTATATCGATTCGATTCGCCTGGACGTTCAGCAGAACCGCGACCTGGAGCTCATGCGGCTATTGCGCGGAGAGATCGATCTAGTCAACGCTCTCAGCCCGGAGAATTTCGAACGAGTGGCCGCGCGGTTTCCTCGAATGGCCATGAATGCCGGGGTTTCGTTGGATTCGGAAGAGTTCTGGTTCAACCAGGTGCCTGCGGCGCCGATACCGGACTACAAGAAGGCATGGTTCAGGACTACAAAGTTCCGCCAGGCACTCTCAGCCGCGATCCGGCGAGATGATCTGGCGAGGATTGTGTACCGGGGGCATGCTCAGCCGGCAATCTCGTGGATCTCGCCCGCAAATCGGTTTTGGTTCAACACCCGACTGCAGCCGCATCGGTTCGATCCGAAGGGGGCATTGCGGCTGCTCCAAGAGGAAGGGTTCCGGCTACGCGACGGAATACTGCGCGATTCGACGGGTCATGTCGTGGAGTTTTCTGTCCTCACCAACGCGGGTAACCGAGAGCGGGAAAGAATGGCGGCCCTGATCCAGCAGGACTGGAAGGCGATCGGCATTCGATTGAACATCGTGACGCCGGATTTTCCATCGCTGATCGAGCGCATCATGCACACCTTTAACTATGAGGCATGTCTGCTGGGAATGGTGAATGACGAACTGGATCCAAATGCGCAGATCAACGTGTGGTTAAGCTCGGCTCAGAACCACCAATGGAACCCCAATCAGAAGGCTCCCGCTACGGCTTGGGAGGCCGAGATTGATCGCTTGATGCTAGCCCAGGCTTCTACCTTTGATGCGCAACGGCGCAAGCAACTCGTCGATCGAGTGCAGGAGATTGTGTGGGAACAGGAGCCCTTCTTGTACCTGGTCAACAAAGATGCTTTGATCGCGATTGGCCCCAGAGTACAGCGAGGTGCGCCTGTGGCCTTACGCCCGCAGGCCTACTGGAACATCGATCAACTGATGGTCAGTGCTGAGGTGGCGCGGAGCAAATGACGGAACCACTGCTTTCATTGAACGTTTCGGCGGATTATCGTGCGCGTCCGATGGTCCTGCAAGATGTCCAACTGGAGATTCAGCCGGGCGAGATTTTGGGCCTGGTCGGGAAGAGTGGCTGCGGTAAGAGCACCTTGGCCTTGGCGATACTGCGCCTACTGCATCTGCGGGGCGGCCGCGTCACAGGTACGATCCAGCTGCAGGACCGAGAGTTGACGCTTTTGAGCGAGAGCGACATGCGGAAAGTCCGAGGTAAAGAGATTGCGCTGGTCTTGCAGAGTCCTTTATCGGCGCTCAATCCAGTGGTACGAGTGGGGCGCCAGTTAGAGGAGGCCTGGCGCATTCACCGGCACGGAACGCAATCGGATTGCCAGAGGGGAGTAGAAGAAGCACTTGCAAGCGTGAGCCTGCCAGCAGAGCGACAGTTCCTGCGCCGTTCTCCAGCGGAGTTGAGCGTGGGCCAGGCGCAACGGGTTCTGATCGCGATGGCGGTACTTCACCGTCCTGCGTTGCTGATTGCGGATGAACCTACAAGCGCCCTGGATCTTGTAACTCAGGCAGAGATCCTTCAGCTTTTTAGGCATCTGCGGCGCGAATTCGGGATGGGTATTCTCTTCATCTCACACGACCTGCTCTCGGTAGCGGCCATCAGCGATCGGGTAGCCGTGATGGAGGAGGGAAGAATCATAGAGTGCAATTCGGCTCGCGAACTGTTTACCTATCCGCGACATGCGTATACGCGCAAGTTAGTAGAGGCGTTACCGGCAGCACCTCAGTTTTCGCTGCAGTCGAGCCGAGAGTCTGGCGGCCGGGAGAGCGCGGAAGGTGTAATGGCGCAGCCTGCTTTACCATAGAAAGATGGAGACTCAGTCCCCAAAACCTGCAGTGGTGCTGCTGAGCGGCGGTCTGGACTCCGCGACGGTGCTGGCAATTGCCCGCGAGCAGGGGTTCAAGGCTTACGCCCTGTCGTTTTCCTATGGGCAGCGGCACAGCTGGGAGTTGGAAGCGGCGCGGCGGGTGGCCAATGCATTAGGAGCAGTGCAGCATCGGGTGGCGCAGATCGATCTACGAATCTTTGGCGGCTCGGCATTGACCGACGAAATCGATGTTCCGAAGGGCCGAAGCGCGGAGGAGATGGGGCACGGAATCCCGATCACCTATGTCCCCGCGCGGAACACGATTTTTCTCTCCTTTGCTCTGGCTTGGGCAGAAGTGTTGGATTCCAGCGACATCTTTCTGGGTGTGAACGCTCTGGACTACAGCGGATATCCCGACTGCCGTCCTGAATACATTGCGGCGTTCGAGAAGATGGCCAATCTGGCAACCAAAGCAGGTGTGGAAGGGAATCAGCATCTCAAGATTCATGCTCCCCTCATTTCGCTGACCAAAGCCGAGATCATTCGGCGGGGGTTGGAGTTGGGTGTGGATTACGGCCTGACCAGCAGTTGCTATGATCCATCCCCGGAGGGGCGTCCCTGCGGAGAGTGTGATTCATGCCTTCTGCGGCAGAAGGGCTTCCGCGAGAACGGAATCGAAGATCCCCTCATTACGCGCGCGGCTCACGGCCAGGTGGCACGATGAGCTACGCCGTGAAAGAGATTTTCTACACTCTGCAGGGAGAGGGCGCGCAGGCTGGCCGCGCCGCTGTTTTTTGCCGGTTCTCAGGATGCAACTTGTGGTCCGGCCAAGAAGACGATCGTCAGTCCGCGGTATGCAAGTTTTGCGACACCGATTTTGTGGGCGTGAATGGGCCGGGCGGGGGCAAGTTCGAGAATGCCGAGACCCTGGCGCGGGCTATCGCAGAGAAATGGCCAGAATCAGCATCACGCGATAGGCGCTTTGTCGTTTGCACCGGCGGCGAACCGCTCCTGCAATTAGACGAGTCCTTGATTGCCAGTCTGCATGCTGAGGGATTCGAAGTGGCGGTCGAAACGAATGGAACCGTCGCGGCTCCAGCTGGCTTGGATTGGATCTGCGTCAGTCCCAAGGCCGGTGCTCCGGTAGTTCAACGCAGTGGGCACGAACTGAAACTCGTATATCCGCAGCGAGAGGTGCAGCCGGGAGATGTCGAGAGCTGGGAATTTCGACACTTCTTCTTGCAGCCCATGGACGGGCCGGATCGAGCCGCAAACACTGAGCAGGCCGTGCGCTTTTGCATGAGTCATCCGCAATGGCGGCTAAGTTTGCAAACCCATAAGATTCTGGGAATTCCGTAGAAAACTTAATGGAAATATTTAAGCAATTTACGATTGAGGCGGCGCATTGGCTGCCGAGTGTGCCCGAGGGGCACAAGTGCCGGCGCTTGCACGGACACAGCTTCCGGATCGAAATTCATGTCGCTGGACCCGTGGACGAGCAGTTGGGGTGGGTAATGGACTTTGCTGATCTGAAGGCTGCATTTGCCCCGATCGAAGACCAACTCGACCACCGTTGCCTGAATGATGTACCCGGCCTAGCAAACCCAACTAGCGAAAATCTTGCTCGCTGGATCTGGCAGCGCATGAAACCCGGCTTGCCGGAATTGAGCAAGGTGCTGGTTCGTGAGACGTGCACCAGTGGCTGTGTGTACGTAGGAGATTAGGCCGACGAGTCGGGGGATTTGCTCGCGGATCCCACATACCTTGTAGGTATCAAAAG
>CBJOJD010000079.1:0-17226 GCA_966443485.1 uncultured bacterium | reverse complement strand
CTCTCGGTCACAAGTTGGCGCACGATGCGGGTCCGGGCTGCTCCCAAAGCCGTGCGAAGGCTCATTTCCGCTTTTCGCGCCATGCCGCGCAGCAGCAGATTGGCGACATTGGCGCAGGCGATCAGCAACACCAGCCCGGCGATCCACTGCAACAGGTGCAGGCTAGAGCCGTAAGCCGCCTGCATGTTCTGGATGCCCGCACCGCCCGCACTAACCGGGACATGCACGCGGTCGAGATACGGACGGTCGTGCGCACTGGTGAAGTACTTGCTCGTGGAGAAGATCTGTTTCAATTGCGCGGAGAGCTTCTGCTGCAGGGGTGCGAGCGCAGTACCCGGCCTCACACGACCGATAAGGTAGAGCCATCTTGCGTGGTCATGCACATAATTTTGGTTCCGCAACATCGGAAGCGACTCGATCTGCAGATAGATGCCCGGCGGCGCACTCTGCAGGCGATCGCCGTAGAACTGCTCCGGAGCAATTCCGACAACCGTCACCGGCCGTGAGTTGACCCAGAAGGTAGAGCCAACAACGGACGGGGTCACGCGCGTAGTCGCGCTGCCACAGCGCATAGCTGATCACCGCCGCGATTCTCTGGATTCTGGGTGGGATGGGCCAAGCGCGATATAGAAGGCCGGCTCAGTTGTATTCCCCGAGCGGATGGGGCTAAGATGGCAGCTGTTTTTCTTGTCGGCATCGGTCCTCATACCTCTCGATCGTTTCGGATCGAGGTTTTGCAGATCTAGGCGCTCACGTAGGGCGGTGCTTGACTGCGGCCCTGAGTTCACGGATTTTGGGGAGGTGACTCCGGTGAAGCCGAAAGTATGCGTTGGTTTGACCGTGTTTGCGATGGCTTGGTGTGTTGCGGCCTCATGCCAGTCCATCACCGGAAATGTCAGCGGCACAATCACGGATTCGCGCGGGGCGGTCATTGTAGGCGCGCAGGTTACCGCCCTCGAGCTTTCTACCCACCTCTCCTACCCCACTCGCACCAATGATGAAGGAATCTACACCATCCGCTTCCTTCCGGTGGGCTACTACACGATCTCGGCAGAGGCGAGCGGATTCAGCAGAGCGGTGACCCCGCCGATTGCCTTGGAAGTCTCACAGGAAGCCAAGGTGGATCTGCAACTTAAAGTGGGCCCTGCTTCGACTTCCATCCTGGTTGCCGCCGACACTACGTCCATCCTGAACACCAGTAATGGAACGATCAGCACGACGATTCCTGAGACCCTGGTGCAAGACCTTCCGATCAATGGCCACAACTTCACCGTGCTGACTCAGCTTGTGCCGGGCAGTTCGGTGGCGGATGGCAATCAATGGAACGGTGCCGGGCAGAGCGATCCGAACAACTCCGGAGAGCGAGTGCAGAGCTTCGCCACATTACCCAACATCAACGGCAACCGGACCTACACCACGAATTTCACGCTGGACGGTATCAGCATTGTGGATACCGGCGCGAACCTCGCCAACGGCTTCGGAGTGAATGCCTACACGATCGCTCCGGAAGCGGTTCGAGAAATCACGATCGTCTCCATGGCTCCTCCGGCCGAGTATGGCGACGGCGCGACCCAGGTTGCGGTGATCACGAAGAGTGGGACCAGCAGCTACCACGGAAGTGCAACGGCATATCTGCAGAATTATCTGATGGATGCGAACCTGTTTCAGCACAAGCGCGTGCCTCCTGGCCACGCTTTCGCGCCCCGCACGCGGTACACCCAAACCATCTATACCGCGACCGCCGGGGGCCCGGTTCCTGGGATGCGAACCAAGCTGTTCTTCTTCGCCGATTATGAAGCATATCGGCTGCCGTCTACAGGGTTGGTCCGAACCAACGTGCCGCTCAACGCCTGGCGGGGCAATACGAGCAGCAGTTCATCGGTGGACACCTCTGTTTCGCCACTTGCCGGATACGCCTATTTTGGATCGGCTGTCCCGCAGCTGTACGATTCGCAGAATGGTTTCAAGCCCTTGAACCAGACAGTCGGGGGAACCACCTATCAAAATCTGGTCCCGATCCGCAATCCGGTGGCAAAGTTCCTGTTTGCTCACCCGGAGCTTCTGCCCATCTCCAACGTTGCTCCCGCAGTTTCGCCGATCCAGGCAAACTTCCAAGGTGTTCTTAAGTCCATCACGCGTAACGATCAGGGTGACCTGAAGATCGATTGGCAGCCGACCGAGAAGGACCGTTTCTCCGGCCGCTGGACCGACGGCGATGCCAACGACGGCACAACGGTAGCGGTCATTCCCGTCACGTTCCCAGGCGGACACGACTTTCCTTTCAAGCAGATCGCACTCTTCTACACCCGGACGATCACACCTGCGCTCGTAAATGAGTTCCGGGCGGGGTTCACGCGCATTCACTACAACTCCTACGCGGCTGATCTGACGGGGAAATTCCGCAATGGTGAGTCGCTGGTCGGCATACCGTGGCCGAACGCCCTGGCGGGCTTCAGCCAGCAAAATTTCACCGAGAGCACCAACAGCACCGGGGTGTCCTCTTTTGGAAACTCGGGGTCGGCAAATCTGGCACTGGATAACCAATTCACCTACGGGGATAACGCTATCTGGGAGCATGGACGGCATATCAGCAAGTTCGGAGCTCAGCTCTTCAGAATCCAGAACAACTTCTTCCCATACGCGGCGGGCGTGCTCGGCAGTTTCAACTACACGGGAGCGTTCACGGGCAATCCCTCCATCGGACAATCGGCCGGCTACGACTTTGCCGATTTTCTGCTCAATTATGCTTCCAGCTATTCAGTCTCTGTGCCCACGGGGGACGTGGGGCTTCGTCAATCGCGCGTCGCGTTGTTTGCCCAGGACGAGTTCCGAGTCATTCCCATTCTCACCCTCAGCTACGGGCTCCGCTGGGAGTATGACCAGCCTATGTATGAGGCGCACAATAAGCTCTCCAACTTCAACCCAAACACCGGGACATTGGAACTGGCGGGAGTGAACGGGGTCAGTCGCTCCATTTACAAGCCCACGTACGCGGATTTCGATCCTCGGCTTGGACTTGCCTGGAACCCGCAATTTCTGTCGCGCAGGCTGGTGATTCGGGCAGGCTTTGGGGTTACCACATACCTGGATTACAACCTGCTGCATAGCCATGCGGGGAACGCTCCTTTCAATATTGGAATCGCCGCCGCTGCCAACACACCCACGTCGACCACCCAAGGTAGCCCTTTTGACGTGACGAGCGGCTTCGAGTCGGCGGGCGCGACGCCGCGGGTTGCGTTCAACGCATGGAGCGAGCTGAAGCCGATGTGGGAGCCCCAGTTCACGCTGGTCGCCGAATACGCTTTCAGCCCACAACAAAGCGTTTCGCTCGCCTATGCCGGCAATATTGCGCAACATCTGGGGGACGTTCGCAATATCAATCAGGAGAAGCTCGTCGGAACCCCTTCGAGTGCCGCGTTCAATTCCAGCGTCATTGCGACGCCGAAAGGGGACGTGACCGTCGGCACAAGTCCGGTGCAGCTTTACGAATCCGAAGCTTACTCCAATTTCAATGCCGGCGAAGCTACGTACCGCATTCGGCCTTGGCACGGGCTTGAGTTCCAGTTGAACTACACGTATTCAAAAGCTCTGGGCAATACGTCAGGACCGGTCGCGGTGAACGACAACAATGTGGCAGGCGGCAACCCGCAGAACAACTTCTGCCTGAAATGCGAGTACGGTCCATCCGCCAGCGACAGCCGGCACATGCTCAATGGCGATTGGAATTACCTGCTGCCTTTTGGCCGCGGAATGACCTTCATGTCTGGGTCTCCCATCTGGCTCAACCAGATTGTCGGCGGTTGGAGAATTTCAGGCAGTGCAGTGCTTTTCTCTGGACAGCCGAACTCCATCACCGCGAACGGGAGTTCCGGGGCGATCGGGGCGGGACCGCTTCGTGCCAACCATTACCGTCCCATGCGAATTCGCGGCCGGCGGCTCGATGGCTGGTTTCGCACCACGGGAGGGGGATCCTACGCGCCCGATCCCGGGCTCAACGGCTCGGTCACGGCTCCCTATCGATTGCTGGACTCCGCCTGGGGCGAGGATCCGTCGGCGACTCACTCCGGCAACGTCGGCGCCGGCACCTGCGGCACATCCGGTTTCGATGACGGGGTGTGCGCCTACGGACAGCCAGCAGTAGCCGCCGTCGGCGCTGCGCCCATCTTTGGAACGGCAAGGGTCGGGTCGGAGCGCGCGCAAGGCTTCCGCCAGATCGATGCATCGATGGAGAAATCCTGGAAACTCCATGAGAACCACGAAATCCAGTTCATCGCCAACGCATTCAATGTAGCGAACATCACCAGCTATAACAATCAGGGCCGCACCACCGGAGGCGGGAGCTCATGGGGATACGTGCAGAGCACCCGCTCCGAACCCCGCCAGCTGGAATTGGAGCTCCGATATCGGTTCTGAACGAAGCCTCACCCCGGTGAGCCCGGTGGCTTTGCTGAGGGTGCGTTCAGCCCTGGTTATTGCACGTGAAATAGAAGGTCGCGCCCTTATCGAGTTCAGCCTCTGCCCAGATGCGTCCGCCATGTCTCTGTAAAATGCGCTGTACGGTCACCAGACCCACCCCGGTCCCTTCGAATTCGTCGGCGCGATGCAAGCGCTGGAAAACTCCAAAGAGCTTGCCGGCATACTTCATATCGAATCCGACGCCGTTGTCGCGCACGTAGATGGCGCGAGTGCCGTTCCTTTGCTCCTCGCCAATCTCAATTTGCGCGCATGGCCGCCGCTGGGTGAACTTCAACGCGTTCGCGATAAGGTTGTGAAAGACTTGGCGCAACAGGGAAGGGTCTCCTTTCACGGTCGGCAGGTGCTCGACGCGCCAGTTGATATTCCTATCCTTGTAATCGGGCTCAAGGTCCTCAATCACCTCGCGCACCAACTCATCGAGATTGACCGGACCGAACTGCATCTCTTGTCGCGTGAGGCGCGAAAGATCGAGAAGGTCGTCAATCAACCTCCCCATTCGCACGATGCCTTTCTCGATGCGCCCGAGGAGATCGTGGGCCGTGTCGGGAATCTGCGAACCGTAATCGTTCATCAGGATTTTTGAAAATGCTGCGATATGCCTGAGGGGAGCGCGCAGGTCATGGGAGACCGAGGAAGTAAATGCCTCCAGCTCGCGGTTGACGGATGCGAGCTGAGAAGTGCGTTCGATTACGCGCTGCTCCATCTCGCGGTAGAGCCGTTGAACCTCATCCTCGGCCTCTTTGCGTTCCGTTATGTCCTGCACGGTTCCGTAGGCCCGTTCCAGCTGTCCAGAGGAATAGCGCAGAACGAACCCTCGCACGTGAACGAACCGCAAGCGGCCGCCTGGCTGCTCGAGATGGAAGCCCAGCTCGAACTGATCGGCGCCAGCAGCGATCTCCTCGCGAGTTTTCTCCAGGATGGGCCAGTCTTCAGGCGGCACGAGTTGCCGTAAAGTTTCAACAGGAATGGCATCCGGGGCAGGTTTCATTCCGCTGATGTGATACACCTCTTCCGACCAGGAGACAGACCCTCTATCTGCGTAGTAGTCCCAATGGCCTACATGGGCGATGCTCTGCGCCTCCGCCAGTTTGCTTTCGCTTTCCTGCAACTCCTGATTGAGTCGTACAAGTTCGATATTGCGCCGCTTCACGTCCCGGACGCGTACGAAGTAGATGAACCAGGCCATGGCGACGATGAATCCAACGGATGCCGAACGGAACCACCACGTTCTCCACCACGGAGGGAGAATGTGAATCTTCACCTCCGCGCCGGCGAGGTTCCAGACACCACGATTGTTGCTGCCTTGAACTCGAAAGACATAGTCTCCCGGGGGCAGCGTGGTGTACGTCACAAAACGCCGGCTGGCGTCGGTCTCGTTCCATTTCGTTTCCAAACCCTCGAGCATATAGCGGTAACGATTTCGATCGGGATTGGCATAGCTCAGCGCCGCAAACTCGAACGAGAAGATACTCTGGCTGTGGTTGAGAACAAGCGACTTCGTGAAGGAGATCGATTCCTGCAAAGGAGAGCGCCCGCCTATGGGGACCGGCTTGCTGAAGAGCTGAAAATCGGTAAGAACCACCGGCGGAACATAAGGGTTGTCGACCACGTCCTTGGGAAAGAAGGAAATGACGCCGGCGTAGTTATTCAGGAAAATCTCACCTGTGCTGCTCTTGTAGGAAGAAGCGTAGTTATAGAACTCGTTGCCCAGGATTCCATCGGAGACTGAGTAATTGCGAACGGAATGTGTACGGGGATCGAAGCGAGATAGACCGTTATTTGTCCCCAGCCACAGTTCGCCTCCGTTGTCTTCTACGATCAGCGCGATATTGGAGTTGGGCAAGCCATCGCGGACATCGTAGAGCTGGAACCTCTGCGTAGCTGGATCAAAGCGGTTCAGGCCCGTCGTCGTACCCACCCAGAGGACTCCGCTTCGATCCACACATACCGCATTCACCTGATTGTCGCTGAGGCTTCCGGGCTCCGAGCTGTGCATGTAAACCCTGAAGTGCCCGGTGGATGGATCCAGGTGCTGCACCCCGGTATAGAGAGTCCCCAGCCACAGCCCGCCGGCGGGATCGTCGGTGATGGCACGATAGCGAAGGTTTCCCGAGATCGCCGGCTTGTAGGTGCGGAAGGTCTTGGTCTTCACGTCAAATGCATCCAGGCCATCTTCCGTGCCCGCCCAGAGAATGCCGCTGTGATCCACATGCAGAGTCAGGACAGTATTGTGGCTCAGGCTCTGGGGGTCCTTGGGATCGTGTTCGAAGGCCTTGAATTTTCCGCTTTTCGGGTCATATCGGTTGAGTCCCCCACCAATGGTGCCGAACCATAGGTATCCGGCGCGGTCTTCCGTAATCGAGATGATCCATGTGCTGGAGAGATTCCCCGGCCCTCCTGCTTTTCGGAAAAACGTGTATCTGCCGGTTCGGGGATCGATTTCTGTAAGAACCCGCATGCTCCCTACCCAGATCATGCCACGGCTGTCTTGAAACACCGCTGACGCATAGTTGGAATCGAGGCTGTTTGGATTGCCGGCTGCATGCTTATAGCGGCGGAAAGGTAGCGGCCGCAGGGAGAATCGATTTACCCAACCCCCGGTCGTTCCGACCCACATATTGCGTTCCCTGTCTTCGAAGAGGGAATTGATCTGGTCAGAACTCAGGCTGTCGGGATCGCCCGGATCATTACGATAGCGCCGGAATCGGGTGCGATCCCGGTCCAGCTTGAGTAGGCCGCCGGCCGTGGTCCCAATCCACAGAGTTCCGTCCTCATCCTCGTACATGGCGCGAGCCCCGGATTGCAGATCGTTGTCGGTTCCTGCGCCGTTCAGAGAATAGAACTGCAGCCGATCGTGCTTGCGATCAAGAGAGGCCAGCCCGTACCCATACGACAAGGTGATCCAGAGAACGTCCTGGTGATCCTGACAAAACGAGACCCAGAGGTAGGGATTGAAGGTCCCTGGCCGCGGAAAATCCGGCGGATAGGGGATGTGTTTTGTCACCTTCCCCGTTTGGCGGTTCAGCACGTCCAAGCCTTCCGTGGTCGCTACCCAGAAGGTCCCATCGCGCTCTTCAAACGTGCCGCGCACGTGATCGCTGCTCAAGCTGGTGGGATCGCCGGGCCGGTTGTGGAACTCGATCGCTGTGCCGGTATCCGGATTCAGGCGAATGAGGCCATACTCAGAGATCAGCCAGATCGTTCCATCCCGGCTCTGATTGACATCGAAGATCACCCCGTTGAAGTTGACCGGAGAATTCGGCTCCGATTTGAATTTTGTGAACTTCTCAGTAACCGGATCGAACCGATCAATGCCCTGGTCGGTGCTGATCCAGAGCTTGCCGGAGTGGTCCTTGAACAGGGTCAGACTGTCGCTTCCGCTGATCGAGTTAGGGTCATTGGGATCGTGGCGAAACTCGCGGAAATGATAGCCATCAAAGCGCTGCGCGCCATCCTGAGTGGTGAGCCACAGAAACCCGGTGTCGTCCTGAACGATGTTGGCAATACGGCTGTGAGGCTGCCCCTCCGACGAAGTGACATGGGTGAAACGAATATCGGTGGCGTCGACTACGGGAAGAATGCGAACCGGAGGCGTGCCAGAGCTTTTGCCGCTGGCGGCAAATGAAACTCCGGGAAGGAGCAGAAAGAAGAGAAGCACTTCTCCCCAGAGTTTTGGAGATTCCGACACGCCGACTGTGGAAGCGCCTCTCGACAATCTCCCCCCTGCCTGTCACCGATCACGTGGCGTTGCGCTCGGCTTCAGGAGCCGTATCTGTCAGCGCGATGCCGTTCCAGTTCCTGCCCCCTAGAAAGAATCCACTCGAGTTTCCCAGCTTGATCCAATTCCGGCCTGCGCTTCTCCAGCAGCGCTGTCCGATTTCGGGATTCCGAATGCTTATCCTTCATCTTTTGCCGCCAAAACATGCGGCGCATTGCCGATCGAGCGTGCCCTCGCCGGAGCTTTGCCCTGGCGCCCATCAGCAGCGCGGCTATTCCCCAAATATTCGTTCAGAGCCCCAGCGGAGCTCCCGAAATCGTTCAACCGGTCTGGCGATTTGCTGAAATATACCACCGTAACAATACAGATGTGAAGGAAGTCAGGGCTTTACGACGGGGTTCGACCTACGAATCGACCTACGGATATGGTCAGGCGGGCGGGATGCTTTCTCCCATCACTGCCATTCCATGCCGTCGCGCCGCTGCCTGGGAGAGAGCGGCGCCGATCCCAAGCAGCGGCTGACTGCCGAGTGGCTGGACACGCAATCTTACGGTCTACTTTTAGGCGAAGGAGTTCTGCGAATTCGGACGTCTAGTGGAGAGCTAAGCTCTCGTCGGCACCAGCAATGGGCACCGCCGAAGTTTTTGGAGTGGGAGGAAGTGGTCTACCGGCGTCCCTTTCTCAACCTGCTATGTTACCTCTAGCCCGCTCAAGTGATTCTGCAATTTTTGCGCGGCGCATGAATCGCAAGTCGAGCAACGAGTGTGCGGAAAGTTCAGTTGACTTGCTGATCGAACAGAGAAGAGCTGCCGGGCAGCACAGAAGAGAAAGAGGAAAAGAGATGCGAAAGGCACTCGCGCTGGGGTTGTTTCTGGCGATGATCGTTCCCGCAGCGCTTGCGCAGAACGGCTGCGAAGCGAACTTTAAGGAGCTGGCGGGCGGCAAGATTTACATGTCGTTCGTCCTGATTCCGCACCTGAATGCGCGTAGCGCGATCGGTGAGGTGCAGCGGATTGGCTCAGCGGCCGGATACAAGGTGTTGAGCGAGCAATATATGCAGATGTATGGCCAGATCACTCTCAGCAAGCCATCGGCCCCAAGAATCTCCGCGGTGGCGAGCGAAAGCGGCGGTAGGCTGACCGCACAAGTCACAACGGGCATGGGCGACCCTCTGAGCAGCGATCAGGCACGGACGACACTCTGCGACTTGCTGAGTCAGGTCGATGTAGACGTAGCAAGCGGCGCGGAGAAGAATAGGCCTGACAGCTCCGTGGCCAGTGCTCCGGCTGCCGTGGCAAACAGCGCTCAAGCTCCCGCGGCGCGTCCGGCACCCACTTCGCAGGCGGCTGACGACCGCGGCGTTGCGCCAGAGCTCAATCTCAAGATTCTTCGCCCCTCCAGCGCCTTCGATGCCGTTGCCGCGAAGGCTGCCCTCGAGCCCGGCACCTCGACGATACGCGGTGCAGGATGTGTACGACGCCGGGGATTTCTCTTTCTCGCGGCCAAGCAGCATGTGTATCTGTATCCCGACTCCGCATACATCCAGGAAGCGCTCAAGCTGATGCAGAAGGTGAAGCCCGACCGCGAGCGGTTGGAGATCGATCCCGCGGCGCTTGCAGCGCGCATCGACGGCATGACGAATGCTAATGGGGAATTTCAGTTTACCCGCCTCAAACCCGGGCGGTACTACCTCTTTACCACCATCAGCTCGAACATCTCCGGAGTGTCCGACGTCAACACAGGAAGCACAGTGGACAATAACGGCGACATCACCGAGTGGCATGCCTGGATGCCTTACACGAATCAATACACAGACGTCCTGCACAAGGATGTCGAGGTGAAGCAGGATGGGCAGACGGTGTCGGTCACGCTAACTCCGAGTCTTGGCACAGCCTGGATTCCGGCGGGCATTAAGGAGAGCGGTACCGCCGGTGTCTTCGGCTGCACCTTGAAGTTAGGCACGGTCGTGCGGTAGCGGGCGGCGGCCCGGGGCTCGCTTTTTGGAACCCGGGCCGACCACCCACCCTAACCCGCCTTCTGCCGGAATCGAGCTGCGAGACGTCAGATCGAACATCCATCCGGATTGCAGTCTGCCACTCCTCTTGACTCGAGTTCAGACGCAAGCGCCGCATGCCCGCGTAGAGCCATTCTCCATTCTTCTGCCTTGCCAAGATAAGGTGAGAAGTCCAGAATCTGCATCTCGCCATCCGCTTCCAAGGCAAACGTCGGGAAGCCGCCCCGCTCCAGGCGGTTGAGCAGGCCTCTGCTCTCGTTGATGTGAGCCTGTGTCGTACCCCCGGCTACGGCTTCATATGCGTCATCGAATGCCGTGCGCTCCAAACCTATTCCTGCGGCGATCTCCTTCAGAACCTCTCTCTCCGCAACGTGCCGTCCTTCCACGTAATGAGCCGTCTGGATCGCGCTGAGCATATCCAAGCCTCGACCAGCGACCTGATCCGCCGCGAGAATGGCGGTAGTGGGAGGCTCTGAATCCAGCCTCGCCGACCCATCATTTAAGAGGACGTTCTTGTAGGGTTCGCCGAAGAGCTGACCGCTCAACTCTGCGATGCGCTGATCGTGTTCGAGGACAAGGGCTCGAAAATCGGGGGACATATTTCGCCTTTTCTCGCCCGCAAACAATCCACCGGCGTGCTCCACGACGGGAAGCATTTGACGTGCGGCCTGCACGAGCGGCGCAACGCCGTAGCACCAGCCGCAGAGAGGATCATAGAAATAGTGCAATCTGGTTGTAGACATACGAACCTCTTTCAGGCATTGAGTAGGTGGAAATCCGCGCTCCACTCGTTTGCCGCCCTCCTGCTGGAATCTTGAAGATCATGGCAGTGCCAGCACGATAGGAGGAAGAACGGCACAAGCTGACAAGAGCTCTTTTCAGAAGCGGATCAGATAACTGGCTTTCACGAAAACCTGGCGACCGTCGTCGAGATACCCGGAGCCACGTGCGAGGATGGGTTGGTTTGGATCGCATGCTCGCGGGGCTCCGCCTGGCATCGGCGTGCAGATATGGTGACTGTAGTTCTGCAGATCGTTGTTCCATCCGACATAAACCACTGTACCTGGATGTGGCAGCCACGTGAGCAGCGCCTGTGTTTGGACATCCTTGCTGCGCACCAGTGAGGTCTCGCGCGGATTCGCCATGGTGGAGTCGTATTCCACGATGATGCGGGCAGACCATGCGCGCGTGAATTGGTAGTTCAGCCTGGTGCGGAACGTCTGCGACTCGTAAACCAGTTGTCCGTCTTTGACGGAGCGGTTGCGGTCCAGCAGGTACGTGTTGTCGGCAGTGAGTTGCCGCAGAGGATTCACCCCCACAAGCGCCTGCACCGATTGTTGGTTCAGCAGGAAGGGCGTAGCTCCATCGGGCGGATTGTAGTTCACATTCCCACTGCGAATCACGTGGACGTTGAAGTTCATGACCGCCCATGGCTGGCCGCGCGCTACCATGCCCGCGAAGTTTTCGCTGAAGTTCTCGTTCCGACTCATCGCGTATCCATTCTGCGGGCCGACCGTATCGGAGTTCTGGCCGAAGATGGGTGCCAGCACAATGTTCCGCGGCAGTAACCAGAACGGATCGAACGTGGAGTAGTGAAACACGCGATTGCCCCGGTGATCGAACGCGATGTTCTGATTCGTCTCCAGTCCCCAACTCTGGATCACGCTTTTCTTCGGATACCACTGATAGTTGGCGTGGAGGTGATCGCTGCGAATATTCGCCGTCTGAAAGAACCCAAGCTGGCTGATAAAGCCGGTGCTAACGTCCTGGTATTCGTCGAACATATTGAACGAGTGTCCGTTGCGCTGTACCTGCAGGTCGCTCGCGGGACCTGCGCGATACCCGGAGGGAAAGATGTCAGCAGCGCTGCTGGATTTGCTTGCCTGCGTCGAGCTCTCCACCACCTGGCCCAACGCCGTCCAGTGGTCGTTGGCTCTCCATGTGAAATCGAAACCACCAACGCGGTTCCATCCATCGCCGAACTCTTCATCGGTGTACATCAGGCCCACGTTTGAGCCTTTGCCCAAATCTTCGGAGAGACGCCCCACGTATGCACTGGATGTGGCGTTGTGCAGTGGATCGTGCAGCGGTACTGTCTGACCGGGCTCACGATCGTCAATTGCCAGTACGCCAATGTTTGTATGCCCCATCTTGCCCGTGATGCGCCCGCCCCACGTGGGCCGGATGATATTGCGCGTATAAAGCAATGTCAGTGGTGTCGCGAAGTAGCTCGAGTTTTCCAGGAAGAATGGCCGCAGTTCCGGAAAATAGACGGGGTAGCGCTGATTTACCGTGAACTGCGGCTGATCGCTCTCCACATCGCTGAAATCGGGATTGGCGGTCACATCAAACACAATGGAATCGCGCCATACCGCTTTCAGTTCGCCGCCTGCCGTCGCTTCCGCCTTGCGTGTGCTGAAATACGGATTATTCGGATCGAGCGTGAGGAGCGTGTGTTCGCTCTGTCCCAGCGTGTACGGATCGATCTGCACGTTATGCGAACCTGTCACACCTTTGATGCCGCGCAGCGTCCCTTCCTGGCTCAGCATTCCGCTTACGTTCGCCGACACGCGCGGCCACCAATCCTGTTCGCTGTTGCGTGGGAAGTTGCGCCAGAACACCACGCCCCAATCCTGTCCGTTGGCGGGAAAGCGAATACTGCGGAAAGGAATGGCGAACAACGCCATCCATCCTTTTCCTGTGATGCGCCCATCGGAATCCCACACCTGGTCGTAGCTGTAATCGTCTCCGTTAGTCTCTGTCCACGATGCGTCGGCTTGAACGCCGGCTGGATTCACCTGGAATTCCACCCCGCGTTGGCGGTCCTGGAAGGGATCAAGCACCACAGTTACGTAATCGTCCTTGGTGATATTTTCGCGACGCGCCAGGTGTGAGCGGATCAGCTCCGGATGCTGATCGAAGCAGATGAAGACGACATAAAGGGCGAGGTTCGTACGACCCATCCAGACCTCGGTGCTCTGCGTTGCCGGAGCACCGTCGGTAGGCTGGTTCTGGATGAAGCCAGTCAGGTGCGTGAGCTTGTCTTTCAAGTCGGGGCGCGGAGCCATGCCAGCGAAATCAGCGAGAGTCAGCGGAACATCGATCAGCGGTACCTTCGCGTCCGAGACTGGCTGCACCTTCACTGGCGTCTGTGGCACGACGGATGGCTGCGCTTGACCCTGCTGCTGGTTCACGACTTGCGCAGACGCGCACACAGAACTCCTCATCAGCAGCCCAGCCATGCAAGCCGCAGCTATCCACTTTCCAGAAACCACTCAAACCTCTCCTGCTTCCTTTTACGCCCGGGGAAGGGCAATTCGTTCCGACGTCGACGGAATTCATTGCCGGATCGCTCTGCGGCAGGTCCATTGCAGCAATTTGGGGACCATTAAAATCGATCGCCGTTCAACGGCAAGGAAATGACTTATCTCCGAAACTCACAGGAATCAGTGATTTAGGCCGTTCACAAATCCCGCGCAGTGTCCGAATTCGGACAAAGGGCATGTCTGTTCCAAACACGATGCGAGCGAGCGAAGGAACGTCAGGAGGGATCTTGTATATCGATCCGGACAGCGGGCCATTGCTTTTACGGATGCGGCTTAAAAGTCGTGACGCCAATCAGCCCGGTTGGCTGGAAGTTGGCCTTAGATGGCGACACTGTGTCACTCTCCCCATCTATCGGCAATGGGGTGCAACCCTATTGGCCGGGGACACCGAATCGTTGGCATCTGCAGCCGGCGGTGAAAGCGGCGGGCATTCAGGGCCGGATCGGTTGGCATACATTCCGCCACACCTATGCGACGCTTCTCAAGGCCAATGGCGAAGATATAAAGACCGTGCAGGAACTTCTGCGGCATGCAAACAGCTCGGTAACGGCGAATCTTTAGGCACAAGCTGTCACGGAGGCGAAGCGCCAGGCGCAGAGCCGTCTCGTGAGCATGTTGCTCGACGAAAACTCAACCACACAGAGCACCGCGCATATTGGAATAAAACGGACGTACGAGAAAATCATTCAATCGCGTAAGCTATTGAATTGATTGGCGTCCCGACGGGATTTGAACCCGTGTTATCGCCGTGAAAGTGGGGACTCGTTGGACAACATTAACGCACTGCTGAGAACCAGAACGCATCGATAAGAATCGTAGCAACTTTAGAGAACGGATTAACTGCTCCGCAACTGTACCGTGGCCCCAATTCCGGACCAGCGCTCATAGTCGGGGCCAATTCCGGCGTCTCCTAACTCAGCCAGATCTGGCCATCGATTTCCAATTTCCAAATTGGAAATTAGAGCTATAATCAGGCCATATGCAAGGACAAGATATTGCGCTTCTTCTCAGACTCGCCATTCAGGATGAGCCGCAGCTGCAATCCAAGAATCTGGCCGAGAGCCTGTTCATCTCGCCGTCAGAGGTGTCGAAGGCCCTGAAGCGTTGCGTCGATGCGGGCTTGCTTTATATCGCTGGACCTGAGAAGAGGGTCAACCGAACCGGACTGATGGAATTCCTGTCCCACGGATTAAAGTACGTCTTTCCGCCAGCAAGGGGTTCGATGGTCCGCGGCGTTCCAACCGCCGCATCGGCCGAGCCACTCAAATCACGTCTTCAAGAGGATCGCGAACCTCCTGCGGTCTGGCCGTATGCTGAAGGAAAGCTTCGCGGCATTTCGCTAGATCCTCTTTACAAAGGAGCGCCCAAAGCCGCATTGCGAGACCCCAAGTTCTACAGCGTGCTCGCCCTCTGCGATGCGATCCGTAGCGGAAGAACGCGCGAACGGAACCTAGCCATTGAACTCCTGGAAAACGAGATCCATGCCCGATCCGAATCTCCCATTGCTTGAAGACGCCGTCCAGAAACTTGCTCCCTTTCTGGACGAGATCGTGTTCGTCGGCGGGGTGACTTTGGGCCTGCTGATTACCGATGAAGCCGCCGCTCCGATCCGCGGCACCACGGATGTCGATGTGATTGCCGAGATCGTCACCTACGCGGATTACATTGCGTTTTCAGAACGTCTCCGCGAAGCTGGGTTTACGGAAGACGACGGGCTAACTTGCCGCTGGCATAACGGCGCTCTGACGCTGGATGTCCTGGCCCTTAACAAGGAAGTGCTCGGATTCACAAACACCTGGTATGAGCCGGCGCTCCGTCACTCGTCCACTGTGAATCTGCCTGGCGGGCATGCGATTCGCGTCATCACAGCGCCCTTCTTCCTGGGAACAAAAATGGAAGCCTTCAAAGGGCGCGGCCGCATGGACTTTCAAGCCAGCCACGATCTTGAGGATTTTATCGCCATCATCGAAGGGCGAGATACGTTGTTACAAGAGATCTCCGAATCCCCGCAGGATCTGCAAGACTACCTTGCGGACGCGGCAAAATCGTTGCTGGCGGAATCTCGCTTTCTCGACGTTCTCCCGGGATTTGTCCTGGACAGCGAAAGAGTTCCCATCATCCGAGAGCGGCTCGCGTTCATTGCTGCTCGCGCTCTGGGCAACTCCCGCGGAAACGCGGGTGCCTGATGTTCCGTGGGAATCTAGCTGTTCGTCAATTGACGAGTGAATCAGGGTCTGTTCTTCCAAGCAAATACCTTGTCATGCCACTTCATTGATGGAGCCCAAGCTTCAGAAGGAACTCTTGTTCGTCTTCTTCGAGGCCGGGCATTCCGCAGTGTTCTCGGACAATGGAGCGATGGCGGATGAAGAATGCAATATGAGTCAAGGCAATAGCTGCTACAGCAAGAATAAAATGCACAGCACCGATCTCAATCCATGACTCCGAAATCAACGGGATCCACGCAACTGCGGGAACGAAGGCGAAATATTTAAGCACGCTAGCGGCGAGATTTGACTGCTCTCTCCCTCGTTCGCCGGTAAAGGCGACTATCTTGACGTTCAGAAACATGATGTCTGTGAGCAACAGACACATGCCGGTGGCAACGAGCAATTGGCTTGCAGTCGCTGGAAAGGTAAGAAGCTCCGCTGGAGCGAAGACGCGAAATGAAGCGCTACCACTGAGAGAGAGAACGCTCGTATTGATGGCTGCGGGCACTGGTCTGCGGATGAGCGAGCTCTTTGCGCTCAAATGGGGTGACGTTCGCTTCGATCGGCATGAAATCAGCGTGACCCGCTCCATCGTATTTCAAGTCGTGGGTCCGTGCAAAACGGAAGCCTCGCAGAGGCCCATTCCGATGGACTATTGTCTTGCCGAAGCTCTTGAAGTATGGCGTGCTCAATCCAGCTATCGCGCCGAGAACGACTGGGTCTTCGCCAGTACGAATTCGGGCGGACGCCTTCCATATTGGGGACAGCCGATCATGCGGAAGATCATCCGCCCCGCCGCGATCAGCCTTGGGATCAGTGGCCGATTAGGATGGCATACGTTCCGCCACACGTATTCAACGTTGCTACGCGCCACCGGCGCTGATATTAAGGTGATGCAGGAACTGCTCCGTCACGCTTCCGCCAGGGTGACGCTGGACACCTACACTCAGGCGATCACCGACAAGAAACGAAGGGCTCAGACGAAGGTCGTGCGGCTCTTAGTCAGCAGGGGGACTGGAAAAAGATAGCATTCATCCGCAGCGTTTTGTGCCCATTTGTGCCCACGAAATACGTGCAGCTGGATGCATGAACACAGTGTTTCGCTCGCTCCGCAGCGCAAGTTGCGGAGCATTTTTGTGCCCATCTGTGCCCACGCCAAACCAGGACAATCTCTGTAAACTGTAGATTTTAATTGGCGTCCCCGACGGGATTTGAACCCGTGTTATCGCCGTGAAAGTACGGGTTCTTTGGACAACATTAACGCACTGCTGAGAACCAGAACGCATCGGTAAGAATCGTAGCAACATTAGCGAACAACTTAAGTGCTCCCCAAGTGTCCGCGGCTCGAATTCTCAAACGGGCGCTCACAACCCGTGATCTTACTCCTCGGCGCGGCCGGAGGTCAGCTTCCGAGCGTCATCTGCTGCCGCGGGGTCAGATCAATGACGAACAGAAGGCAAAGAGCCAGCGTGTCCTGAAGCTGGG
>CBJOJD010000078.1:0-17351 GCA_966443485.1 uncultured bacterium | reverse complement strand
TGGCTCGTAATGCGTTGATGCTGATCCGCTGCGAAGACGCCAATTGCTGCAACGAGCAGGGGATAAACTTTATGGTGAAGACTCTTCATGAGAGTGTCTGTCGCACCTGCAACCGACCAAAGGTGTCCGTCTGTATAGCATCGTATAATGGCGAAAAATTTATCGAGGAACAACTTAAATCCATACTCCCGCAGTTGAAGTCTGACGATGAGATCGTCATCGTTGATGATGCTTCTAAGGACACAACTCGGGATCTGATTGCGTCAATCAACGATGCGCGAATCCGTTTGCTTGTCAATGGAAGCAATTGTGGTGTCCTAGCAAGTTTTGAACGGGCGCTCGAAAATGCATCAGGAGACATACTCTTCCTCAGTGACCAAGATGACGTGTGGCTTCCTGACAAGGTTTCTACTGTGGTTGAGACGTTTGTCCAAGATTCAGATGTCATGGTTGTGATATCTGATTCGTCAGTCATAGATGAGAATGGGCGCCTTATTGCAGATTCGTACTATTCAACACGCACGCCATTCACAAGCAACATATTCGCAAATATACTCCATTTTCGGTATCACGGCTGCGCGATGGCGCTTCGCCGCGCCATGCTGCCAGAGGTGTTTCCGTTTCCACGTGGATTCGATGTGCTACATGATGTCTGGATAGGATTGAGGACAAAGATGTCAGGGCGTAAGTCGGCCTACCTTGCGATTCCGCTTTTCCAATACAGGAGGCACTCAGCGAATGTCAGTCGCACCTTGCCTCGATGGAGACAGATTCGGGTCCGGTTGCATCTAGTCGCCGCACTCCTTATGGATGCCTTCAGGCGATCGGCTATTCGCAGAACTCGTATGCTTGCTTTGTAGGATCGTGCTAAAACATGAGCTATCGTATATTGCATCTCGGGAAGTTCTACCCGCCACAGAACGGGGGGATGGAGACACACCTCCGCGATTTGGCTACCAGACAAGCACGAATCTTCGAGGTCAAGGTGATCGTTGCAAACAACACCGCCACGCATGCGGTTGCGGACATCGAGGGCGTCCACATAGAGCGTCTCCCAAAGGTAGCGACGATCGCGTCAATGCCTGTGTGCCCTCATCTACTGAAGGCGATCCGTAACTCTCCCGCAGACCTGGTGCACATCCATATGCCTAACCCAGGCGCCGCGCTTGCGTTTCTGCTCAGCGGTCACACTGGAAAGTTGGTTCTGACGCATCACGCAGATACAATTGGAAGGCGGCTACTTCGTCGACTCAGTGATCCCTTTGTGAACCAGTTGATGAGCAAGTCGGAGCGAATTATCGTGACTTCTGCTCGATATCTCAGCAGTTCTGAGGAACTGCGACCATTTCATGACAAATGCGAGATCATTCCACTTGGGATAGATCTCAAGAGCCTTCAGTGTGTAGATCAGGCGAGATCGAGAGAGCTGCGCCAGAAGTTTGGAGACAGACTTGTCTTGGCAGCTGGTCGGCTCGTTCCCTATAAAGGATTCGATACTTTGGTTCGCGCTATGAAGCATGTTGATGGGACGCTGCTTTTGGTAGGTACCGGCTCCCAGAATGCCGCTTTATCGAGGCTAATTGCTTCTGAGGGAGTGGCAGACCGAGTAAACCTGCTCGGCCGTGTCGATGATTTGAGTCAGTATTTTGCCGCAGCCTCAGTGTTCGTACTTCCATCCATAAATCGTGCAGAAGCGTTCGGACTGGTACAGCTTGAGGCCATGGCTGCGGGCCTTCCCGTCGTTAACACCGATATCGATTCTGGCGTTCCGGAAGTGTGCATTCATGGCGAAACGGGGCTCACGGTTCCCCCTCGGAATGCGGCTGCGCTCGCGGATGCGGTGACCACAATTTTGGACCGAGCAAAACTGCGACATGAACTTGGCCAGGCCGCCAAGGCGCGTGTCAATGCCAAATATACCGCTGATCTGATGGTGGCCAGAACCCTATCGCTGTACGAGGAGGTGCTAAGTTCTTCGACAAGCGGGAAAATTGCCTCCTCGATTCATTGACGGAGTCAAGGATGTTTTTGTGGAGATGGTCAATGCTCCCGCTCAATCTACAGCACCATCTCGGTTTCATGAAAAGACTCGTAACGCATCCAGCATCGCATATGTTCCACTCCGCTTGTATACGCTGATTGTATGTGGGCCAGCGCCAAGATCATAGGCACTGAACACCGGTTGCTGCGTGAGCGTCTCGCCCGGATTGAAACAGTCGAACAGGCCGAACGAAGCGCCATCTACAAATACTTCCACGGCACCCATGTTTGGGCCGTTCTCGGTGACGTACTGAATTCCGGTCCCGGTGAAGGCATACTCGAAATGGTCTCCGTCTACTTGGGTGTAATGAATACTTCGAAGGACGTCTGCTACGTTGCGCGCTACCTTCTTCGACCAGCGACCGATATACGCGATTCCTTTATCATCGTCATTGATCACCATGACTGCGCTGGACAGAATCCGAAAAGCATCCAAGACTGTGCGCGTTCCATCGGCATTCACGACCTTCACGGTATGAGTACCTGACCCTAGGCCTGAAACACTATATATGACCTGTTGAGTTCGCTTTCCCCCAGCAAAATAACAGTTGCAAGTAACTGCCAACTTATCATCAACATAGACAGCCACTTCCCCCATGTCTACATCTCTTTCTGAAAAAACCTGGATTCCGCTTCCATTGAAAGTAAACTCCGCATACGCGCCCTCATCAGTAGTGACATGAAAATCGCCGTTATAATAGCCGACGCCCGGCACCCGAGAATAAACCCAATCGCCTCCTCCATAGGTGATCTTTTCTGAACTGTCGTTTACGAGCAGACGTCCGTAAAGCTGATCACTCACGAAGGTAAACGGCGTCTCAAAGCTGGGCAGAATCAACCCATCCGGGCTCGAAACTGGCATGTCCCAAGTTACTACACCTCCTCCATTGACAATAGAGTTGGTGGCACTCACGAGTTCTCCCTCTGAATAATTCGGACTTGAGCCCGTAGCCCAGTCTGCTCCCGCGTATGTCATGCAGTGGAACTGGACTTGACCGTTGGGAAGTTCCGTCCCGTCCACTGGTGATTTCACCCACCTCCCGTTGCATAATACTGACAACGGCTTCTCAGTTTCGCCAGCGGTGTAGTCCTGCTGCGGAACCAACGCCTGAATGGGATTTTGCACCCCGGGATTGAATGCTACGACCGAAGCAGCATTTCCGCTTCGCGCTGCCGCCGCAAAAGAATCCCAGTTGTACATAGAATTGCCGAAGAAACATCCATCGAACCACCATCCCGCGACCTTGGTGCCCCAGCGGACTGACCATTCCTGGATGATGCTGTCCCACATTCTCTGAAAATTCTGGAGCCCAGAACTTCCCCTCCTCCACTGGAGTGCCGCTACAGCTTGAGAGTCTTGGTCCGGGGCGCCCGCCGGTAGATAGACCATTAGCGGAATACTGCGGGGCTTGAGGGCCTCGGATATGTCCAATATCAAGTCACGTCTAGACATGTGACTAGGACTGTAGCCTACGATACTGTCATAAGTTGCATTGGGTGAGCAATAGAAACCAGAATTCTGTCCGAGGGGATGTACTAAGTATCCAGCCCCCATTCGATCAAGCTGGTTTGCAAATCCTTCCACGTCGAACGCGTCAACGGCCGCATTCCAATCGGAAACAGTCGCAATCCGTGGCGATTGACATTCCGCAATCTGGCCCTGGTCGAATACTCCCCACTTGGCGGCGTACAACCAGTCAGTATTCGCGCCGCCGGATAGTGGAACCGAGAGATTGAATTTGACAGTACTGCATGCGCTGACAGCCGTTGCACCAGCAGCTAGGGACCCGAGTTTCAGAAGCCTCCGTCGGCTTAGGCCCATGTTGGATCTCCGTTCATCGCGGTTGCCCTTCGTCGCGGCCCTATGTTGGGCCTTATTAGAATAACTATTCGCAACTATCCACTAGACCTTGCTGGTAGGGACAGTGGGTTCAAATTGGTGGATCGCCCAAAATCGGTATCAACACCCTTCACGACCACTGTTCCAATGGACCAGATACGAGCACGACAATGCACTTATATCTAGATTTAGAGATCCCAGGGAGAATGGTGATGACCGGTTTCAAACTTTATACCATATGCTCTAGCCTGTCATATACCGACGACCCTCCGAACTGTTTTGAGCCCACCGTTGCCGACGAAACCGTCTTGGTATGCTAATTCCGGGGATCAGTCAATCCGCGAGCGAGTGGTGCCGCCTAGTTCTGGCGTTCTAAAGCGGAACGAAGAAGCCGACTAGAAGCTTTGAGCCCGCATCGTCTAACCCGTCCGCCACCATATTAGGGGGCAACTTCCAACTGCAAGCCGTGGCCATAACTATTGACAGTCCGGAGCGGCGTGGATTCTCAGAAGGGAAATCGCTGAAAGAGAGCTACTCCAAGCCCATGACAAGCGGATAGGGACTAAAGGCGGGCACTTGGTGTCGAGTACGGACGTCGAAACACTCCGGGGAATGCCACATTTCACACGTATCAATGAGATAAAGGGAGAACTCCTGCATTCTGGTGGAGTGTTCATATCCCGCCTTGATAGCCCTGTGCACATCCGAACTCGATCCCGAAACGAGAGACCATTACATGGGGAGGGAGATACCGCGATCCCCTATAAAATAGTTCTTGGAGGTCGGGTCAGCGTTTCTGAGCGGTACTCGATCGGGGGCACGATGCTGAATTTAGTCAAGATTCGTGGCGAGCCAAGAAATCCTGGTAGGCCAGAGCTATTCCTTGGGCTAGCTTAGTCTTTGCTCGCCAACCGAAAGCCCTAAGCTTGGTGTCGTCCATCAACTTGCGAGGTGTTCCGTCCGGCTTGCTCGGGTCGAACACAACTTTCCCTTCAAAATCAAGTACTTGGAAGATCAAACCGATCAAATCACCGATCGTGATCTCCAGACCACTACCTACGTTGATCAAGGGCGGGGTGTCTGGAACGCGCGCGAGAGAATCAAACGATTCAGATGGAAGATTGAGAAGATACACGCAAGCCTCAGCCATGTCATCGCTGTAAAGAAATTCGCGCAGCGGTTTACCTGTGCCCCAGAGCACGACACTCTCATCTCTACGCTGCTTGGCCTCGTGCACTTTACGAATGAGCGCGGGAAGCACGTGCGAGTTCTGAAGGTCGTAGCTGTCACCAGGCCCGTAGAGATTGGTGGGCATTGCCGCCAAGAAGCGAGTTCCGTACTGACGGTTATACGCCCAACACATCTCGATTCCCGCGATCTTGGCAATAGCATACGGCCGGTTGGTTGGTTCTAGTGGCCCAGTTAGCAGGTCCTGCTCGCGCATCGGTTGGGATGCCAAGCGGGGATAGATGCAACTTGAGCCAAGGAAAAGCAAGCGCTTCACATTGTGACGCCAAGCCGCCTCGATCACATTTGTCTGGATGCGAAGATTATCTGAGATGAATTCAGCCGGGTAAGTAGCATTGGCTATGATTCCGCCTACCTTTGCTGCTGCCAAAAACACAAATTCCGGCTTTTCGGCAGCGTAAAGGCGATCGACCGCCAATTGATCCGTCAGATCGAGTTCCGAATGGGTGCGAAGCAGCAGGTTGGCATATCCCAGAGCCTGTAGTCGGCGCACAATTGCCGATCCAGCCAGACCTCGGTGGCCAGCAACGTGAATCCTCGCATTCTGAGCAATAAAGCTATTCATGTCGCTCAGCAACCGCATAGCCTTTGGAAATAACCAGTGCATCGCGTTCGGCGGTCTTTAGGTCCGCCGTCACCATCTCTGAAATCAACTGGTCGATCGTGATTTTCGGCGACCACCCCAACCTAGTTTGGGCACGGGCGGGATCCCCGAGAAGAGTATCCACTTCGGCAGGGCGGAAGTAGCGGGGATCAACTTCAACCAGAAGCCGTCCATGCTGATCATAGCCCTTCTCGTAAACGCCCTGCCCCTTCCAACTCAGTTCCAGGTCGAGCATAGCTGCAGCTCGGGTGATGAAATCGCGAACTGAATATTGTTTGCCCGTCGCGATAACAAAATCTTCAGGTTGCTCCTGTTGGAGCATCATCCACTGCATCTCGATATAGTCACGGGCATGTCCCCAGTCGCGTAAGGAGTCCAAATTGCCCATGTACAGTCGATTCTGTAATCCCGTCTTGATGCGCGCCAAGCCCCGAGTGATTTTGCGCGTCACGAAGGTCTCCCCACGAACCGGTGACTCATGGTTGAACAACACTCCATTGCAGGCGAACATTCCATATGCCTCCCGATAGTTGACCGTTATCCAATACGCATAAAGCTTCGCCACTCCGTAGGGAGAACGGGGATAGAATGGCGTTTTTTCGGTTTGCGGAACTTCTTGAACTTTGCCGTACAGTTCTGATGTGGAGGCTTGATAGAACCGCGTTTTATTTCCAAGGCCATGGATTCTCATGGCTTCGAGGAGGCGCAAGGTACCGAGTGCATCCACGTTTGCTGTGTATTCGGGCTCCTCAAAGGAAACTGCAACATGGCTCTGCGCTGCCAGATTGTAAATCTCGTCGGGCTGTACGAGTTGTACCACCCGCTGGAGGCTGCTCGAATCACTTAAATCCCCGTAGTGCAGAAAGAATCGACGATCGGAATCATGGGGATCTTGATACAGATGGTCAATCCGATCCGTATTGAACAAGGAGGACCTCCGCTTGATTCCGTGCACTTCATAGCCCTTCTCAAGCAAGAATTGCGCCAGATACGACCCGTCCTGACCGGTGATACCAGTGATCAACGCTTTTTTCATCTTCGAACGATATCTCCTGTTTCTCATGGTCAAGCAAAGATCCACCAGCTTGCAAATGCGGGACGGACCAGACGATCTCGCGCCCTAATCAGGTGCGAGGATAATGATGATCCTGTGAGATGGAATTCAGGACTTGAACCCAGATTAACTCAGGCTCTCCCTCGCCTCTCATTTGCATTTCGAGAACCCGGCTGGCACGGTTCGTGCGCGAATGCCTAAGAGCCGATCTTACACTTGCGCTCACTTTGAAAGCGAACCGGCCGCTCCTTCTCGTCCAGGGCTGACCGAAGGCCTTGGTCGGATTTACACGACCCTTCGGAACCTGAGTCATAATTCTCCTGCTTTCACCGGCTTTCAAACGCTGTCTGCAAGGAGGAAACCGCATTGAAGCCGATCCGAATTGGGCAGCCCACGGCGTTTGAATTCTGTTTTTGTCTTCTCATCTTCGCGTTCAGTTCGCTCAAAGCATCTCCGCTTGCGACCTCACAGCCTCAGCTCTTACCATGAGTTCGCAAGGTGTATCCTTTCCCTCTCCGGGCTCGATCCCTTCGGGATCCGCAGTCATGTTCACGGTGTCAGTGACTGCTGGCCCAACTCCAGTGGCTCCTGGGCGAGTTGAGTTATGCGATGCCTTAGTGCCCACGTGCGCGGATATTCACCGGCTTGGCACAGCGTCGCTGGATCCGTCTGGGAAAGCAGTTTTCACTTTGATCCCTGGACCGGGCAGCCATACGTACAGAGCAGTGTTCTCTGGCGCCGCGAATGCCGTCATCAACTACGGTTCAAACACCTCAAACGATGTCCGGCTAACTGTCACTGGGCCCTATCCCTCAGTTACCTACATCTATCCGCTCCATCCAAGACTGGCGCCCAAGGCGTGTACGTTGGCAGTAATGCTCCGTCGGCTCCTACCTGCACGGTCTCCTTTTCCCAAACTGATTTCAACAACACTCAGCTCGGTACTGCGGACCTGACTGCAGGGTCCACCGGGCTTCTTTTCATTGCTTCTGCCGACAACACATTGCCTGCACATGTATCTCAAGGAGCGATCTATGCCATCGTAGACCTGAACAGAGATGGAATTCCAGATCTGGTGATTGCCTCTCCTTCCTACTGCGTGGTCGCGAATTGTTTCCATGCCACAGCGTAGGCCTTGCTTGGCGATGGTGCAGGCACTTTACCCCTGCGGCGCCGCTAGACCTCGGATCATCCCTTCAGGTTTCCTCTCAACCCTGATCTCGCAATCGGCTCCTCGGCAGGTCAATCCATTACCGTTGCTCTCGGAAACGGGGACGGAACATTCCAGCAAGCAGGCACCTTTTCGACAGATGGAACATTTCAGCCCATTGTCTCAGAGGACTTCAATGGCGACGGCTGGGCCGATCTCGCCGTTTTGAATAGCCCAAGCGTCTCGACTCCCGGCGTCTATGGATTCACAATAACGGCCATTGATACCGCCAATTCGACATTGACCGCCAATTCCGTCCTTTCCATTTCGTTTCAGCCTTAGTTCAGCACCATTTCGGCGGCAGTCTGGATTCTAAGGTTCCCGCGCGGGAGAATTACGCAAATCTCCGCAGCAACATCGGTTCACCTCTCCGAACGCCGAGATTGACTCCAGGTCGATCCTCTCTGGAGTGGCTTTGGAGATGAACCGCCGCTTGCGTCTGTGGAGGGCGGCTTCGCGAAAGCCATTCCAGCGCTATGGTGGATGTGATGGAATATGGAGCGCCCCGTGCCAGCCGAAGCATCACAAGCCATTACGCATGCCGGTCGACTGATCGTGGGCCCCGGCGGAAATATTCGGAGCAAGCTCCAGGGCGGAGGTTTTGCTGCCCTCTGTCGCAAACTGCTCATGAAGCCGACCTGAATTGTTGGTGAAAATGGTCGCCTCGTGGCTAGCGCGGGAGACAAACACATAAACGAAGCTTGAATTGAGTAGATCCGGATGACACTGTGGTATCGGATTGGTAGGCACGATTGGATTCGAACCAACGACCTCTTCCGTGTCAAGGAAGCGCTCTAACCAACTGAGCTACGCGCCTGTATCGGTAAGCGGCTCTCACTCTCCCTATCTCAGAGCAGCGCCGTATCCGGCCGCACATCTGAACTGCACAGGAGAATCATGAGCCTGGATCAGTTTAACAGGAACGCCCCCCGACGCAAAGGCGGGCCGACTTGGGTTACCATCGGGACGGCCAGCGGAACCGCTAGGCGATAATAGTTCATGCTGAAGGGCTGGGCTCAACGCGCCCAGTGCCCACGCCACCGCGGCTGCAAGTGCATTCTCATGAACGAATCTGCTCACCCACGGCTTAATCCGTTCCGCGCCACGCCGAATCTTCTGACCATCCTGCGTATCTGTCTTGCCCCCTTCCTGGTCGCCTCAATTCTCGATAACCACTTTGCCCTGGGATTCGCCCTTTTTCTGGCCGCAGGGCTAACCGACGCCCTCGACGGCGCCCTCGCCCGCCTGCTTCAGCAACGAACCGTGTTCGGCCAATACCTTGATCCCGTAGCCGACAAGCTCCTGCTCAGCACGCTTTTTCTAGTGCTTACGCACATGGGACTGATTCCCATGCACGTCACCGTGCTGGTCTTCGGCCGGGATCTCTGCATCCTGTTGGTCGCAGCCATCCTCTACGCCGCTGCCGGCCGCCGCGAGTTTACCCCCAGCGTCTTCGGCAAGGCCAACACCCTGGCCCAAATTACCGCCGTGGCCGCGGTTCTGCTGCATCAGATCGATGGGGACGTCTGGGTAGCCTGGCTTCGCCGCATCGCTCTGGACGCCACCGTGGCGCTCACCATCGCCTCCGGCCTCCACTATGCCTGGCACGTTACGCGCAGGGGCGCCGTTCCTGCTCCGCACCCCGGAACAGGCAACAGCGAAAAGTAAATTCACCAGGGGTCGGTCAATCGCTCAGGAGTCGGATTCGGCCTCTTCGGCCTCTACCGTCTCCTCGATCGCCATATCGTGAAATTCTTCCGAGTCAAAGACTTCGCCACACTCAAGGCACTCGACAAACTCGCTGTCTTCGTGCCGGGAGACTATCCGCACGCTTGGGTGTTTGCAAACCGTGGCCATAGAACCTGAACCGTTTGGATTCGAGCCTCTACCGAACTGTTGCATTCCTCAAACTCCCTCTCCCCTAAGCCGCTTCCCGCCGCAATCCCCCTCTCCGCCGCCTCCGGCAGCTTCCCTTGCGAGGGCCTCACGCGCAAGAAAGAACCGTCCCGAACAAGTGCTCGCCAGCTACCCTGACCCGTTCCCAACAGTTCAGCTCCGGAACAGCTGGAGACTGATTTCACACAGCAAATCGCTGCTCTTTGCGCCCGATTTTACCCATCTTCGAGATAAATGCAAATCGGATTTTCCAGCCACTTCCCCTTCTCCCTCGCGCCCCTTCCCAGAGCGAGACAGCCGTACCAAAGCGGACCGGTTGAAATGCGGACCGGAACGGTCGTATACTAAATGCGGACTGTTCCAGTCGCATATTCATGCTCAAGCTCACCAAAAAGGCGGACTACGGGTTGATGGCGCTCAAGTACCTCGCCGAGCACCCGGAAACCCCTGCCCTGAGCGCCAAAGATATCGCCGACGCCTACGGCATCCCCGCCCAGTTGCTGGCTAAGATCCTGCAGCGTCTTACCAAGACCGGCCTGCTGCGCTCCCATGCGGGCATGAATGGCGGTTACGCCCTGTCCCGCGATGCCCGCGAGATCTCCGCCTTCGAGGTCATTCACGCCATCGACGGCCCGCTGTTCATCACTTCCTGCACCAAGGGCGCGAAAGGTTGCGACCTAACCCCTAGTTGCACCATCAAGGAACCGTTGGCGCGTGTGAACGAAACCATCGCCGGCGTACTGAAAAGCATCAGCATCTACGATCTCGCCGATCGTGAACCGAACACGGGACGAGCCGGCCCACCGGCCCATGGGCTTGTTTCCCTTACGCTGTAGAACCTGCTTTCCCCCGCCGCGCGGCACTTTGCGGCGGCAGGCAATGAGTTAGAGGATAAGACGCCATGAGCACAGTGCTTAGCCAAGTGGAAGTTCCGGCCGGGGTCACCCTGCCCGTTTATATGGATAATCACGCCACCAGCCCGCTCGATCCCCGCGTGCTGGAGGCGATGATGCCCTTCTTGACCAACAAGTTCGGCAACGCCGCCAGCCGTAACCACTCCTTTGGATGGGAGGCCGAGCAGGCGGTCGAAATCGCCCGCGAACAGATCGCCAAGTTGATCGGTGCCACCGCCAAGGAGATCATCTTCACCTCCGGCGCCACCGAGTCCAACAACCTGGCCATCAAGGGCATCGCGGAGATGTACCGCGAGCGCGGCAACCACATCATCACCCAGGTCACTGAGCACAAAGCGGTTCTCGATACCTGCAAGCGCCTGGAGAAGTACGGCTACCGCGTCACCTACCTCCCCGTAGGCGCCGACGGCTTGGTCGACCTCGAGGACCTCAAGCGCGCCATCACTGACAAGACCATCCTGGTCACCATCATGGCCGCCAACAACGAAATCGGCGTGCTTCAGCCTATCCGCGAGATCGGCAAGATCTGTCACGAGAAGGGCATCCTCTTCCACACCGACGCCGTCCAGGCGGTTGGCAAGGTGCCCGTCAACGTCATCGCTGACAACATCGACGTGCTCTCGCTCTCTGGACACAAGATCTACGGACCCAAGGGCGTGGGCGCTCTCTACGTACGGCGCCGCAACCCCCGCGTGCAGATCGCCGCTCAGATCGATGGCGGCGGCCATGAGCGCTGCATGCGCTCCGGCACCCTGAACGTTCCGGGCATTGTCGGCCTGGGCAAGGCCTGTGAGATCGCGCTGGCGGAGATGGATTCCGAAGCCGCGTACCTGCGCAATTTACGCGATCGTTTGAAGGCCAAGCTGGAGTCCGAGCTGGACTATGTTCACGTCAACGGCTCCATGGAGCATCGCCTCCCAGGCAACCTCAACATGAGCTTTGTCTACGTAGAGGGTGAGTCGTTGCTGATGGGCATCAACGACGTGGCGGTCTCCAGTGGATCTGCCTGCACCTCCGCGACGCTTGAGCCATCTTATGTATTGAAGGCTCTGGGCCTGGGCGACGACGTGGCGCACAGCTCCATCCGCTTCGGCCTGGGTCGCTTCAATACGGAAGCCGAAGTGGACTACGTGGCCAATAAGGTCATCGATATCGTCAAGAAGCTGCGCGAGCTTTCGCCGCTCTACGAAATGGTCAAGGAAGGCATCGACCTCACCAAGATCGAGTGGCAAGCGCACTGAGAAAGCTGACAGCTGTTAGCTAGCAGCTGACAGCTAAAAACAATGCGGCTTCCCCGCAGAAGGAGATTGAGACACATGGCATACAGCGACAAGGTCGTCGACCACTACAACAACCCCCGCAACGTGGGCACCCTCGACAAGTCTGCACAGGAGGTCGGAACTGGCCTCGTGGGCGCGCCAGAGTGTGGCGACGTCATGCGCTTGCAGATCAAGGTGAATCCCGAGACTCAGGTCATCGAAGATGCCAAGTTCAAGACCTTCGGCTGCGGCTCGGCCATCGCCAGCTCCTCCCTCGCCACCGAGTGGATTAAGGGCCGTACCGTGGAAGACGCTCTGGCCATCAAGAACACCGACATCGTGAAGGAGCTCGCGCTTCCTCCGGTCAAGATTCACTGCTCGGTGCTGGCCGAAGACGCCATCCGCGCCGCCATCGGCGACTGGAAGAAGAAGAACGGCGTGGAAGAGGCTGCAACCGCAGCCACCACCGCGCAGTAAGTGAAGCTGTTAGCTAGCAGCTAACAGTGATCAGCTTGAAAGGTACTTATGTCGAACTTCGTTAGTATCGAAAGCAAGCCGGCCGACGGTATCTCTGCGGCGCCGCCGAAGCCGGCTGCTCCGCAGGCTCCCGCGCAGGGCATCCAGGTCACGGAGCGCGCGGTAAAGAAGATCCGCTCCGCCATGGCCAAGGAAGGCATCTCGCCGGAAGAAGGCGGTCTGCGCCTGGGCGTGACCGGCGGCGGCTGCTCCGGACTCTCCTATGCCATCAAGTTCGACACCCAGCCCCGTGAGCGCGATCGCATCTATGAGTTCGACGGCGTGCGCCTCTTCGTTGACCCCAAGTCGTTCCTCTACCTGCACGGCATGACGCTGGACTACGAAGAGACGCTGATGCGCCAGGGCTTCAACTTCATCAACCCGAACTCCACCCGCTCCTGCGGTTGCGGTTCGTCGTTCTCTTAATTCGAAGCTCGTCGCGCCGGCAAATTACTACGCGGGCTTTCGTTCCCAATCAACACTCGGGGACAGCACAAACTGACCAAGCAGGGGACGGGCAAAACCCGTCCCTTTCCTTGCCAAGCTCTTCACCAAGGGTCGCACGATGCTCAAGGTACTCGAATCCGCGGTTCCGGTCGCTTGTTGGTCCTGCTCAGTGGCGCACAATGAGTCCACTCTGTTCTGCCCCCACTGCAGCAAAATCCAGCCACCCTCCGTCGGCAACTACTTCGCTGTCTTCTCGCTCGCACCGCAGTTGAACCTTGACCTCGCCGCGCTTGAGAACGAGTTCCACCGCCTTAGCCGCAAGCTGCACCCGGATCGCTTCGCCCGCGCCACCCACAACGAAAAAGAGTGGAGCCTCGCCGACACCGCGCTGCTCAACGACGCCTACCGCACCCTCAAAGATCCCGTCCGCCGTACCGAGTACCTGCTCAAGCTGCACGGCGCCGAAATCGGCGAAGAACATGCCGGTAAGAATCGCCCCGGCGGCGATCTAGGCCCCTCGCGCGCCCCGGCTGATCTGCTCGAAGAGGTCTTCGATCTCAACATGCAGCTGGAAGAGATGCGCATGGCCACGGCCTCGGGTGAGGACGATCCCGCTCTCAAGCAAAGCCTCCTCGCAGCCAAGCAGAAATTTGAGGGCCTGCTCGCTGACGTGGATAACGATCTGCGCGCCCAATGGAATACCTGGGACACGGGCGACCAGGCCGCGCGCGCTCAGGCCCAGCAAAGCATGGTGGCCCTGTTGGATCGTCGCCGTTACCTCAGCAATCTCGTCCGTGAAGTGAACGAAACCCTCGGAGCCTGATCGATGCCCTTGGTACGAATCTCTGTCTATCAGGCCACCTCGGATGAAGACTTGAAAGTGATTTCTGACGCGGTCTATGAAGCTATGCGCGAGACCATTGGCATTCCCGAAGGCGATCGCTTCATCGTAGCCATGCCCCACACCGATGAAGAGCTCTTCATCGACCCGCACTTCATGGGCATGAACCGCACCGATAAGTTCATTCTCGTGCACATCTTTTTGAGCCAGGGCCGCACCGTCGAGCAGAAGCAGGCGCTCTTCCGCAGCGTGGCCACTCGGCTCCAGGCTGCGCTGGGCGTCTCCACCGATGACGTCATGACGGTCTTAACTGAAAACACTTACGTCGATTGGTCCTTCGGCAAAGGCGAGGCCCAATTCGTGCTGAATCCTCCCGCCTGGGTGCGCAAGCCCGCGGAAGGAAACTGAGGAGATATGGCGGCAGAGAACACAAATGGACGCGTGGTTGGCATCGATCTCGGTACCACCAACTCCCTGGTCGCATACATGGAGGGCGAAAAGCCCGTAGTCATCCCTGGCGTGGATGGCTCGAATCTGGTCCCTTCGGTGGTGGCGCTCGATCCGGTTGAAAATGGCGGACGGCCTACCGTGACGGTGGGCAACAGCGCCCGCAAGTCACTCATTGAATCGCCGGAGCGCGTCATCTATAGCGTCAAGCGCCTCATGGGCCGCGGCCTCTCTGAGGTGCAGCGCGAGCTGAAGTACTTCCCTTTCCGCCTCGCTGACGATGCGGAAGAGGGCGAGGTCCCGCGCATCCAACTCGGCGAACTCAAGTTCACGCCGCCGGAGATCTCGGCCTACGTGCTGCGTCAGCTCAAGCGCAACGCGGAGCGCTTCTTCGGCGCCCCCGTCACGCAGGCCGTCATCACCGTGCCCGCCTACTTCAACGATGCACAACGTCAGGCCACCAAGGATGCGGGCCGCATGGCCGGCCTTGAAGTCCTGCGCCTTGTCAATGAGCCCACCGCTGCGGCACTTGCCTACGGCCTCGATCGCGCCAAGGAAGGCACGATCGCAGTCTATGACCTGGGCGGCGGGACATTCGACATCTCCATCCTCAAGCTGCGCGACGGCATCTTCGAGGTGCAGTCCACCAACGGCGACACCCACCTGGGCGGCGACGATATTGACAACCTGCTGCTGGCCATCGCGCTTGACGAGATCCATGCGGAACACGGGGTCGACCTGCGCACCGCTCCCGGGGCCGTGCAGGGCCTGCGCAAAGCCGCCATCGATGCTAAGATTCGCCTCTCCGCCGAGCAGGCGGCGCACTTCGACATCGAGCTGCCCAATGGCGACCGCTATCAGCGCGAGATTCCCCGCGACGTCTTCGAGCAGTTGATTGAGCCCGTGCTCGAGCGCACCGCTGGTCCCTGCAAGCAAGCCATGCTCGATGCCGGCATTACTCCTGAACAGATCGATGAGGTGGTGCTGGTCGGTGGATCCCCCCGCATCCCCACCGTACGCCAGCTCGTCGACGAGCTCTTTCAGCTTGGGGCGCGCGGCCAGAAGCCCCACACCAAGCTCAATCCCGATGAGGTCGTCGCTCTGGGCGCCGCTGTGCAGGCCGACATCCTCGCCGGCGCATCCAAGGCCACCGAAGAGTTGTTGCTCCTCGATGTCACCCCGCTCTCGCTAGGTATCGAGGCCCTTGGCGGCACAGTAGCCAAGATCATTCAGCGCAACTCCACGATTCCAGCCTCGGCGACGGAACACTTCACCACCGGCGTGGACGGCCAAACCAACGTCGCCATCCACGTGGTGCAAGGCGAACGCGAACTCGCCGCGGACTGCCGTTCCCTTGCCCGCTTCGATCTGCGCGGTATCCCGCCCATGTCTGCCGGACTGCCCCGCATCGAGGTCAAGTTCCTCATCGATGCGGACGGCATCCTGCACGTCTCCGCGCGCGAACAGCGCAGCGGTCAGCAGGCCCAGATCGAAGTGAAGCCGACGTATGGATTGACCGATGAGCAGGTCGAAAGCATGATCCTCGAGTCCTTCGATCATGCCGAAGAAGACTTCGCCAAGCGCTTGCTCATCGAAGCACGCAATGAAGCGGACACGATCTTGTCTGCCGTCGAGCGAGCCCCGCAGAATCCCGCATGGAAGCTGCTCAGCGGCGAGGAACAAGCTCGCGTCGCTGCCGCCCGGGACCGCCTCTCGTCCGTGAAGTTGGGCGAAGATTTGAACGCAATCCGCGAAGCCACCGCGGCCCTCGATCAGGCCACCCGCCGCTTTGCTGAATTGATGATGGAGGCGGCAGTCTCCACAGCCATCCGCGGCAAAACCATGGAAGAGGCCGGCGAAGAGCTGAACGACAGCGTTACCGCTCCCCACCCCATGGCGCCCGCGGAATTCAAATGAGAGCGCGGCTAACCCCGCTAGCTCCTCTGAACAGGAAGAGATTATGAGCGAAGTAAATACCAAGAACATTCCGCCCGACAAACTCGTTCGCGTCACCTTCGAGCCCGAAGGCAAGACCGTCGAGTTCGAATACGGCACCATGCCCTACGATCATCACGGCAAGCCCATGTCGTTTCTCGATGTCGCCGAGAACTTCAACATCTTCCTCGACCACGCCTGTGGCGGCTCCTGCGCATGCACCACCTGCCACGTGTGGGTCAAGGACGGCGCCGAAGGCATCAGCGAAGCCGAAGACGACGAGCTCGACCGCCTCGATATGGCCGCCGATCAGCAGCTCAACTCGCGCCTCGGTTGCCAGGCCGTCATCACCAAGCCCGGCAACTACGTCGTCGAGATCCCCAAGTGGAACCGCAACTACGTCTCGGAAGGCAAGCCGCTGGCCCTGGCCGACGAAAAGTAAGCAATCATGACCACCGCGACCGTGGAACGCAAGCAGCTGCTCGCCGCAGCTCTGGGAAATCTCAACGCCTCCAGCGCGGATGTCCGCGAGATCACCTTGGGCCCTGGCATCAAAGGGGGACGGCACCTGCACCCCTGCGCGGTTCTGGGCTACATTGTGCGCGGAACAGCGATCTATCAGATTGAAGGTCAGCCCGTGCAGACACTTCAGACTGGTTCAGCTTTTTACGAACCCGCCGACACCATCATTGCGGAGTTTGGAAATGCTTCGGAGACTGAACCGCTGACCTTCATTGCTTTCTATCTGCTCAACGGCGAACAGGAGCTGATCACCATGCTCCCACCCCAATAAGACGAGGAAAATCATGCCCCGCGAAATCCACTGGACCGACGCCGAAGAGATCGGCATTCAACTGCAAGAGAAGTATCCCGACCTCGACCCGCTCACGGTCCGCTTCACTGACCTGCACCGCTACGTCACTGAACTGGAAGGCTTCGCCGACGATCCCGCTAAGTCCAACGAGGGCCGCCTGGAAGCCATTCAAATGGCCTGGCACGAGGAATACCAGGACGCTCATGGCTGATTGCACCCGCAATCAGCCGCTTGCTCCCGGCCTTGCTCCTCCTCGCATCGGCGCTGAACGATTGCACACAACTCA
>CBJOJD010000077.1:0-17439 GCA_966443485.1 uncultured bacterium | reverse complement strand
CCTCCCCCGAGTGTGTCGGTCATCAAGCTTAACTAGGGAGGGAAAGCAGCAGGCCGATTGTATTTGTACGTCGCCAGTTCGAGGGCCGGGGAGGGCAGCTTTGGTCTCTCCCTGGCCTTCCTTGTTCACGATGGCCCCACTCTGCGACTCACCGCCAAAACCGTCTGCCAACCGTTCAGGTTTCTTACACGAGAGGGCTTGCATTGAGGTCATGGAGATCAATAAGCGCCGATCCCAATTATAGAGCGCTTGCTGTTCGCTGTCATCGGCCGGTGGTGCGGCGCCGATGTAGTGTGTGTGATTGGCTGCTTCAGACCGAAACGCCCATTGAGCCGGTCATAACATCGGGCTCGCTCGATTTGGTCGCGGTAGGGACGACCATTGCTGGTCGCCCCCCGCACAGATCCGCACGAGCGCTCATTAGCGCATGCGGCTCTTATCTCGGATGTGTAGCGGCGAAGCGGTCAAAGGGCCAGGGATGAAGCGCGCGAGGGATTGGGAGCCATTGTGCGGCTAACTTCAAGCGGCGCACCCAAGCGTACCGCCGCGTTTGACTACGACGCTTCAACGTGCGGCCCCAGTAGCGGAGCACACGTTCCTGGAACAACCCGACGCTATCGATGTTGCCCGGCACAGCGTAGTAGTTGAAATAGCCTTGCACAACTAATCTGAGCCAAGCGCCTGTTTGTGGCACCGGGTCATGCATTCGCAGGCGAAGTTGCTGCTTAATTTCCTGCAGCTTCTTTCGCATGCGCTTGCGAACAGTCATGCGTCGCACAGCGTAAGACCCCTTCCCGTTCTTCCCGCTGATGTGCGTGAAGCCAAGCAAATCGAAGGTCTCCGGTTTCCCTTCCCCTCTGCGTTTGCGATTCGATTCGGCATACCGCCCGAACTCGATTCGGCGCGTCTTGTCCGGGTGAAGATCCAGTCCGAACTTCCGCAGTCGTTCTCCCATGCACTGGCGGAAACGATCTGCATCCGATTCCCACTGGAACCCAAGAACGATGTCGTCCGCATAGCGGACGACGATCACGTCGCCTCGCGCATGCTTCCTGCGCCAGACGTCCACCCAGAGATCGAACACATAATGAAGATAGATATTCGCAAGGAGCGGAGAGATCACCGATCCCTGCGGAGTGCCTGTCTCAGTGTCCGACCATTTACCTTCCTCAAGCACCCCGGCTTTGAGCCATTTTTTGGATCAGGCGCAGGATGCGGTGGTCAGCGACGCGATGCTCGATGAATCGGATCATCCATGTCTTGTCGAGGTTATCGAAGAAGCTCTGGATATCCGCATCGAGCACATAGTTCACCTTCTTCTTCACCAGTGCCCAGGACAACGCATCCAGCGCCTGATGCTGGCTGCGCCCCGGACGAAACCCGTACGAGAAGCCAAGGAAGTCCTCCTCATATATCTGATTGAGGACGGTCACCAACGCATGCTGGACGATCTTGTCTTCTCTTCCAGTGCGGCGATTCCGAGCGGACGTTTCCGACCGTCAGACTTCTCGATGTATACCCTTCTCGATGGGAGTGCCCGGTAGGCACCGCGATGCAACCGACTGTGCAGATCAACAAGTCGATCCTCCAGTCCGGCCTCATACTCCTGGCACGTCATGTCGTCCACTCCAGGCGCGGCTTTGCGTTGCAATGAACCAAAGCTGTTCCGCAGCAGATCGACCGTAACGTGGTGAAGCAGAGCGGTGAACTTCATCTCCTTATGTTCCCTTGCTGCTTTCCGCACACCCGCCAACCCCTGTGACACGCCTGCCCCGCTCTGTGTCGGGGGCGTGTGCGATTGAAGGGTGTTCTCCTTGATCAGCGGCCTTCCCTCCGCACTCTCCACCATCGAATACTCGACCTTGTTCGAATGACTCATCGGCACTATGCCACTGTCCGATTCCTCGGGCGCGTGCACGCGGGCGTTGCGGCCTGAGCCTTAACCCGCCGTTCTGTTGTTGCTGCTCACAGGAACATCCGAGGTCTCCCGGTTCTCGTGCATGAAGCTTCCAGACGTGTTTGGGGTCTTCGACTACGCAGGGCTGGCAAAGGACTCGCGTTATCGCCCCCGCCATGTTGCCTTCCACCAAATCAAAAGCGTCGGCACCCTGATTGCATCTTTTCGGAGCTCAATACCCAGCCCGCCTGTACCCCTGTTTACGCTTCGCTGTACACCTCGCGATGCACAACGCAAAACTCGGGGCCGAGTGGTTCGCTACTCCTTTCTCGTAGGACTCTTGCATTCCCTGCTTCATGCCGGTTTATCCCGGCGCACCGATTTGACGGTTTCGCACTAATCCAAATGCATCGACTAACGAGAGCGCGTTTCGTAGCTAAAACCATACACCGACTTTCGAACCCAGATGAGGGCCTTCTGCCGCTCTATTGCTACCCACGATGCAGGTAATAGCTAAAGACATCGATGTTAGGCGGTGGGATGCCAGCCGCACGAAGCAGGCTGAGCACCTGTCCGCGGTGAACCGTACCATGATTCAGATCGTGAAGCAGGATTTCAGCACGTGATAATTTCAATCGTTCGCCCGACGGAAGTTGACAAGGCATGACTTCGTCCAATTCCAAATCGGAGATACCTTGCAGCCACTCCATCAAGCTAGTAGTGACCTTCGGCCAATGCTCTTCAAGATCAGCGATTTGGAAATCGAGACTCGCCCCAGAGTACTGTTCAGGCTGCGCCATAATGATGAGAGGCGGCAGTTCTCCCTTTAGCACACGGTCGCGCCATGCGACATCGGAGAGGTAGGTGTGCCGCAAAGTGTCGAGCAGACTGCCATGCGACGCTCCCACATTTGCTTCAAGCGCTACATGCGAACAAATCTTGCAAGCTGCAAGGATTGTCGAATTTGCCCAGTGTGTGTATTCAACGTATGTACGAAGGAAATCCCTCATCGACGTCATGGCAGAATGATAGAGCACCTTTCATATTGAGTAGCCTCATAAATCGGGATTAGATGGAAGCATCGTTAACCAGAAGTCGACTTGAGCTGGCGGATCTATATCTCAATTGGCGACTTTGTGCTTGTCAACTAGCGCGCAGGATTCACTGCAGCAAGTCAAAGTGGCGTGGGACACGTTCAGCCGGTATTCAGAAGAAGACGGTGTATACTGTCGCGAAAGTGAGAGCATCATCAACTCTGGGCTTTATCGCTGGTGCGTGAATGAAGCTAAACCCAACACTCAAATAGTTACCTGGAGCGAGATGGACGTTGTAGCTTGCCGTGAGGGACGCGCTGCTGCGCCATACGCTGGTGCTATTCGCTACGAGCGAGTCAGTCAAGCGTCTGCTGAATCCTGTGTATGTGGAGACGACGGAAGCGACATCCCGAGGCCGAGCTCCGAAGGGAGCTAGTTTGTAGAGTCTCGCCTCGCAATAGCGATCGTAAGCGTTGAATTGAGATGCTGCAGTCATTGCCCAGATGCCAGCGTATAGGCCACGTTCAGGGTGCTCTTATTTCGTTTTGATAAACTGGCCGTCTATGAGTGCATACGCGGCGTGATTCTCGGGTTCGTATCTGCTATTGGCAACATTCATGTACAGCGTGCTGTTGTGCATATAGCCTGCACTCAACCACAATGCGCGCGTTGAACCGCTGGATGGACGCCGGGAACCAGCCTCCCCGACCGTGAGCAACTTATCACCCTTTGGCGCGAAACGCAGTCCGGTGTGATTTCGGGCCTCGGTTGCCGGCCCACCCGCCGCATCGAGGCTGCGTTGAAGACCGATCTTCAGGTACGTCCGGCCCGGCGTTTTGAGTTTCAGATTCACCTGTGGGACAGGCAATGGAAAAAAGGCCATTCCCACCTCGTAAGGCAAGACAGCATAGACCCCCTGTACCCCGCTAGCTGTTGAGCCACCCACCTGCATTCCCACGAATTCAATGTCGTTCGAATTGTAGCCAGCCTTGATTTCGATCAATCGAAGTGCAAGTCCTTTACGAAAGAGGGCTTGACGAAACGGGGAGTTCACCTCGATGGCGCTAGCCGAGAGCGAAGGAAGTGCCGCAGCTCCGCCTGGGATATTTAGGATCTCGATCGATGCTCCTGAAGTTGGAACGCCTTCGGAGGTTCTTTGCTGCGCAATGCTGGCCGTACGTCCAGCCGCGATCACAACAATCGCGACTGCCATGCTGATCAGTGTACTTAGAGTGTTCATCGTCTGTCGTCACAATCCAAGATGAAAAGATGGTGTAGTGTGTGGGATTGGAGAATCAAAACGCAAAATGGCGTGGCATGTTATACGTCCAGTACCCCTCTTCAACTAAATGGGCGATCTTCCAACCCTCGTGAGCACGCACGAGCGAATTGCGATACCACAATCCTTGGAAGAACACGCGTGTTTTCGCTTCTCCGAGATCCACGACTATTGGACAGGAGCAATGAGCCCGTACGTTCGCGTTACTCGCGCTTAAGTCGATACGAACCGTCGAGATCGCATGTTGCGATAAAACGACTTTGGAGAGTGCCCGGTTCAGGTACTGGATGTGTTCCTCTACGCCGCTCTGTATCCCTCCTGTAACGCGATCATCGATGACGGCATCCTGGGTAAACAGACCTCGATATACATCCCATTCACGATCGTCCACTGCGTAGCAGTAGCGCGTCAGGACTTCCTGGATTTCCAGGCGATCTGAAATCTCTTCACGTGACAGCGCCATGCGCATGTTCCTTTTCGTCTTCTAAGTCCTTGTTCCACCTAACGGTTCGTGAGTGCCCACAAAACATGCGCTTGAAAGGAGAAGCATTCGAAGCGTCGGCTTTGGAGTTTTTTGAGATCACAGATTGCTTAGAGCAAGCGTGCAGCCGCATAGAAACTGGGCGTCAACTTGACGGTACGATAGTCACGGGAACATTTACTTGCTGTCGCGGCCGGATTCTTGCTCTCTTTTTTGGGCAGATCGGCCTCTCTACGAGCATGAACACTATAGTCTCTTTGAAGGGTTAATGAGCATCTTCCCGATGCTTCAGACTCGAGATCGTCTGCTAAAGAACGAAAGTGTGCTTGCTTTAGAGGAGCAAAACGAAAGGCGGTTACTCTGAAAATAAGGCACGATTCTGCACCGATCCTGCCGCTCAAACTCGCTCCCTGCATCTATTCGTCGCTTGCTGCACTGCGTGTTGCGCATCGAAACTGATGAGGCGATATACCGGACAATCTAAGAAACACCGCTGCAAAGTGACTCTTGCTGGAAAACCCCACGTGCCGTGCAATGGCCGGCATAGACATAGAGGATGTTCGAAGGAGTTCCTGAGCTCGTTCAACACGAAGGCGGGTCACATAGGTGTGGGGCGTTTCGCCTGTTGTCGCTTTGAATGTTCGCGCGAAATGATACGCGCTCATGTGAATGCTCGAGGCAATATCCTCCAGCGTGAGCCGGTTGGCCAGCCCGGCATCGACATAGTCCTTAACTAACTGAAGCTTCCGAGCACTCATCCTTGTCTGCCCGTTCGGAACTGTGAACGGAAATGCGCAATATTTGCGGAGCAGCTGCGCAACAAGCATCTGAGCAGCAGAATCGACGAAGAGCCTTCCTGCCCTCTCAGGATTTCTCAGTTGTTCTCCAAGAGAAGTCACGATAGAGGAGATCAGAGGGTCATGTTGAGCGAAGCCGTCGATGATCTCTACGCGAGCTGCATCGCACTCGAAATTCTCTGCCGCGAACCGATGAAACAGAGCCGCGCTAATACAGACGTGAACGGTTTCAATTCCAGTTCCGTCTCCTCGATCCCAGCGGATTTCCGTAGACTTGCCCGGAGAAGTCAGCGCGAGATTCCCGGGACCGCTGAACGCGCAGTTCCAGCCGTTTCTACCCCTCACCTCGGTCTTCCGCGGTCCACCGCCAGTAGTGAATACCAGCCATGGGTCTGGTGTTGCCGGAATCCGCAGGTAATGGCAGCCGGCCGGTTCTAGACGGGCGCGGACAACGAGGTGCTCCCAGTCAGATCCCGCGCTTGTATGGAGCGAAGGATTTGCGAGATATTCCTCCATCTCTTGAGAACTGACTTCTGTATGGAATTCTCTTCGCATCGCGACTCCATCCATCAAAGGTATCGCAGCCGGTCCTGCGCATTAGGCAGGGGAAGTAGAGTGAGACGGTCAAACTTTCACAAGCATTCGAGGCGTTTCAACTGGCGCGAAAAGGCAGAAGCGCGTGCAGATCAAATACGTACGATCAGAGATCTTCGCGCCCGTGAAGAGGAACACCGGCACAAAGACACAGAGCAGACCAGGTGTTCGACGGATAGCTAGAGCACGGTGGCGCATATCTCGAAGTGAAGAGCGGACGGCTCAAATCTCGCCAGGAGACGTTTCGCTTCGGGTTCAAATTTTGCGACGGCATAGTCTTCGCCGGCGAAGGCCTGGATCGCTTCGACGGAATCAAACATGTTGATAACGACGAACTCAACCTCGTTCGTCAAATTTCTGCGTAGAACATACCCTCCTCTGTATCCCGCAAGTTTCCGTAAGTTTGGAAGAATTGTTCCCTTCAAGTGCTGTTCATATCCAGGAGCGTTCTCAGGCGTAGTCCAGCCTGTCCAATGCCGTGCGATCATCATCGTCCTCCGTTTTGATTAATCCCGTTTCAGTAAACATATCAGCGCAGAATGGTTATTGGATCAATTGATCAGTTCCGGGACAAAGAAGCGGCGACACGCATTATTCTCAGCGGGAGCTCGCTCCCAGCAAGCGATGGACAACTCACTCCACCAAGCTGGGCATCGCGGTTACTTGCGAAAGTGGATTATTCCGCGCTGGGGCTATTGCAAGTTGACTGCATTCGTGCGGGGGAGATCGAACTCTGGCTTCGGTCCCTTCCTTTAGCGCGATCGACCTGCGCAAAAATCCGCAATGTGATGAGCGTCCTATTCAATCACGGTCTGCGTCATGAGCTGCTCGATCGCAACCCGGTTCAATGGGTACGCCAAAGCTCCAAGCGGAAGAAGATCCCGGCGGTGCTCGAAATCGAAGAGGTTCACTTGCTGCTTCGTAACCTCGATATGCGCGAGCGCACGACGTCGTGACAGGTCTGAGGGCCAGCGAACTGTTCGGACTCGGCAGCGTGCGCTCACGAAGAGCCAGGTGGTCAACTAACGCTCTGATCTCCCTGCGCCGTCAGCACATTTGGAGCGTTACGCCGCTTTGCTCCCTGGCGTACAACACGCATCGGATTGCGATCACAAAGTTTGTAGCGGCACGCGTGATTAAACGGGATGGACAGAATATTCCTGATCTTCGCACGTGATGACCGAGAAATTGGGAATAGCCGCAACCATGATTTGACGTCCACGGCCTTGACCTCATCCAGGTAAGAAGAACCCCCTCGTGGCCTAACCCACTTACGAATGTAGCCGCGGTATGTTTTTAACGTAGCGAAGCTTCGGAACGAGTCTCCGGATCGTAATTCCTTTTGTTCACAATGCTCGCAGATCTGTTCAACCGTGAACTTGCATCCGCTGCTCCGATTGACGATTCTGGTGTGGGCAGGGGAAGCACGGTAACTTCATTGCAGCGAGCGGATGCGCGAAGAGGCAGGCTACACTTCCACCCTCGGTTTGAACGAATCGACAAATGCCCGGTCAGCATGGTTCCGCCTTTCCCTGCCAGTGACTTTCGGCCCAGTTTTGGGCTGAATTTCAGACCGAGGAGCATTAGGCCTACATGGCAGCAGAGCCGGACCATCCGGCCGAGATGTCGAACGACTGCCTCAAATCTACCGAAGTTTTAGATGGCCCCTTCTATGGGGATCTCTGTCTAAAAGTTGGTATCCGAAATATCCAGCTACGATGCTCTAGGCACACTCGAAGCTGCTCTTACAATGCGATGTATAGTGCGAACGCCATCGGTGAGACATGCCGGGCCAGGCTGAAGAATGTGGGATGAATCGATCTCGTATACCCGTTCTTTGCGAACGGCCTCGATTCGGTCCCAGCCTTCACGCGCGCAGATTGCCTCCTTCTTGACCTTCATACCGCACCAGGAAGCCAGGATCACGTCGGGATTGCGCACAATGACCTCTTCGGGTTCGACGACGCGGTCCATGGCCTTGCGAGCCTTGCGAAACTCCGGAAAGATCGGTTCGCCGCCGGCAATTTCGATGAGTTCCTCGACCCACTCGATCCCACTAATGATCGGGTCGTGCCACTCCTCGAACAAGACACGCGGCTTGCGAGGAAAACGGGCCGCCGCATCGGCGATATGCTGCAACTCTGCTTGATATTCCGCGATAAGGGCATTCCCTTTCTCCTGCCTATCTACCAGTCGCGCGATCAGGGCAATGAACTCGAAGATCTCCGACACGCTTCGCTGGTTGAAGTTGAGAACCGGCAAACCGCGATGGATTGCCTCTTTTGTGATCTCGGCTTGCACATCGGAATAGGTGATGATGAAATCAGGAGCTGGTTTTTCGATGGCTTCAAAGTTCGCCTCTTTGAATGTGGACACACGCGGCTTGGATCTAACCTCTGGCGGGCGCTTGGAAAAGCCAGAGACGCCAACAATGCGCTCCTGCTCGCCCAAGAGGTAAAGCAATTCGCTTGCTTCATCGGACAAGCAAACGATGCGCGCAGGAAATGCCCGAGTTTGTTCTGCAAATGTGACCTGCATTGCTGTCGTGTTCATTCTCAGCTTTGTTCGTTCAATACTGCGCCAAGAGCGCGAATGAGCCGCTGATTGTCGCTGCTTCCGAGTACGGCTACGCGGAAATATGTTTGATCGAGGGCCTCGAAGGTGGCGCAGTTTCTCACCACGATTCCGTGGTCCACAATGAGGCGTTCCCATGCAGTCCGATTCCGGTGCGCTTCGCCCAGTCGAAAGAACAGGAAATTGGCCCCTGCGGGATATACCGTAAGCCCCAATGCGGCAAGCTGGGTCGCCAAATTCTCTCGCTCTCGTCGGTTGCTGGAGAGCGTATCGGCGATCCAGGCCTCGTCTTCGATGGCTGCGATCGCGCCCAGAGCGGCGAGCGTGGAGATGGGCCATGGAGCAAGCAACTCAGTCAGTCCGGCTGCCAGTTGGTTTGGCGCGACGATGTATGCAATGCGCAGGCTTGCCATGGCGAAGAATTTAGTAACGGAGCGGAACACAATCAGATTGCTCAACTCGGGCACTTGCGCGGAGAGACTCACTTGCGGAACGAAGTCGATGAACGCTTCGTCGAGCAATATGCGAATGCCTTTTCTCTGCGCCTGCTGCACTGCTGCAGATAGTTCCGCGGCCGCCAACACCGCTCCAGTTGGGTTGTGCGGATTGGTCAAAAGCAAGGTATCGCATTCGCGCTCCGCACATGAGGCAACGAGTTGCTCCAAGTCCGGCTGAAACCCAGTTGCGTCACTAAGCGGCCAAGTCTCGACGGCGACACCTTCGCGCCGCAGCGTTCGGCGATACTCCCCGAATGCCGGGACCGGGATCATGCACCGTCGTGCAGCCATCGCTCGCAGCGTTGCTGAAAGCAGCGGCACCATTCCATTTCCCACCACGACATTGAACGCAGAGACATGGGCGTAACTCGCGAGAGCAGCTCGGAGTGCCCATGATTCCAGATCGGGATAGGCGCGCAATTCTTCCGGCTTGGAAAGTGAGTTGGCGATGGCGCGCGTCACACGCGGTGAAGGACCGCCCGGAACGATGCTGGCGCTGAAGTCCAGAAGTGCGGTTACGGGTACTGAGAACTGCTCCGCGATAGCATGCAGTTGACCTCCGTGCGCCGGTGGTGATGCCGCCGCTCCGTTATGCATTTCGCCTCCATACCAAAGCTATGCAGCAGAGACCGAAACCCAGCACGGAAGCCAGCGCCGTGATTTGCAGAGCCCTGCGCGCATCACCGGGTTCTGGGCTCGGAAAGCTGGCGCCAAGCAGAGCTGATTCGACGCGCTCACCACGATAAGTATTAACTCCACCCAACTGAACTTGCAGTGCGCCAGCCATTGCGCTTTCAGGCTGTCCGGCATTGGGGCTCGCGTGTTTTTGCGCGTCGAGGCGCCAGGTTGTCCATGCCTGTTCAAAGCTGCAAGAGTCGAAGAGCGCTGCCCCTCCACAGATGAGGAGTGCGGCGATGCGCGAAGGAACAAAGTTAGCAACATCATCGAGACGCGCGGCCGCCTTTCCGAACCACTCGTACGTCTCATCGCGATGACCAATCATGGAATCCAGCGTATTTGTCGCCTTGTAAGCCATCGCCAGCGGGACGCCGCCGAGCGTGAGATAGAACAGTGGCGCGATGATTCCATCTGAGAGGCTCTCGGCAAGTGTTTCGATCACCGCGCGGACAATTTCATTCCGATTTAGACTGGCGGTATCTCGGCCTACAATGCGCGCAAGACGTCGGCGCCCTGTATCGAGATCGGAGTGCTCGAGTGCGTGCACCACGGCCTGAGCCTCGTCGAGCAGGTTGCGAGTGGCCAGGCAACTGGCAGCCAGCCACACTTCTGCTGCACGGCCAAATGAGGCGTTGCTGCTCCGCAGTGTCTTGAGTAGCATCGACGTAGCAAATGCAGAACCGAGGACCACTGCGCTCGTCAGTACAACTCCGCTGACGAATTCTTTCTCCGGCCCATCGCCCGATCGGCGCAGCGTCCGCTCTCCAGTCCGGATGGCGTGGCCAATCAGCCGCACGGGGTGTGGAAGAGGCTCGGGATCGCCAAGGACCCAATCCAAAAGATAGGACGCGGTCAGCGTGTCGAGGCGCATGCGTGCTCCTTGCCATCGCTCGCAGGCCGTTTCAAGCCGACAAGGTCGAGCACGCGGCTGAGATCGACGGAGTTGGAGACAGCCTCGGCAAGCCGATCTAACTCACACTCGCGAAGCTGTTTCCATCCGAGCATGGCGGCAGGCGCGAGGCTGTGGGCGGTACGAGCAGCACGCAGAAATGCATGACGAAACGCGTCCTGGTGAAAGATCCCGTGAAGGTACGTCCCCGCAACTCGGCCGTCGGAGCTGACACATCCGTCGAGTAAACCGTGACTCGATTCTCCCTTGCGTGTGATGCGAGAAAACGGAACCGCTTGCTCCAGGTAATCGGTTTCGCCGACGTGAATTTCGTACCCCTCGAGGTGTGCGCATTGGAGCGCCTGTCCGAACAGGCGTGGAACGATAAGTTCGCCGGCAGCTTCGCGCGTGATCTTTTCAGAATTCATGACGGTTCGGATCGGAAGAAGGCCGAGTGCCTGCTCCGTACCGCCCATCTCCACTCCATGAGGATCATCGATGGCTACTCCGAGCATCTGCATGCCTCCGCAGATGCCAAACAGCAGAGCACGATCAGTCAAGGCAAGGATCGCTTCAGCCAATCCGGTCTCACGCAACCAGCGAAGATCACTGACAGTTTGCTTGGAACCGGGGAGAACGACGAGGTCCGCAGCTAGCAATTCTTCCCGCTTGCTACAGAAACGCGCCGCGACGGAGAGCTCGGCCAGCAGGGGATCGAAATCTGTGAAATTGGAGATCGAGGGAAACTGCACGATTGCGACACGCAGTTGCCGCTCTGGCGAGTTGTCATTTTCCCATCGTGTTCGCCGGCTGGATTCGAGGGACACGCTGTCTTCTTCGTCCAGACGAAGGTCCGGAATGTGCGGAATGATGCCGAAGCATGGCTTTCCGACGCGGTCCTCAAGTTCGCGAATACCAGGCTCCAACAGACGAATATCGCCGCGGAATTTGTTGATAATGAAGCCGTCGATCAGATCTCGCTCCGAGGGTTCCAGCAGCGCGAGGGTTCCGAAGATGGATGCGAAGACACCCCCTCGGTCGATATCGCCTACGAGAATGCAACGCGCGCCTGCGAGTTGCGCCATGCGCAGGTTTACAAAGTCACGATCCTTCAGGTTGATCTCGGCGGGCGAGCCTGCTCCTTCGAGGATCATCAATTCATATTGAGCGGCGAGAATCTCATAGCTCTCGCGAACAAGGGGGAGAAGCTCGTCGTTTCTCCGCGTGAAATAATCTTCTGCCGAGAACTGCCCGGATATCTTTCCTCTTACGATGACCTGCGAAGCAGTGTCGCTGGAAGGCTTGAGAAGCACGGGATTCATGTGGACAGACGCAGGTATACCAGAAGCCTCCGCTTGCAGGGCCTGCGCGCGCCCGATCTCCAGACCTTCGGGAGTGGCAGCGGAGTTCAAGGACATATTCTGCGCTTTGAACGGAGCCACGCGAAAACCGGCGCGCGCAAATGCACGGCACAGTGCCGCGGTAATGAGCGACTTGCCGACGTGCGAGCCGGTTCCCAACACCATAATGGCAGGCTTCCTCGTCATCGCTGCCCGCCGCTCCACCTCTGGTCGAATGTTTCACGCCGGAGAACATCTTCAAGGCTGAGCCTGCGTTCCCACCCAGCGCGTTCAAGCTCGGGTTCGGATGCAAACCGCTCCACGAATCCCATGCAGAAATAGCCAACGAGCGTCATAGACGATGGAATATTGAGAACCACCTTCACGCGCTCGGGATGGAGGATGCTCACCCAGCCAAGGCCCACACCCTCGGCGCGCGCCGCGAGCCAGAGATTCTGAATGGCGCACACGGAGGAGTAGAGCGCAGTTTCAGGAATTGTGTGCCTGCCCAGTGAGTGGCCCCGCGGGCTATCGCAGTCGCTGACGACGCAAAGGTTGACGGGCGCCGTCAGAATGCCCTGCAGGGTAAGCCGCGCATAAAGCTCTGCGCGCTCGCCCGAGTAGATCACGTGCTCCTGCGCGCTCGCATCCTGAAAATCTGCGAAGATCTTCTCCCGGATTGCGCGCGACTCAATGACGACAAATCGCCATGGCTGCATCAATCCGACGGAGGGTGCTTGATGCGCAGAGCCGAGCAGGCGCAACAGCAGCTCCCGCGGAAGCGGATCGGGTAGAAACCCGGAACGCACATCGCGGCGTTCGTGGATAGCACGGTAGACGCCCGCCCGCTCCTCGCTTGAAAAGCGATTCATTACCATGCCCTCGACCAGCGACCGCCGGGATGTTGCTCATCTCGAAGACGCGAGTCCACGCCTGCTTCCACTTCAAGCAAACGGCCGAACAGCCAGATCAAGTCAGAAAGCCGGTTCAGATATGCCAGCACGTTTGGATCAACCAGAGCACCCGACTCGATAAAGCGCACCACGGTTCGTTCTGCGCGGCGGCAGGTGGTGCGAGCCATTTCGTACGCTGCCGCTTCAGGGTGAGCGCCAGGCAGGGACCAATCGGAGATCAGCCCTTCGGTCGCCTCGATCTTGTGAACGAGCCCCGTCAGCCAGTCCACATCTTCAGCTGTAATGAGGGGCGGCTGCTTTTTGCTGTCCGGAGGCGTGGCCAGGTTGGAGCCCAGGCGGAAAAGTGTGCGTTGTATCTCTTCCGTCCACGCCTTGATTTCGAGGTTGCGGCAAATGCTTCGGGCAAATCCGAGCACCGTGTTCAGTTCATCCACAGTCCCGTAGGTCTCGACCCGCAGATCGGACTTGGAGACGCGGACCCCGCCGGCGAGGCCTGTCTGACCGGTATCACCGCGCTTCGTTGCAATGCTCATAACTGTGCTCCTTGCTCCTGTTCGGAGTTCAAAAGCTCGAAATCTTCGGTAATTGAAACGCGGATGACTTTCCTGCGTGCGGGGCGATTCCAGCGCAAGATGAATTCATCTGCGAGAAAATCGACAGCGAGCGGCGGACGGCGGCTGAAGAGCAATTCTTCCGAGAAAAACCACGGCCGATTTGCGCCAAGCACTTCGAGAGTGTCAGCTTGAATGATCACCGCAGGAACCTCAAAGATGCCAGCGCGCAGCATGCGATATGCGCGGTGATAGCCATCGCGAAGAAACCAGCGTCCTCGATAAGATCCGACTTCCATAAATGGGCTTCCGTGTCGAACTTTCAGCGCAAACACATCATTGCTTTCGTGAGCAGGTCGCCATTGAAGGGTGAGGTCTGGGTTTTCGGTTGTCAGAGTTAGGCCGGTTGTATGCCAGGCGCGTTCGAACGTGGAAGTCCGGCCATGCGGCAAGGCGATTTGCATACGCGCGGTCCAATCATGAGGTTCGAGGCCGTCGCTCGTCTCGTCGTCTAGAACAAGCCTGCGTTGAAAGCTGACGAGCAGGCGAAGATCCACAATGCCGAGAGTCCATTCCAAGCCATGAAACTCGGCGCGCAAGTCGTCACGCTCGGCGTTTTGGATCAAAGCGTTCTGAAGATCTACCGAAAGGAATTCTATCCGTGGGCTGCGGGAATACCAGTCAGGAAGCGATGCAAGACCTTGCTGAGCGCGTGCTTGTACCTGCGTTATGGCCTCCGCAGGACGATCGGGATTCTCATCCAATCCCCACGCTGCAAGCTCGACAACCAGGTTCTCACGTTTCATTGCGCGCCTACATGCAAGTGCGATAGGTCGATGGTCGCTGCGTATGCGGCGGAAAGGCAGTGCGCCTGATCGGCAGAGAAGCCGAACACCTCACCCAGTGCCGTTCGGATGAAGCCACCATGCGTTACCACGATCAGCATCTGCGATTCAGCCTGGGCCGAAAGAAACTCGATCTCCTGTCGCACACGTTCGAGAAAGACATCGTAGCGCTCGCCGCCCGGGATCACGCCAGCAGGAAAGTGTTCCATCCAGTCTTGCGCCTCGATAGGAGAGTGCTGCTCGATTTCCTGCCACGATAAGCCTTCCCACTGACCGAATCCAATCTCGCGCAGGCCCCGCCGCACCTGCACGGGAACCGCGAAGCGTGCGGCGAGAATGGCAGCCGATTCGCGTGCGCGCAGAAGGTCGCTGCTGTAAATCGCTTCGGGAGCGGCAGGCAGTATGGATGCCGCGCGGTCGATCTGAACGCGGCCAGCTTCGTTCAACGGTGGATCGGAGTGGCCGCAGAACCGGCCAGCCATATCGGTCGCGCCGTGACGCATTAGAATGCACGTTTTCATCGCACCCATGCCCCGCAGAGATACACGGCAATCTCGGAGATCTGAATCGTCGCCCCCATGCAGTCACCGGTGACTCCACCCAGTTGACGTTTGTAATAGAGCACGCTGGCAGCCGTGACAATCGCAACTGCGAGGACCGGCGGCCACGCGAACCGGTGCAAGATCAAGATCATGACCGCAAGAGCCATCGCTGTGCCGAACGCCACCGTTACCCACGAGGTCGTGCCGGCAAGGCGGCGTCCCTGGCCTTCGTGCTCCCGCGCCGACTTGAGAAGCGCTCCCAGAGGCAGCGGCGTCCAACGCGCAATCACCTGCGCAGAGATCAAGTAGCCAACAACCGCGCCGGCAGGCATGGTGGCGAGAAGCAGAACACGGCTGGCCAGCGAGAGGATCAGGGCTAACCCGCCGAAGCTGCCGATTCGGCTGTCCTTCATGATGCGCAACTTGTCTTCGCGAGTCCATCCTCCGCCGAAGGCATCGGCACAATCCGCCAGAGCATCTTCATGCAGGCCGCCGGTGATTACCACCATCACAAACACTGCGATGAGGGCTGCGAGCGACCTCGCGAGATGCGGGACTACGAGCACATACGCGAGCGCTGCAGCTCCGCCTACGAGCAACCCTACTGCTGGAAACCACGCAGCGGCCCGGCTCAATCGTGCATGGTCGAGACGCTCCGAGCGGATGGGCACGCGGGTCATAAATTGCACCGCGAGCGCCACGTCATGGATGACACTGGTCATGCGTTGGCTCCGCTCACGCTTGCCGACTCGAATGTAGCCATCTCGGCGTAAAGCCGGAAGGATGATTCAAGGATTGGAAACGCCATGGCAGCGCCCATACCTTCCCCCAAACGCATGTTCAACCGCAGCAAGGGAGCGAGTTCAAGATGGCGCAACAGGAAGCGATGTCCAGGCTCTTCCGAACAGTGTCCGGCAACCAGATATTGCTTTACGTTGGGTGCAATCGCCACTGCAAGGGCAATGGCTGCGGTGGAAATGAAGCCGTCACAGACAACGACCACGCGATGCTGCGCAGCTCCCAAGGCAAAGCCGGTAATGGCGGCAATTTCAAGTCCTCCAACACAGCGGAGCACATCGAGAGCGGATGCGTTCGACTTGTCAGGAAAATGCTTCCGCAGGGCCCGGCGAATGACATTCAGCGTTCGATTTCGCCCTACCTCATCAAGGCCAGCGCCCCTCCCAGTGACTTCAGCGGGATCGCGTCCTGTCAGCTTCGCGGTAATCGCGCTGGCAGCGGTTGTGTTTCCAATGCCCATTTCTCCAGCTACCACCAGGTCCGCGCCTCTGGCGTAGGCTTCATCGGCCAACAGAAGCCCGGCCTCGAGCGCCGCAGTCATCTCGTCTTCGGTCATCGCCGGCTCTTCGAGAAGGTTGCGGCTCCCTCGGCGCACTTTCACTGTGTGCAAACCGGGAGACGGCTCGAACTCAGCATCGACACCCACATCCACAACCGTCAACTCGGCATTGTGCTGGCGCGCGAGTACGTTAATGGATGCTCCGCCAGCGAGAAAATTCTTCACCATCTGCGCAGTGACCTCAGACGGGTAGGCGCTCACGCCGGCCTGTGCAACGCCATGATCAGCGGCGAACACGTAGATGGCCTTCCGCAACGGAAGTTGAGCACCTTCGCCCCGAATCGCAATCAACTGGGCGGCTACTTGCTCCAGTTGCCCAAGGCTTCCCAATGGCTTGGTGAGCTGATCCAGGTGACGTGCCGCTTTCGCCAGATCCGACGAGCTTAAAGGTTGAATCGATTCTGCGACCGCGCGGATACGCTCGGCTGCGATGGGTTGTGAAAGAGTCATCGTGCGAATTCCTTCCTGCGATCGAAACTGGGCATGAAGCTCATGTTGGGAGCGGGACACTGGAACGCCCGCTCCAAAATGCGGGGCTGAAGAACTTGTTCGGGGGCGCCGACGCGAAGCGACTCATACGGGCTGAGTAGAACGACGGATGAGAAAGTATCGGAGATGAGCACAAGATCGTGCACCGCGGCGAACACATTGACGCCCTGGGCGCGCAACTGGCGAATGAGGCTCATGAGTTCCATCTGCCGCCCGAAGTCTAGATTCTGCGTGGGTTCGTCCAGCAACAGGAGCTTGGGTTCCTGGGCCAGCCCGAGCGCGATCTTGACGCGCTGACGTTCACCGCCGCTGAGTTCGTTGAAGATGCGATGCCGCAGTGGGCCAATGCCGGTCAGTTCGATCGCCCTCTCCACCGCGAGCCGGTCGTGCGTGCTTAGCCCGCCGAAGAGTCCCAGGTAAGGAGTGCGTCCCTGCTCCACAATCTGCTGCGCCGTGAAAGAGAATGGAATCTCGAGATTCTGTGGGACGAGGGCGATCTTCCGCGCAACGTCTCGGCGGGAGCGCTCATGAAATTCTGCACCCTCAAATAAAACCTTTCCTTTGGAGGGTCGCAAGAGCCCTGCAGCTAACCGCAAGAGCGTTGTTTTACCGCCGCCATTGGGGCCGATCAATGCTGTGCAGGCGCCGGGTTCGATGCTGAATTCGGCATCTGCAATCACC
>CBJOJD010000076.1:0-17495 GCA_966443485.1 uncultured bacterium | reverse complement strand
GCAGGCCAGAACTCCCCCACCACCCAGGCCCGAGCGTGGCGCATCAAGGTTTCACGGCGAAGGTCATAGAGCTTCAGGATGATCTCGGCATCAGCGGGCGTAGCAAGCGCGGCTTCCATGGTCATGCGTTCCATTGAGGTCTCCGCTGCCATGGTAATGGATTCCAGCGGGGTTCCTGCGTGGGCGTGACCAAGAGGGCGAAAAGTGGAACGAGTGGTGCCTAGGCGACGGGAGCCTGGGGAGATTTGGTGGCCTTCTTTACCGCGCCCATGGCTGCTCCGGCGGCTAGCTCCTCATCGGTAAAGTAGCGCCCTGAGCCATCCAATTCGCCGGCCTCAAGGCGGCGAGCAGATTCCGCCAGGGATTCATCCACTGCGTCGAGAAGTTGCCTGGACGTCATTGCCATAGGCTTAATTCCTCAAGCATCTGCCAGCGGTGCGCCAGAGGCAAATAGAAATGGCGCATATTCCGAAGCCCAGTCCTAAACCGACGGTAGATTACATCCGGAGGAATCGAATGCCCTCCCTCGCTGACTCGTTTCGCAACCCGCTGAATCGAGAGCATGGGAGACTGCAGCCAAAAATACAACAGTGCTATCTTCCAACCGCGGCTTCTACAGCCTTGGAGAAGTGGAATATAGCTTCGGCCTGAACAGGTCGTCTCTACAGCAAAACTCTTGTCCCGATCAATGAGTTCGTGAATTCTCCGCAATAACAGACGGCCCGCAGCCATTTGCACTGACTCGGGCCGTTCGGGTGAGATCCCACGAGCAATCTCGTCCGCATTCAGATACTCATGATCGGCCAGGAACTTCGGCACCAAAATCCGGGAGGCTGTCGTTTTACCCGCCCCGTCTGGGCCGCCGATCAGAACGATTTCCTTCCCGCCGTTAGCGCTTCCATTCGGTCATTACGCAGGCTGCAGCTCGTGCTTGGGATCCTTCTCGGCTACGGGCCCGTGGGTCTCCGCGCTAGGTGGAGGCGGTGCATCCCCAATGCGCTTGGAGTAGCTGCACACTGTGGTGCTCTGCGGCTCGGGCTCTGCGGCAGCCTTCTTCCCCTTTTTCTTGGGAGCGGCTGCAGCTGCCTCTTCCTCGGCACCCTTCTTCTTGTTGGGGCACTCGAGATAGATGCCCGACTTCAGCGTCTTCTCCACGAGATACGAACTGCCGCACTCGGGACACTTCTGCGGAACCGGCTTCAGGTTCGAGGTGAAGTCGCACTTGGGGTAGTTGGTGCATCCCCAGAAGATGTTGCCGCGGCGCGCCTTGCGTTCTGCCAGGTCGCCGGTGCCGCACTTCGGACACTTCATGCCCTCGATAATGTTCTGCTTCACGTACTTGCACTTGGGATAGCCGGAGCAGGAGACGAACTCCCCGTAGGCACCCTGGCGCAACACCAGAGGCTTGCCGCATTCCGGACAGTCTTCGCCCGTGGGTTGCGGCGCGGACTGCTTCTGCTGCTGCTTCTGCGTGAGCTTGCGGAAGGTCTTGCAGGGCGGATCGGCGTTGTAGTCCGGGCAAGCCATGAACATGCCGAACGGTCCGCGGCGCAGCACCATCACCTTGCCGCAGGCCTCGCAGTACTCTTCCTGCTCGCCCGCGTCTTGCGCTTCGGGCGTGTTCAGGTCGGGCTTGGCGGCGGTGTTCTCCTTGGTGAACGTGCAGCTGTTGGGATCCTTCTTGTTGTACGCCGAGCACGCGTAGAAGCTGCCGAACTTGCCCCACTTGAGGAGCAAAGGCGATCCGCACAGATCGCACTTTTCGTCGGTCTTCTTCTCCATGCGCTTGATGTCTTCCATCTTCTTGCCGGCGTCTTTGAGCTCGTCTTCGAAGTGGTCGTAGAAGCCATTCAGCAGCGTGGTCCACTTCTCCTTGCCCTCTTCGATGTCGTCCAGCTCTTCTTCCAGCCGCGCCGTGTACTTGGTGTCGAAGATGTAGGGGAAGTTCTTCACCAACAGATCGCAGACCACCATGCCGATCTCAGTGGGATAGAAGCGGCCACTGATCTTGGTCACATACTCGCGATCCTGAATGGTGTTGATGATCGAAGCGTAGGTCGATGGGCGCCCAATGCCCCGCTCCTCCAGCACCTTCACCAGCGACGCTTCGTTGTAACGTGGCGGCGGCGAAGTGAAGTGCTGCTCGGGATCGAGCTTCTCCAGCGCCAGCGCCTTCACGCCATCCAGAATGGGCAGCTTATTCTTCGCTTCGTCGTCTTCATCCTTGTCTTCCAGGATCTCGTAGACCTTGAGGAAGCCGTCGAAGCGCAACACGGAACCGCTCACGCGGAAGTCGTAGGTCTTCTTCGTGCTCGATGAGACGGCGGCGATCTTGGCTGTGGTCACGTCGAAGATGGCCGGGGTCATCTGCGAGGCCACGAAGCGCTGCCAGATCAGCCGATAGAGCTTGAGCTGTTCGTCGCTGAGATACTTGGCGATCGAATCCGGAGTGCGCGAGGGGTCGGTTGGACGAATGGCCTCGTGCGCATCCTGCGCGTCCTTCTTGCCCTTGTACATATTGGGCGTGGCAGGCAGATAACGCTGGCCGAGATTCTTGCCGATCCACTCACGCGCACTGGTGATCGCTTCCGGCGAGACGCGCGGCGAATCGGTACGCATGTAGGTGATCAGGCCGGTGGTGCCATCGGGACCGAGGTCTACGCCTTCATACAAGCGCTGCGCCACGCCCATGGTGCGGCGCACGTTGAAGCCGAGCTTGCTGGAAGCATCGCGCTGCAGCTGGCTGGTGATAAACGGCGCCAGCGGCTTACGTTGCCGCTCCTGCGACTGTACGTCGACCAGCGACCATTGCGCCTTCTCGAGCGCGGCCAGCACTTCGTCCATCGACTTCTTGTCGGGCATCGCGTTGGCGATGTACTGATCTTTGCCGTCTTTGTCTTTGCCGTTAGCGACACGGGCGGGCTCACCGTCGATGCCCACAAAGCGCGCCTTCAGCTTCTTCTCCGCATGCTTTTCGGCATGCAGCAGGGCGTCGAGGGTCCAGTACTCCAGCGGATTGAAGGCCCCGATTTCGCGCTCACGCTCCACAATGAGGCGCACGGCCACGGTCTGCACACGTCCGGCGGAAAGGCCGCGGCGTACTTTGTCCCACAACAGCGGCGAGATCTGATAGCCCACCAGGCGATCGAGCACGCGACGGGTCTGCTGCGCGTCCACCAGATTCTGATCGACGTCGCGAGCGTGCTGAAACGCGTCCTGCACTGCCTTCTTCGTGATCTCGTTGAAGGTGATGCGGCGAATCTTCTTCTTTTCCTTGGACGTGGTTCCCAGCTGCAGCGCGAGGTGATACGCGATCGCCTCGCCTTCGCGGTCAGGGTCAGGCGCGAGATAGATCTCGTCCGCCTTCGACGCCGCCTTCTTCAACTGGCCAACCACCTTCTCCTTACCAGGAGACACGATCAGCGTGGGCTCGAAGGTTCTCTCCTTCAGTTCCACACCAATGTCGTTTTTCGGCAGGTCCATGATGTGTCCGACCGAAGCCAGCACCTCGTAGCCCTTGCCCAGATATTTTTCAATCGTCTTGGCCTTGGCGGGCGACTCGACGATCACTAATGCTTTGCTCATTGCCATCCTTATTACTACCTGCAACCCCACTCGGCCCTATTGGACGCGCTGGCGGGGGTTCTGTCTTACAAATCTTTTTTTCAGGCTGCCGCAGCAGCGAGGCACCCTGAAACTCCGGCCGGGGACCACCGGTGGGTCGAACCGTTTCCAAATTGGCCGCGAAACTTGGAAACTATCACGGAAGGCGGGTTGGTTTCCACTCGCCTTCCGGAAATCTCCGCGGCTCCGTTTCCCAAAACTGTACGCGCAAAACTTCCTTCGTGCGCAACAAGAGGTGAAAAAAACGTAGGATTTCTGGGCCGACCACCACTTCCCAGATCTACAGAACGCGCACGTAGTTCTTGCCCGGCAACTGCCGGATCAGACCTGCAATCCCCAGCTCAAAGAGGGCCGTAAACACTTCGGATGAAGTGAGTTGCGTGTCGAGCCGCTCGAGGATTTCATCCTGCTGCATGACCTCATCCGCGCGTAACAGCTCCAGCACCAGCGCCTCTTCAGGCCGCAGGGCCGGATCAGGCAAAAGAGATGCGGCAGCCTCGGCTTTGGATGCAACTCCGGCCTCCACCTCCAGTGCGGAGCGCACTTGCGACGGCAGCTCTTCCCAGACATCCTCCCAGGTGGCAACGAGCTTCGCGCCCTGCTTTATCAGCGTGTTAGGTGTCCAGGAGTTCTGGTTCGTCACATTCCCGGGAACGGCAAACAGATCGCGGTTCTGCTCCGCCGCGCAACGAGCCGTTACCCGCGTACCCGAGTTCTCCCCCGCCTCGATCACCAGCACCCCCAGACTCAGACCGCTGATGATGCGATTGCGTTTGGGAAAATTCTGCGGCGCAGGAAAGGTGCCCATTCGCACCTCGCTCAGAATCGCTCCACCCTGCCCCAGAATCTCCTCCGCCAGCCGGGTGTTCTCCTTGGGATAGACCACATCGATGCCGGTACCCCAGATCGCCACGGTGGGCATATGAGCAGCAAGCGCGCCCCGGTGCGCGCAGCTGTCGATCCCCCGCGCCATGCCGCTTACGATCAACAGGCGATGGGCCGCCAGATCGCGAGCCAGCAACTCCGCTATTCCCGTGCCATACGGAGAGGGCCTTCGCGTGCCCACGATGGCAACGCTGGGACGAGCCAGCAAGCTCAGATTCCCCCGCGCCCACAGAACCGGAGGCGGATCGTAGATCTCCTTCAGCCGCTCGGGATACTCGGGACAGCTGTAAGTCAGCAACCCCGCACCAAAGGAGGAGATTGCCGTCCACTCCTGCTCCGCAGCGCGGCGAGCATATCCATCGAAGATAAAGTGCGCGGCGGGCGCGGAAAGGTTCAGCGCCTCCAAGCCCGTGAGCGGTAGGGCAAACAGCTCACTGGGCGTGGCCAGCTGAGAAACCGTGTCCACAATGCGTTTGGGACCCAGCCCCGGCGTCAGCGCAAGGGCAAGCCACGCCAGGCGATCCTCATCGATCTGGTTGTACGTTGGTGGAGGGCCCTGGTGCGTTGATGTGCTCATCGAGACATGCCTCCGCGCCCGGCAAAACCGGTTCACGCACTGCACTGGCCCATGGTTTGGATTTGCGCTCACGTTATAGGCATTCCGGAAGTAATGTCAAGCTGCGCCCGGTGCGTTCCCGGTCAACTGTCCGCCGAGATTTAAGATGAAGGAGTGGGTTTGTCTTCGAACGATCGCCTCCGCATCGCCGCAATTCGGTTTTTGAATCCCGCTCCACTCATGTGGGATCTCGAGCATCCGCCCCTCGCGGCAGAACTCTCCACTCGCTATCAGATTGACTGGATGTTGCCCTCAGAGTGCGCCGATCGGCTGGCCTCGGGCTCTGCGGATCTCGGGCTGGTGCCCATCGCGGCCTTGGCCGCGAATCCCACACTGCGCGTGCTGCCTGGATGCACCATCGCATCGAAGAATCGCGTGCGCTCGCTGCTGCTAATCCGCCGTCTCGATCGGCCGTTGACCTCCATCCGCACCATCGCAGCCGACACCGCCAGCCGCACCACCATCGCTTACTCACGCCTGCTGTTGCGGATGTGGGGCAATCCCGAGGCAAAGTTTGTGCCCATGGTGGCTGATGTGGACGCCATGTTGCAGCGTGCCGATGCCGCGATCGTCATCGGCGACCCCGCCTTGCTGGCGCTCGAAGAGCGATTCAACCTGGCTCGACGGTCCGGCGAGGAGCTGGTCTATCACGATCTGGCCTACGAGTGGAAGACACTGACCGGCCTGCCCTTTGTCTCCGCGGTGTGGGCAGCAACCTCATCCTGCGGGCCGCTCGAGCGCATTGCCGCTGACCTGATCCGCTCTCGCGATCATGGTCTGGCGAACCTCGACGCTCTGGTCGCCGAGTGGGCGCAGAAGTTGCCGGTCTCAGAAGAAACAATTCGCACTTATCTCACCACCAACATCCACTACGTGCTGGATGAGGAGTGTGTAGAAGGAATGCGGGGATTCTTCAGGATGGCAGCACAAGCCGGCGTGCTGCCGGAGTATGACTTTGCGGCAACTGCGGTCATAGCTTGATGGATGATTGGCCGCGGTTGCTCCGCCGCGCGCTCTTCCTGTTAGCTGACAGCTATTAGCTCACAGCTGTCAGCTGTGAGCTGTCAGCTGGTCGGTCAGATCTCCCAGCGCAGCAGCGCGGCTCCCACCGTGAAACCAGCACCTACGGCGGCCAGCAGTACAAGATCACCCTTCTTCAGCTTGCCCTGCTCAATGGCCGTCTCCATGGCCAGAGGAATGGTGCCTGCCGAGGTGTTGCCGTACTTGTCGATGTTGATGATGACGCGCTCGGGATCCATGCCCAGCCGGTCGGAGGTAGCGGTGATAATGCGCTTGTTGGCCTGATGAGGAATGAAGCAGCCCAGGTCCGATCCCGCGATGCCATTGCGTCCCAGCAGTGTGGACGTCGCTTCCGCCATCTTGCGCACCGCGAACTTGTAGACCGCCTGGCCGTCCTGGTGGATGTAGTGCATCTTCTTGTCGATGGTCTCGTGCGTCGGTGGATTGAGGCTGCCGCCTGCGGGCAGATTCAGAGCCACACCGCCTGAGCCGTCGATCTCATGCACAAAGTCGATCATGCCGATCTCGCCCTCTTCCGCTGGTTCGATCAGCACTGCGCCGCCGCCATCGCCGAAGAGCACGCAGGTCGTACGGTCACTGTAGTCGGTCATGCGGGTGTTGGCGTCGGCTCCGCACACGAGAACCTTCTTTTGCGCTCCGCTCTCCACCAGCTTGACTCCGGCCTGCAGCGCAAAGACGAAGCCCGAGCAGCCGGCCGATACGTCAAAGCCCCACGCGCCGGTCGCGCCAATCTTGTTCTGCACCAGGCAGGCGGTCGAGGGAAACATCATGTCCGGGGTCACTGTGCCCACGATGATGACTTCGACCTCGTTGGCTTGAATGCCGCGTTGCGCCAGGCACTTCTTGGCCGCTTCAACGCAGATATCACTGACACCCAATCCCTTGCCCAGAACATGGCGCTCGCGGATACCGGTGCGCTCCATGATCCATTGATCGCTGGTTTCCACCATTCTTTCGAGGTCTTGATTTGTGAGCACCTGGGGGGGGACGTATGTGCCGAGCGCAGTGATTTTGGCGCGGCAGCCCACAACGGGGCGAACAGAGAGGGTCAAAGCGTTGCTCCTTGCAGCTCTCAACGGCAGCTTGCCCTACGGCCAGCGCCATATTTGGACATGAAGAAAGGCGCCTGCGGCGCCCTCATAGTACCGGGTTACCTACTGCGCCCGTACTAGCCCGTTACCGTTGCTTCCTTCCGGACCTGGCGGGGTTAGCGGGATTACGTCGCGTAGGACCCGGTACAACTGATTCTAGCATTCCGGAGCGGCCAAGAAGAAGGCACCGAGGATCGGCGGCCTCACGCAAGTGCACACCGCCGTTGACGCCCATGCAAAGACTCTTTGGGCGCCTGCTCGATGAACAAGCGCCCAGAGAATCCGCTAACACGAGGCCACTTACTGGCTCATGATGTCCAGAGAGTAGTAGTCAGCACGACCGCTGTTGTCAGTGAAGTGATCGAAGGTGGAAACCAGCAGAGCTCCGTTCATCAGATGGCCCACAATCTGAGTCTGCTTGAATCCGAAGTTATAGGTCGCGGAGAAAGCCACTGCTGGCGTCGAAGCTACACTGGCAGCGTAGACCGTTCCGTTGGCTACACCCCAGTCGCAAGGAGTCGGCGAGCAGGCGCCGAAGCCATGCACGGTGATTTCCTTGCCGCTGGCGGCGATCATCAGGCGGAGCAGTCCGCGGGTCTGGTGATCGCAGTTCACCCAAGTGCCGAGCAGCGGTCCCTGGGATACGACCTCCGGCACAAACTGCTGTGGAAGGCCGAGCCTTTTGATCTCCTCATGGAGTTGATCCGATGGCGCCCGAAATTCCTGTTTCGTGATGGCAGGAGACATGCGCAACTCCTTTCTTGTTGCCACGCAACAAGGGTTAACGGTACGCGAGCCGGTTAGCGCAAAGGTGAGATAGGGGAGTTCGGTTGCGTAACCGAAGTGGGCTATACTGCGGCGCGAAGTATAGCGCTGCAGACAGGAAATTTCCAGCGGTTTCACGACCCACTCTGCTGAACTTGAGCCGAACTCAGGGCGCACCCTCCTGGCTGACAAAGTTGTTTCTCCCAAGTACAATTCCCTCGCAACTCGAAAGACATTTCACCATGAGCCAGAAAGAGGGGCTGTGCCGCGGAAACCCGTTGCGGTAGCCAACAGACGTGAGACGAATGGCTCAAGAAACCCGGGACCGGCAGATCACAAGCCTCATTGTGTGTAACTGCTTCCACCGGCCGAGTTTGACGCTTCTATCTTCCCCATCGACTGCGACTAATTTGGATGCAAATGGGCCGGCGGGAACTCCCCGCACGGTATAACTCTGGATGTTCAACGCGATGGTTGAGGTGTTGCATGAAAGCTCCGCTGCTGTGCTCTCTTTCCTTACTCGGTTTGATCTTGCCTAGTCCCGCGCAGCAAAACGCGCCAAACCCGGCCCCGGTTCCCAAGCCGGCACCCATGGCGGAGCCCGAACATCGGCCGGCCACCAAGAAAGAATCCGAGAGCCTGAACGCGGATCTCGTAGCGGCACGCAAAGCCACGGCGGAAAAGCGCTATGCCGATTCCGAAGCTCTTATGCAGAAGGTCACCCAGGACAATCCGGCACTGGTCCTTCCCTGGGTGGAACTCGGTTTGGCGCAGATGGGATTGAAGAAGTATTCCGAGGCAGAGGTCAGTTTCCAAAAGGCTTTGGGCATCGATCCCGCGTCGGTAAAAGCGGCCCATTCCGACGACTTCTACGTGAAGCCCGATCAGCCGGGCACCGTGGCACCTGGAGCCACCCGGGCCTCGCGCAACACGGCCGGAGGCACGGTGGTCAGCAATGCCGAGAGCCGGACGCCCGACATTCAAGGCGTCTCCTATGCGGGCCTCGGCGAGGCGTATGCGCACGATGGAAAGATCGCCGAAGCCCAGGCTGCCTTCGATCAAGCGGTCAAGGTCTTCCCCAGCCAGGCAGCAACGTATCGCCACAACGAGGCCATCAGCTTCTTCCAGGTGGGCAACTCGGATGCGCAGTTAGCGGCTGCCGATCAGGCCATCGCCCTCGACCCCGCGCGTGCCGCCAATTATTACTTCAAAGGCCAGGCGCTGGTTTCCAAAGCCACGCTGGACCCGAAGACCCAGAAGATGGTGCTGCCTCCCGGATGCGCGGAAGCCTACCTGAAGTATTTGCAGCTGGAGCCGAACGGGCCCTACTCGGCCGATGCCAAAGGGGTGCTAGGCGGCGCGGGAATCGCCGTCAAATCTGGGGGGAAGTAGCCGTTTCCAGCGGGGTGGAAGAAGTGCGCCGTGGACCCGGCGTGGAGAGCTTCAGGCCTGCTGGCCCGTAGCTCCAGGACATGCAACCTGCAGAGGTCCGGAGATTGCTTCATTATCGCTGGAGCAATCTCCCTTGCATGCTTCGCCTATTCGGCCTGAAGGACATCCACCGAGAAGGCCTCGGAGCAAACGACACGCTGCAGGTCGGACAACGGAACGTGGGTGAGATGATCGCCTGGCCAGTCCGCCGAGACCAGCGCGCATTCATAGGTCTCTTCGTCGACATCCGCCACAATGAACCATCCGCGCTCTCCGGCGACGCGCACGCGTTCGCCAAAATCCGGCACGTTGTTGTTGACCGCGGTGTATCCGCTGAAACGCAAACTGAGAGAACCGAGTTTCACCTGCATGGGCATGTTGGACCTCCTGGCCTTGCGACTGCGTTGCACTTCCGACTGCGTTCCGTTTCGCCTTGCACGTTTGTTGTTTCGGTCCGGGCGGGAGCGGTTTCTCTCACCGCCCGGGTCGGTGGGTTCCCCACAGCCTTCGCTGCCCTTCCGGGGAACCGTACCGGAGTCAATCTGTTGATCTTGCCGAGCCCTGTTTGCCGTCGCCTTGCGTTCTCGCAACGCCCTAACTATTGCAGTTGTGTTACCAAACTCGATGAGTTTCCCCTCACGAAGGCAAGTCTCCTATTTTCAACCGCTTGCAAAATCACGGCTCACTGCTGCCGAGTTGTCCTTTGGAGCCAGTCCTGGCGAATCGTCGTCAGATGACGACATTCCGTCGCCGTCACCATCGTCACTTCGTCGCTGCTATCTCACTGACACCACAAGTACGTCGGCCGCACGCCCGGCTCGCCGCAACAGCAAAAATCCCAACTCCCGGTACAATGGAAGAGTGAGCAAAGTTTCCCAACCCACGGCGCCCACCGTGGGCTTTATTTCGTTAGGATGTCCTAAGAATCTGGTCGACTCGGAGGTCATGATGGGCCTCCTCGACCACGCCGGTGCGCGCCTCACCGCTCGTCCCGAAGAGGCCGAGATTCTGGTCGTGAACACCTGCAGCTTCATCGATACGGCCAAGCAGGAATCCGTCGATACCATCCTGGAGATGGCCCGCCATAAGACCGAAGGCCGCGCCACCAAGCTGATTGTGGCCGGATGCCTGGTAGAGCGGTATCGCGACGAGATCCGCAAGAATATCCCCGAGGTGGACGCAGTCATCGGCACCGGCGAACTGGACGCCATTCTGGAAGCAGCGGGTGTAGCTCCCGCCAAGCCAGCGACGCCGTCGCCCTTCAACATCCTCACTACAGGTGCTGCGGAGACCCGGTCCGGGCAGGAATCGCTAGCCGGAACCCACAAAGCTCACGAGCCGGCATTTCGCGCCGAAGGCGACCATCGCGAACAGCAAGGACGCTTCCGCCGCGACGATTGGGATGGCGCAGCTCATCTGCTGCCTACGTATCTATATGACGAGAACACGCCCCGCCTTTTAGCTACAGGAAAGACTTCCGCGTACATCAAGATTGCGGAGGGATGCGATCACCCCTGTTCGTTCTGCGTGATTCCTAACCTGCGCGGCAAATTCCGCTCCCGGCGCTTCGAGTCGGTGGTGGCCGAGGCCCAGCAGTTGGTGGCGCGCGGCGTGCAGGAGATCACCCTGATCGGACAGGACACCACCTGCTACGGCGAAGATCTTGGCCTGAAGGATGGGCTGGCGTTGTTGCTGGATGCGCTCGCCCAGATCGAGGGCCTGCGCTGGCTGCGCTTCCTCTATGCCTATCCGAATCGCATCACCGGCAAGCTGCTGGAGACCATCGCCAAGCACGACAACATCTGCAAGTACCTGGATGTCCCGCTGCAGCATGCGTCCCCGTCCGTGCTGAAGAGCATGAAGCGCGGCGCGGGTGCGGAGATCTTCCTCAAGACATTGGAAAAGGTGCGGACCGCGGTGCCGGGCATCGTGCTGCGCACGTCCTTTATTGTTGGGTTCCCCGGCGAGACGGCAGAGGACATCGCGATCCTTGAAGACTTCGTCAAGGAAGCGAAGTTCGACTGGCTGGGCGTCTTCAACTACTCCGACGAGGAAGGCTCCGGTGCTTTTGCGCTCGAAGCCAAGGTGCCCAAGCGCACTATCGAATCCCGTAAGAAGCGCCTGATGAAGCTGCAAAAGGGCATCAGCAAGAGCGCCAAGCAGGATTGGATTGGACGCGAGTTGGTAATTCTTGCCGAAGGCGAGAGTGAAGAGACGCCGCTGCTATGGGAGGCGCGCACCCAGTTCCACGCCCCCGAGATCGACGGCAAGGTCTACATCAATGACTTTGGGGATCTGGAAGCGCTGGAGCCGGGCCGCTTCTACCGCGCCGAGATCACTGACGCGCACGAATACGACGTGGTGGCGCGCGTCGTTGCAGGACCGCTGTAGACTTGTAAAAACCATGAACGAGATCGCATTCATACAAGAACCGGACGTACTGCCCGCGATCCTCAAGCGAACGGAAACCCTGGAGTTTCAGATGGGATCCGAACCGCGAACGGGTGCGCTGCTGCGAGCGTTGGCAGTATCCAAGCCAGGCGGCCGCTTTCTGGAACTGGGCACCGGTACCGGCATTGCCACCGCATGGATCCTGGCGGGAATGGATCGCGCCGCCACGCTGACCAGTGTCGATGTTCAGCCCAATGTGCAAGCCGTAGCTCGCGAGTTCTTAGGTGAGGACGGTCGCCTGCAGCTTGTCAATGAAGATGGGATTGAGTTCCTAAATCGCCAGCATCCTGATAGCTACGACTTGGTCTTTGCCGATGCAATGCCGGGGAAATACGAATCACTAGACAAGGCACTCGCCCTGGTCAAGCCCGGCGGCTTCTACGTCATTGACGATTTGCTTCCACAGCCGAATTGGCCCGAAGGTCATGCTGCAAAAGTTCCGGTACTGATGGATCAGCTTGCTCGCGACTCTCGGTTTGAACTCGCCCCACTGGCTTGGGCCAGCGGATTGGTAGTGGCGGTGCGCAAACCATCACCTGAAATCAACTAGGAAGATTGCGCCGAATGGCTGCTCCAAAGAAGAAATCCGCAAAAATATTACGCTGCCCCACGTGTGGCGAATTGGTGGTTGCCGGGAGCGAGGACTTCCCTTTTTGCTCGGACCGCTGCCGCAAGATCGATCTCGGCAAGTGGGCGATGGGCGTCTACAAGATCAGCTCCCCGGTGCTCGATCCTGAAGTGCTTGAGGATTTGGGCGGCCTGAGCGGGGGCCAGCAAAAAGGCGGCGAGCGCGATGAGTAGCGCGACAGGAAGCTCGCCGGCCGCGACTCGAAAGACGGCGTGGGCCTGGACCGTCGCCACCTTCTTCGGAGCAGGTTTAGGCAAGCCGGGCCCAGGTACCTGGGGATCGGTCGGCGCTGTGCTCGTGTGGGGAATCTACGCGTGGGCGGCCCACCCCAGCGCGGCGGCGATGCTGATCTTTCTGCTTGCCGGCATCGCCCTCTCCCTGCTGCTGGGCGTACCCGCTGCCACCATCGCAGCCCGCGAGAGCGGACGCAAGGATCCGGGCTTTGTCGTGATCGATGAAGTGGCCGGGCAGTGGATTGCTCTGCTCGGTAGTCCCCACGACTGGCAGCATGGGTTGATTGCCTTGGTCCTCTTCCGCCTCTTCGACATCACCAAGCCATTCCCGGCGCGGCAGCTGGAGCGCCTGCCGGAGGGCTGGGGCATCGTCTTCGACGATGTAGCCGCGGGGTTGTATGCTTGGGGTGTTGCCTCGCTCTTGCGCTTCTGGATTTGAGGCGAGACGAGAAAAAACTGCATCCAATCGGAAGTCGTGAGAATTCCTGCTCCGCTCCGGTTGTGGCCTCGATCGACTGACTTGACCATGCCGCGAGCTCGCTCCCAATCCGCCGCCGAGAACTCCCTTGACCCGCGTATCGATGCGATCGTCCCCCAGGCGGCGTTGCCTTTGGGCGAGATCGAAGTCACGGGTGCGAACCTGGGTCCGCACCTCTTTGGGCCGCCCACCGTGCTGGTGGATGGCGCCGTGGCCCACGTTCTGATGAGCCGACCCACACGCCTCGTTTTTCGCGTGCCTGAGCTCTCCGCAGGCGGCATGGTGGAAGTGCGCTCCCCTAATGCGGCCAGCAATGCCACGCCATTGCGCGTGGGACGTGAGCTGACGACCGGTCTCCATCCGGTAACCAGCCCCGCCGTCAGCCGTTCGGGAATGATCTACGCCACCATCTCCGGCGCCCGCGGAAAGACCACACCCGTCTCCGTCGTGCGAGTGAGCCCGGATGGACGCGGCACCCCCTTCGTGACCGGTATCTTGAACCCGACGGGGCTAGCCTTCAATCCCGACGGCGATTTATTCGTGACCTCGCGCGCCGAGGGCACCGTGTATCGCGTGGACTCCGGTGGTGAATTCACCATCTACGCCGAAGGCATGGGAGTCGCGACGGGAGCGGCCTTCGATCGCGAAGGCAATCTCTTCGTGGGCGACCGCAGCGGCACCATCTTCAAGATCAACTCCGAGCGGCAGATCTTCGTGCACGCCACGCTGGAGCCCAGCGTCTCGGCCTATCACCTGGCGGTGAATAAAGCCGGCACCCTCTTTGTAACCGGGCCGACGCTCTCGTCGAACGACGCCATCTGGGCCATTGAGCCCAATGGCGACATCCGCGTTTGGTATCGCGGGCTGGGCAGGCCGCAGGGTCTGGCCCTCGCCAAAGATGGAAGCGTCTTCGTTGCTGCATGCCTGCACGGGCAGCGTGGCATCGTGCGCGTCACGCCCGAGGGGCAGGCCAGCCTGGTCCTCTCCGGGAACAACATCGTAGGCTTGGCTTTTTCGCCCTTGGGCACAGCCGTCCTGGCCACCACCGCGACCACCTCCAGTGGAGGCTACGCTGGTGCCGTTTATGATGTGGACTTAGGTGCCGAAGGGCAGAATCTGTTTTAGCTGACAGCGAAAGCGAGCAGCCAAAAACCTGTTGTCATCTGCCTGCGCTTGGCCGCGGATCCGGTGAGCAGGATGGGATTCCCCTGTTCGCCCCTATGCTGCGCGCTGTTTTCTGGGAGCTGCTTTCATGAAATCCGAAATCGTCGCGATCGGCTCCGAGATGCTCACCCCGTATCGCCAGGACACCAATTCCCTCTTCATCACGGAAAAGCTCAACGAGCTCGGCGTGACCGTGGCATTCAAGACCATCGTGGGCGACCGGCTCAAGAATCTGGTGAGCGCGGTGCAAATCGCGCTGGCTCGTGTGGACATCGTGATCTTGATGGGCGGGCTCGGACCGACCGAGGACGACCTGACCCGGGAAGCCACGGCGGAGGCCCTGGGCGTGCCTCTTCGACGCGATGCAGCTCAAGTCGCAGCCCTGCATGCGCGCGCGGCTACATGGCGCATTCCCATGCCGGAGAACAATCTCAAGCAGGCGGATGTGGTCGACGGCGCGGTGGTGCTGCCCAATCCCAACGGCAGCGCTCCCGGCCAGTGGATCGACACTACCTATTCGGGCTTCCGCAAGGTCGTCCTCTTGATTCCCGGACCGCCCAGCGAATGCAAGCCGATGTTTGAGGACACCTGCATCCCCCGCCTGCGCGAGGTGCTGCCGCAGCGGTTCCTGGCCAAGCGCACGCTGAAGGCGGCGATGATTCCGGAGTCGCAGGCAGACAAGCTGCTGGCGCCGATCTACACCACCTACCACGACATCGAGACCACCATCCTCGCGCACAACGGCGACATCCAGCTCACGCTGCTGTGCTCGAAGAGCAATCTTGAAGAGGCGCAACGGCGCGTCGATGAGCTGGCCGAACGCATGGAAGAGGCGCTCGACGACTGGCTGTATTCTGCCGAAGGCGACTCGCTGGAGCAGATCGTCCTCTACTATCTCGGCCTGCGGCAGTCGACCCTTGCCGTGGCCGAAAGCTGCACGGGCGGCTTGGTAGCGCAGCGCATCACCTCCGTCCCTGGCAGCTCGCGGTCGTTCCTGGGTGGAGCGGTGGTGTACTCGAACGAGCTGAAGACGGCCTTCGCAGGTGTGCCGGCGGAGTTGATTGCGCAACATGGCGCGGTGAGCGAAGAGGTAGCCAAAGCCTTGGCGGCCGGCATTCGCCAGCGCACGGGAGCCACCATTGGCGTGGGCATTACCGGCATCGCGGGGCCCAGCGGCGGTACCGAAACCAAACCCGTGGGACTGGTCTACATCGCGGTGAGCGACGCGCAACGAACGGATGTGCTGGAGAGAACCTTCCGCGGCCCCCGCACCCGCGTGCGCGAATGGACCGCCCAGCAAGCCCTGGACCTGGTGCGACGGCGGCTGATGTAGCCGGTGGCGGACTCATTTTCTTCCGGCCACGCAACAGGTTTCTCACGAGCTGTGCATAAGGCCCGTGCACAAGATCTGTGCTTTAGAGCTGTTTATTAAGAGCTGTGCCCCGTTCATCGCAGTCTTATCGCGATGAGCGGGCGTTGGACCTGGGAGCGATCGGGCGATGCCGGCGGGTGGCCCAGGTCTCCCGGTTTTGGAGACCTGGGATCAAGCCACTCCTTACATCACCGGCTGAAAATGGTCACCGTTTGATGACATCGCTGTGCCTAACACCATGATCATCATCACTCCAATTCTGACCTTCATAGTTCCCCTTCAACGCTCGACTGATGTAGCCGCGAACCGGATCTCCACCACTGCTGGCCGCTCGGCCGATCAAATGACAGGATCTTTCCCGCTCTGAAATCGTAGTGGTATCCCAGGTCTCCAAAGGCGGGAGACCTGGGGCACCCAAAATCGAGGTAGAACTCACTTCCCAAGACCTGGGCCACCCGCCAAAACCGTGGGACCTGGGTGCCCTCGTGTTGGGACGGAATCAGCATTTTCGAGCTGTGCACGCGCCGCACCGTTACTCTTGACGAATCAAGATCACCGGTAGCGCTTCTGCGCAAAGAAAGAAGTGGCCTGGGTAATACTCCACGTGTAGGTGATCTCTCTCTGGGAACGGCCCCTCTGTTTCCGGTTCCAAGAGCGAATCGATGTTCTCTGAAAAGACAAGGAGTTTCTCCTTGTCACCAGAGATGATTAGCTTCTGACCAGCCTCCGATATCATGACCGAGTGGCTTTTCACCTTAACTACGAGTTCATTGAGGTAACGTAGGCCCCTGTCATCAAACGCCGCAGGAACAGCCAATGCGATGGAACAACCGTCACCACAGGTTTTAATTTTGTGAGAAAGACTACGCAGGTCTTCGCTCGTGCCTTCTATTTCAACGCTGGAATTGTCAGACAAAACAAAGAGCATTATGGGTGATCTCCTGGGCGCACTGTCTTGGGGTCAATCGGGATATGTTGGTTCCCCACAGTCTTGCCGTTTACCTGGGTCTGTAAATTCAGATGAGCTCCGTCTTTAGCTACATGGGGATCGGCTGGATTCACATCCATTCTTCCGATCTTGCTCACAGTCTTGCCATTCGCATCCGTAGTCGTGTTTCTGAATTGATAATTCGTTCCCTTACCTGTTTCTTCCATCACACCCCCGCCAACGTGGTTTGCAGCTTTATCGACCGCCTCCGTCATAGAGATGGCTTCAGATGTAGCTTTTTCCGTCGCGACTACCGCCTTTTCAGCGTGGATGACGGTCCCGGCTTCTTTGACGAGTTCAGCTCCTTTACCGATCTCGCCCAGGACGCCTACGACTGGCACTGCGGCCGCGAAGCTCAGCGCCGCCTCTCCATAGTGCCCTTGCGCTAACGATATCGCACCACTCGCAGCATTAGCGACGTCTCCCACTACGGGAACGAAGCCGACCACATCTAACCCAGTCTTAACCTGATCCCAGGTCAAGTGACCATCAAGATCGGTGCGAACCAGGGGGTTGTTCCCGACGTATGAATAGAGATTGAGGCTTTGCGGATCGTCAAGCTTAGCGTAGGGCACGGGCTCGGTCTTGGCGCTCCAGTCTGGCGACAGGAACCGACCCACCGTAGACGCGGAATACCTCGCCCCGAAGTAGGCGTGACCGGATTCGGCGTCTCTTTCTTTGCCGGTAGAGATGGGACAGGGGTGGGCGTGTTCTTTAGTACAAGCCGC
>CBJOJD010000075.1:0-17506 GCA_966443485.1 uncultured bacterium | reverse complement strand
TCAAGGACTACGACGGCAACGTGGTGGTCGAGATCAACCAGCCCATCGACGAAGAGATCGCTTCGGCCATTCAAGGCGCGGGCGTGGAGAAGGTGAAGATCCGCTCCGTGCTCACCTGCGAATCCCGTCGCGGTGTCTGCGCGCTCTGCTACGGCCGCAACCTCGGTTCTGGCCGCATGGTCGAGCTGGGCGAAACCTGTGGCGTTATCGCGGCGCAGTCCATCGGCGAACCGGGCACGCAGCTCACCATGCGTACCTTCCACGTCGGCGGCACGGCCAGCCGTGTGCAGGATAAGTCCCGCCTCGATGCCAAGAACAACGGCTCGGTGCGCTTCATCAACCTGAACACTGTCGAAGGCAAGGACGGCATGCTGGTAGCGATGAACCGCTCCGGCTCGGTGGCTGTGCTCGATGACAAGGGCCGTGAAAAGGAACGATACCAGGTGGTTTATGGTGCGCGCCTGCGAGTCAAGGACGGCGATCAGGTCAAGCTCGGCGAGTTGCTGGCCGAGTGGGATCCGTACACCTACTCGATCCTCACCGAAATCGGCGGCACCGTCACCTTCAAGGACCTGCAGGAAGGCATCACCCTCAACGAAGAAGTCGACGAAGTCACCGGCCTCTCGCGTTGGGTGGTGGCCGACGCTCCCGATGAGAAGCGTCAGCCGACCTTCGTGGTCAAGGGTGCCAAGGGCAACAAGCGTTACCTGTTGCCGCGCGGCGCTCACTTGATGGTGCAGGATGGCGACGAGGTCGGTCCTGGCGATGTGCTGGCGAAGATTCCCAAGGAGTCGACGCGTACGAAGGACATCACCGGCGGTCTGCCCCGCGTGGTCGAGCTGTTCGAAGCGCGTAAGCCGCGCGAGACGGCCATCATCAGCGAGATCGATGGTGTGGTTCGCTTCGGCGAAGTCACCAAGGGCCAGCGTAAGATCTACGTCACGGCCGACAACGGCGAGGAGAAGGAGTACTCCGTGCCGCGCGGTATTCACGTCAACGTACAGGAAGGCGAGCGTCTGCGCGCAGGCGATCCCCTCATGGACGGTCCGCTGAATCCGCACGACATTCTCGACGTGCTCGGCGAGAAGGAACTGCAGAAGTACCTGGTGAACGAAATCCAGGAAGTCTATCGTCTGCAGGGCGTGGCCATCAGCGACAAGCACATCGAAGTGATTGTCCGCCAGATGCTGCGCTGGGTCCGGGTCGACGAGATCGGCGACTCCAACTTCCTGCTCGAGCAGCAGGTCGACCGCTTCCGCTTCCGCGAGGAGAAGGAGCGTGTGGAGAAGGACGGTGGCCGTCCGCCGCAAGGCCGTCCGCTGTTGCTGGGTATCACCAAGGCCTCGCTGTCCACGGATAGCTTTATCTCCGCGGCCAGCTTCCAGGAGACCACGCGCGTACTCACCGAAGCCAGCATCAACGGCGCGGTGGACAACCTGCGCGGCCTCAAGGAGAACGTGATCGTCGGACGCCTCATCCCGGCAGGCACGGGCCTGGAGTACTACCGGAACGTACAGCTCTCGCCTGAGCTGGAAGAGGCAGCACAGCGGGTGCAGCAAGAAGTGCACGCCGAGATCGAAGCTGCCGAGCGCGAACTGGAGATGATGCGCCAGGAAGGCGAAGCCGAGGAAATGGCGGCGGAATAACAGTCGCTGTCACTTGTCAGCAGTCAGCAAAAGGCCCGGCGCAAGCCGGGCCTTTTGCGCATATGAGCCTCGCTCTTATTGGAACTGGATCACGTGGGTGTCGGGTGCCGGATGACCCAGTTCCCGGCACATGGCAACCATCTGGCCTTTGTGATGAAAGGCGTGGGTCAGCACATGATGAAGGACCAGCGCAGGGGTACGCACGGCCATATCTCCTTCAGGAAAGTGGAGCTCGGTGTTGGAATTGAGCTGTTGCTCCGTCAGTGTTGAAAAATATGTATGGGTCCATTCCTGGACCTGCCGCTGCACCAGCTTGGCATCGGAGATGTGCGGACACTTGGCGGGCTCGTAGTTGATGTAGCTTCGCCCCTGAAGGGTATGTATCCAAAATCCTTCGCAGTTGAAGATGTGGATCGCCTGCTGGCAAAGCGTGGGAAAACCGAAGCCGTGCACCTCCTTCCCGTAGTCTCCATCGGGGAGCCCGGAGAGGTGCTCCAGCAAGGGATCGATACAGGCATGGGTCCAGGCATGCAGTTTCTTCATTCCATCCAGAGTGAACAAGGTGGCCTCCTTCGACGAGCTGTTGTTAATATCTGAGCGGTCAGTCGTACGCCGGCCGCCCTCTGTTGCGCAACTTTGTCATGCAATCTGCGTTCCAATGGGTGGATAGCAAAGGCATTGAACCGACACGGTTTGCGTGTAGTCTCATGGAATAGATTGTCCCCATTCGGACTGGCGGTATGAAACCGGACGGTGCGCCATCGGGAAGCCGTCCGGATACGCTGAAAATGGCTCCAAAGCCTTTGCGGAGGAGTCTAATAGATGTAAGTCAAGCAGGCGGTGGCAAGCCGCACTGCGAGAAGCCTGAGGCGCACTATGAAACAAGCCTACCGAAATCATGCAATTTGGTGGATGGCGCTGGCCGTCCTCGCTCTCGCCGTCGCGACCGGCTGCAAACATCAGCCGACCCGTACCGATCAGCAGATCGCAGCCGACGTGCAGACCAAAATCAAAGGCGAACAAGCGCTGGCCAGCCAGAACATCCAGGTCAGCGTGCAAGATGGAGTCGCCACCCTGAGCGGATCGGTCAGCGATGAAGCCTCCCGCTCCCTGGCCGGAAACGATTCCGGCTCAATCGATGGCGTAAAGACCGTGGTCAACAATCTCACCGTTCAGCCTGGGCAACAAGCCGAGACGCCGCAGGCAATGCCGCAGCCCAGCATGCCAGCGGCGCCGCAGCAAAAGCCGAGCGCGAGTCGGGATCGTGATCGCCATACAGACAATCCGGCAGCGCAGCAGAGCCAGCCCGCCCCGCCTCCAGCCCAATCGGCGCAGAGCTCTGTACCTGCGGCTCCTGCTCCGCCGCCCGCGCCGCCCAAACCCACTACCAAGACCGTCACTTTGCCTGCCGGGACCATCGTCCCCGTGCGCTTGACGGAGACTCTGGATAGCGGCAAGACTCAGCCCAACGATGCCTTCCACGGCGCATTGGCCAGTGACATTGGCATCCAGGGGGTGATCGCAGTCCCCCGTGGCACGCCGGTGATGGGCCGGGTGGTGGACGTGAAAGAGGCAGCGCACTTCAAAGGAAATGCACTGCTGAGCATCGAGCTGACTGACATCACGCCACACGGACAGCGGGTAAGTGTGGATACCGATCCTTTCAACAAGGAAGGCGCTGGGCGCGGTAAGAATACTGCCGCGAAGACCGGTGGCGGCGCCGCTCTGGGCGCCATCATTGGCGGCATCGCCGGTGGTGGTAAGGGTGCACTGATCGGTGGCCTGGCGGGTGCTGGAGCAGGCGCGGGGGTCAACGCGGTGACGCATGGACAGCAGGCCGTGATTCCCACCGAAACCGTGGTGAACTTCCAGCTCAAATCTCCCATCACCCTCACGGTGCCGCTGTATCCGACCGCTCAAGATAGCGGAGATATTCCGGATCCGCAGCTGCAAAATCGCTGAGTGACATGAACTGGATGGGCCCGGCTTCGGCCGGGCCTTTTCTGTCCTGGAAAACTCTGGGGCAATGCTTCTTTGGCCGCGCCCGTTTCTCAGAGCCGCTATTCTCCGTTTCCCAGGCACCCGATTGGGTCGGGTAAGCGTCTTTGCTACTATGAGTCCAGTCGAGAGATCGCTAGCCTCAACCCCCATGCCCAAGAGCGCCGCAGTTCAGACTCCCCTTCGACGTCCGGTTGCACAACCCCCCATCCTGATGGAGCGCACCCAGCCTGTGCTGTCCCGGCTCTCAGAGGCGCTAGGCGAGCCTGTCTTTACATACTGGAACTCCACCAAAGGTGCCATCTGCCAGAACGACGTCGCGGGGCTCTACGCATTGCTGCGGAGTACACCCCAGATTGAACGGCTATCGCTCTTCATCAAGTCGGACGGTGGGTCGGGACAGGCCGCCCTGCGCATGGTGAATCTGCTGCGCCGCTACGTCCAGCACCTCACCGTATTGGCACCGCTGGAGTGTCAGTCCGCAGCAACCATGCTGGCGCTGGGCGCCGACCGTATCTTGATGGGACCCCTGGCACATCTTTCCGCGGTGGATACGTCCCTTACGCACGATCTCTCGCCCATCGATCGCGACAACGATCGCGTGAGCGTCAGTAACGACGAGCTGCTGCGCGTCATCCGTCTGTGGACCGAGCAGGCCAAGGACTCTACGCAGAACCCATACCAGGCGCTCTTCCCGTATGTGCATCCGCTGGTGATTGGCGCTGTCGACCGTTCCAGCGCGCTGTCGACGCGTATCTGCGAGGAGATTCTTTCTTATCACATGGAAGACAAGGCTCGGGCGCGCGAGATCAGCAGCATCCTCAACGCCGGCTATCCCTCCCACAACTATCCCATCACGCTGCGGGAAGCCAAGCGTATCGGCTTGAATGTGGAGGCCATGGATGACTCGGTGAATGGGCTGCTCTTTGAGCTAAACGAGATCTACTCGGAGATGGGGCAGAGCGCCTCCACCGACTTCGATGAGCGCAACTCGCACGACAACAGCATTCTCAATGTGCTTGAGGCCAGCGGCTTGCTGATCTACTTCCAGCTCGATAAGGATTGGCATTACCGTTCTGAGGAGCGCCGCTGGGTAGCCCTGAACGATAAAAGCAGCTGGCGCAAAGCAGAGATCGCTAAAGGCAAGGTCAGCATCTCGCAACTGCACGTGCGCTGAGCTGCAAGCCGCACTGCGGGATGAGAAGCATCCTCAGGAGTAAGTGCCGACTGCCTTTGCCAGCCCGGCGCGATCGCTTCGCACGATAGGCCGCTTGTTCTTGATCAGATACATGGCCGTGTCTGCGGCGCTGAGCAGGGTGCTCTTGTTGTTGGCGTCTTCAGGATAAAGAGCGAAGCCGACGCTCGCGGTGCCCTGTAACCGCACGCCTTCCAGCTGGAACGGATCCAGGAAGCAATTCCGCAGGCGGAGCGCAATCTCCTCCACCTCAGAGCGGTTGCGTGCCGTCGGAACGATGGCAGCGAACTCATCTCCGCCCAGACGCGCCAACAGATCGCCACCGCGCAGTGTGCGGCGCATGCGCGTGGCGGCTTCGCGGAGGTAAAGGTCGCCGATGTGATGCCCGTACTGATCGTTGACTTGCTTGAACTCGTCCAGATCAATGTAGATGAGGCCGAAGATGCTGGCGTGTTCCCGAGCATGCGCAATCAGCTCATCGAGATGTTTATCCAGCGAGAAGCGATTGTGAACGTCGGTGAGCAGGTCGAACTCCGAGCGGCGAACCAGATCCGAATACAGCCGCCGAGTTTCGATCGCCAGCGTGGCTAGGCGAGCCCCCAGAACGAAGGCCTGCCGTTCTGCGGTGGAAGCCTCGACACCCGCGTCCAGAGCTGCATGCAAGCTGCCCAGAGGCAGTCCGCTCCGGCCGGGAATCTCTTCGCGCACCAGGCGTTTGCCTGCGAACTCGGGTTGGTATTGTCCCAGGCGAGCCCCGTCCGTCACTTCGCACCAGCACGGCGCTCCGTTCAAGTGGAAGGAGATGAGCTCCGTAATCTCTTCCAGCACTTCCGCAAGCGGCCGTGATCCGTTGATGTCCTCCAGAATCCGGCTGCGGCGCTGTTCGATCTGCGCGTTGCGACGCTCCAGGGCAGCCTCGGTTTCGATGCTCTTGGCGAGAGCGGCCGTCTGCTGCCTGACCTTGCGCTTCAGCATCCATCCCCAGGAGGCCACAATCAGCACAATGGCGAGGAGCACGCTCACAAGTCGCGCCAGGTTCCCTACCGATATCCACGAGGGCTGAGCGATCACCTGAACGTCCTCGAAACTCCTCAGCAGGAGGTGAAACGGCACCTCACGATCGAATGGGTTGGAGTTTTCTTGAATGCATATGCCCGTCACCTGCACCGTGGATCCAAGCGGGATGGTTTTTGCGGGTGGGGGTGCCGGCGCTCCATATTGCGTCGAATAGCGAGCCAGCGCCGAAAACAGAGTGTTCCCCGAGAGCAGAACGTATTCGTCCTGGCCGCCCTCACGTACTTGCGCAACCACCTTGGCCTTCACCGAAACCAGATCGAAGATGTGCGTGCTGTGGGTAAGATCGTGGGCTGAAATGAGGAGAGGCGCGATGGGTGCTGGTGTTCGCGTATCCGCCACTATCTCACCCTTAGCCAGACGCAGAAAGCCATCATGCACTTCTGGAAACCCAGTCGCGATGGCGTGGTCGCCAATCTTGACCTCCGCCAGGTTCTTGCTATCGATCCACAGGCTTCGTTGCCCGTTCTGGAGAACGGCGGCTGCGCCCGGCTGATAATACGTGATGACTCCCTCCACGTTGACCCGCTCCGTCAGGTTCTTTACGCGATAGGAGGAGAGAATTTCGTCCATGGGCGTGATTGGCAGCTTCCAGGCGCTGCCGCTTGCGGGATGAATCACGCGCACATAACTGGCATTCTGAGCGTGAAGCAGGATGCCGGTCATCTGCATCTTGCCATCGAAGTGGCCCGAAGCAGCTCCGGTGACCTCAACCTCTGCATCGAGCAACTGACTCAGCGATCCCGATGGATCGCTATCGACGATTGCGTCGATCGGACCGCTGCTGGTCAGCATCTGCATGGTCGTGCTGCGTTGATTGGAACTGAGCGTAATGTCTGAAGAGAGAACCCGGGCGCGAATAGTTACAAGACGGCAATCAAATCGTGCATGAATCAATTCGTCGTAGTTTGCCTGCACAGCATCTACTGGTTTTCCGTGGTGTAGCAGGCGGATATCGTGGGAGCTGACGAGTGGTCGAAAGCTGGATTGGGTGATTCCTTTGATCCGGATGCGATCCCCAGGAATCAGCTTGATGTCGGAGGGAGCCAGTACGAAGATGGCATCTTCGCCATCCTGAACGAAGAGCGTGCTTTCGTAATCGCGAAAGTAGGTAACCGTGGCTTCGAAGTCGACCGCCAAGTGCTGTTCGGCCTGTTGATTGTTGAGGAGATGAATCTGATGAAGCGACGTCAGCACAGCGGCATGTGCATGTCCTGCTGCCAGGGCCCATCCGATGTGTGCAAGCAGAGCTAGGCCCAACTTTTTCATCTCACAACCTCTGAAGCGACGACCACTCCTTTTGCAACCTTGAAGAACACGCGCGAAAAGCTTACACGCGCAGCCAACTGCGTGTACGAGAGCCCTTGAAGCATGGAATGATTGGTGTAGCTATCCTACACTCGCTCAAATTCCGCGCAATAGTTCTCCCTACTAAATCGGCAGCAGGGAAGCACTCGATAGTTCCAAATCAGGAAAGTACAATACTTGGTTGTCGGTTAAGTTGCTTAGCGTACACAACCTAGCCGGATTGAGAGCCCTCTATGACCGATATCCCCGCCACTCCCGCAACCGGCTTCTCCCACGGGGGCGCTCAATCGGCGCCTCTTCGTCAAATTCGTATCATCGGCGTGCCTCTCGATATGGGAGCGAGCCGCCGCGGCGTCGACATGGGACCCTCGGCCGTCCGCGTAGCGGGTTTGGAAGCCCGCCTGGAAGCTCTAGGCCACCGCGTTACGGACGGAGGAAACGTCCGGGTCGAGGAGCCAGAGACGCAGTCCTCCGGCAGCAGCAACGCCCGCTATCTCACGCCGATTGCCGAAGTATGCACGGGTACAGCTCAGGCGGTCCTGAACAGCCTGGAGGAGGGAAATACGCCTCTGGTGCTGGGTGGAGACCACTCCCTAGCCGCCGGCTCCGTCTCCGGAGTGGCCGAGTTCTACCGCCGTCGCAATGAGAAGATCGGGGTGATCTGGATTGATGCTCACTCCGACATCAACACCCCTGAAACCTCTCCCTCCGGCAACGTGCATGGGATGCCCCTGGCCGCGCTGCTTGGATTGGGACCCGAGCCGCTGGCCAACCTGTTTGGCTACTCCCCGAAGATCAGCCCCGAAAACACGGTGCTGATTGGCGTCCGCGATATCGATGCCGCGGAACGCGAGAATATCCGCCGCGCGGGCATGGCGGAGGTCTACACCATGCGCGACATCGACGAACGAGGGATGCGCGCCGTGATGGAAGAGGCACTGCAGGCGGCAGGGCGCGGCACGGCCGGCTATCACGTGTCCCTCGATATGGACTGGATCGATCCAGAAGATGCTCCCGGTGTAGGCACGCCGGTGAGGGGTGGTGCCACCTATCGCGAGGCGCATCTGGCCATGGAGATCCTGGCCGATGATGGTCGACTGTTGAGCTTTGAGATCGTCGAGGTTAATCCTGTGATCGACGAACACAACCGCACCGCAGACCTGGCTGTGGAATTGGCTTGTTCAGCCTTCGGGAAGAAGATTCTGTAGACGATTCAAATCTGAAGCAATGAGACAACCTCCGTCCGCGAACTTCGCTCAAAACGCAACGCGAGGTTTCACAGACAAGGCGTGACCATTACCTGAGCCCATGGAGTATGGTGTTGTCGAGGAGGCAAGGTCGCATGGAGCCAACCCAGGTTCGTTCTTCCCGCCGCTCGTTTCTCGTCGCCGCAGTGCCAGCCGGCAGCTTGGCCTTTCTGCCGGGAGCACGTGCCATCGCTCTTCCGGAGCAAGAAGCCGAGGAGGATGTCTCCACCAATGAAGACCTGATGCGCGAGCACGGCATTCTCAAACGCGTTTTGTTGGCATATGACGAGATTATCCGCCGCATCCGCACCAAGCAGGATTTTCCGCCAGACGCGGTGACCGCAGGCGCAACCATCATTCGCAAGTTCATCGAGGAATATCACGAGAAGCTGGAGGAGGAGCACCTCTTTCCGCGCTTTCGGAAGGCAGGCAAGTTGGTCGAGCTGGTGACGGTCCTGCAAACGCAGCACCAGGCCGGCCGCAGGGTGACCGACCGCATCTTGGCAACGGCAGGTTCGTACAAGACAGAGGACGAGCGCAACCGGTTAGTGCAAGACCTGGAGGCGTTCAACCGGATGTACGCTCCGCATGAGGCGCGGGAGGATACCGTCCTTTTTCCCGAGCTACACAAGATCGTCTCGGCGCACGAGTATGACGCGTTAGGCGAGCAGTTTGAGAGCATCGAGCGCAAGACCTTCGGTGGCGATGGCTTCGATATCTACGTGGACAAGGTCACCGAGCTGGAGAAGCGTCTGGGCATCTTTGATCTGGCCCAGTTCACGCCTGCGTAATTCCGCGTGTACCTCAGCGGGTTTTGATCGCGCCGACCAGAGTGGGTCCGCGCCTTGCAGCACTACACTGAGTCAAAGAGATCTTTGTCGATCTCAGGTGGTGATAGAACAGCATGGCGAAGAAGCTTCGTGTAGGCATTTTGTTTGGCGGCCGCAGCGGCGAGCATGAGGTCTCGTTGTTGTCGGCCGCTTCCATTCTGAAGGCGATCGACCGCCGCAGATTCGACGTCGTCCCCATTGGCATCACCAAGGAAGGCCGCTGGTTGGCGGCGGGCGATGCGCATGCTTTGCTGGAGAACAGCACTGGCTCTGAGGCACGGCGGTTGCGCGCAGGGGATCCCGAGGTGACACCCGGCGCCAAGCTGCTCCACGAGGGGATTCCGACCCTCCTCGCGCCCGAACCGGGGCCCCAAGGCCCGGCAGGGAAGGGCCTCGACGTAGTCTTCCCCGTGCTCCATGGAACCTTTGGCGAGGATGGGACCATTCAAGGGTTGTTCGAGCTGGCCGGCATTCCGTATGTCGGCTCGGGAGTTCTCGGCTCCGCAGCCGGCATGGACAAGGACGTAATGAAGCGCCTGTTCGCGCAGTCCGGTCTGCCCATTGTGAAGCACGTGACCATCCTCCGCGCCGATTGGGAGAAGTCTCCGCGTAAAGCAGTCGCGCAGATTGAAGCAGCGCTGAAGTATCCCGTATTTGTGAAGCCTGCGAATCTTGGCTCTTCTGTAGGCATCAGCAAAGCGCATGATCGCAAGGAACTCGGACCCGCGCTGGATGAGGCAGCCAAATACGATCGCAAGCTGGTCATCGAGCAGGGTGTCGGGGGCCAAAAGCAGAAAGCACGCGAGCTGGAGGTGGCCGTTCTCGGCAATGATGCGCCTCAGGCCAGCGTGGTGGGCGAAATCATTCCGGGGAAAGAGTTCTACGACTACGAGGCGAAGTATCTCTCGGAAGGCTCTGTTCCCGTGATTCCCGCCAAGCTGACCCGGGCGGAAGCTAAACAGATTCGCGAGATGGCGGTGGCCGCATTCAGGGCCTGCGATCTCTCTGGATTGGCGCGGGTAGACTTCCTGATGGAGCCAGCCGGGAAGCGCCGGATCTACATCAACGAGGTGAATACGCTGCCGGGATTCACGCAGATCAGCATGTATCCGAAGCTGTGGGAAGCCACCGGGATCGGCTATACCGATCTGATCACCCGGCTGATTGAGCTGGCCATGGAGCGCCAGCGCGACAAGGATCGTAACAAGTACTCACGGGAGGAGTAGCGGGGATCGCCCGCTACTCCCTGCTGGTCTATTGGGGAAACATCTGTGCCGTGTTTTGGTCGGCGCGGAAGCGCAACCGCGCTGCAATGTCTCCCGGAGCCGGCAGCTTTGCCGAGTGCAGAGGCCGGACCTCGATGCTGTTGTTGATCGCTCGCCGCAGCAGCGCCTCTTCTGCGTGTGCAAAACGCCGCATACGTGCGCCGCACAGAGTGCAGGCATGCAGGTCTTGCGCCTCTAGATGCCCGCAGCTTTCGCACAAGGATGCGCCGACGGTGCTGATGGTATTTCCATTGGGCCACAGCAGCGTGCGCACCTCGCCTTTCTCCAGTGCGGAGATGACCGTGTCCAAGCCGACGGCGCCGAGCCCGTTCGATGCAGCCGCACCCATGGTCTTGGCAACCAACGCGAGCTCTTCCTGCTTGTCGCGTTCGTCCACAATGGCCTGAGCTCTCTCGCGGATTTCGTCGCACGTGGCTAAACCCGGATCGGTGGTGAAACGTCCTGCCAAGATGCGCTTGAGCTCCGGATGCAGAGCATCTTCAATCTCTGACCACGTTTCATCGCGGCAACCGATGATCAGGGAATCGAAATCCCCATGCTCGTGGAAGTGGAGCAGGTGATCGGCAAGGAAGCAGAAGTGTTTGCGGGCCTGCTCTTCCTTCTTCCGCTCCAGGTGCACGGACTTGCGCGCGCCGGTAGTGCGGATCTTCTCCTTCTCCTCGTCCAGCACCTGGCTGTGTTCGGAGATCTCCAGAGCTTCCAGCAGCAGCAAGCGAGCGCGATTGCGGTCAGCCAGGGCGATGCAGTATCGACGCCGGCTTTGCTGTTGCCCCAACAGTGGAGCCAGCACGAACGAGCTGCTCGCCTCGATGCGTACGCCGAAGTTTCCCGGCACGTCGTACTCATGCCATATGTTCTGGCGTCCGCAGGCGAACATCACCTTCGCTCGGCCGCCGTTCCCCTTCATGGCGCTGATTGTCTCCATGACGCGGCGAATGTCTTCGCGGTCGGCACGATTGTTGCCGTGCAAACTGCCCAGAGCCTCCTGTATCTTCTGCTTGGCAAGAATAGGTTCCTCGCGGTGCGCCAGCTCCGAGGGAGTCAGCCATTGAAAGTACACCGAGAGCGCATCGCCTTTATCGGACCAAAAGCCTGCGAGTTGCTGCAGTTCTTCAAGCGCGACCTTCGATTTATCCATAGCCACCTTCAATTCTCCTTTGCAGCGTTGACGCGAACTAACCAGGGATCTTGTTGCTATGGTTCACGCCCGCCTGGGCGTCATCGCGGGCGCTGGTTACCTTCCGCTGACCGGCGCTCTCGTCTTTGGCGGAGCGCGAAGATATTCCCTGCCGGGTCGGATCTTCTGAGACGCGGCTCTCCAGCGAGCCCTCAAAGGCAGCCACCGCAGGCTCGATATTGTGAGGCTGCGCTGAACTCGGAGTGTGTTTGGGAAAACGCGTGCCGCCAGTCTGTGCGCCGTCCCGGTTCTCATAGGCAGCTGCATCTTGACTGGTCCCTACGGTCTGTTCCAACTCGTCGGGATTCACGTCGGTTTGGGCGAAATGCGTATTCTGTTGCGACTTGGTATGCGGAGTTGTGGAGTGTGTCATTAAAACCCTCGAATAATGGGCGACGGTTGACGCATCGGCTCAGAGGTTGCCGATTGCCAGATGCGCCTGCGCCGGCAATGGAAAAGTTCAGGGCTGCTTGCGGCCTGTGGGATAAGAGCCCCGGCGCAGATCTCCTGCCGGTTTGCTGTGTGGCTCGGCGGAGCCCGAGTCCAGGTGCGCAGCATGACTGCGGTTGTGCGTGCCGGATGGCCGGTTCTCGTTGAGCATGGCAGGTGGAATGGAGCTGGAAACCTTCTCGTTCTCGGGAGTGTTGTCGACTTCAGGCTGATTGTCGTCTTTTCGCATCAAGTTAGCTCCTCGACCCAAATGGCCTATAGCGCCGACCGGGTCGGCGCACATGTAAGGTTGGGCCGGATTGTCTGTCTGACCCAATCCGATGCGATGCCCGCGAGGATAGGTTTACCGGCGTTCAAATTGAGGAAAGATCACTTCACGAAATAAAAAAGCCGCCCTCCGGAGAGAGCGGCTTCAAAGTTATCCGTGAATCCTTACTGGAAGTAGATTCCGGTGATCAGCGCCTTACTTGCGCCGCACCGGAACCTTGACGGCCTTGGCTGCTACTCGCTTGCCCTTGGTAGCGGGAGCTTCGATTCCCGTCTCGTCTTCGTGGGCGGAGAGGAAGCGGCCGTTGTCGGGAGTGGTGTTTTCGCCCATCACGTGCAAACGCAGGAAGTTGGTCGAGCCCGATTTGGTGCGGGTGCCGGCCACGATGGCGATGATCTCCCGGGGCCGGATATACCCTCCCTGCTCCAGCAAGTTCTCCGCCAGATCCACCATTGCCTCAGTTGAATTCACCTTGGGACAGCGGATCGGAACAGTTCCCCACAGCAGGTTGAGACGATTAATCGTCACATCGATTGCGCTCAGGGCAAAGATGGGTGCGGCAGGATGGTATTTCGAGAGCTGGCGAGCCGTGGTGCCGGTTTCTGTAAACAACGCGATGCCGCGCAGATCCAGATCTTCGGCAGCGTGGGCGGTTGCTTCGCAGATGGTCTCGGCGATGGAGAGGTGCGATTCGCGGATCCGGGGGTGGTAGCCGCCGTTCTGCTCCTTAATGGTGCGCTCCGCCTCCTGCACGATGCGGCTCATCATGGAGACGGCTTCGAGCGGGTACTTACCCATGGCCGACTCGCCGGAGAGCATCACTGCGTCCGTGCCGTCGTAGATAGCGTTGGCTACGTCCGAGGCCTCGGCGCGCGTCGGGCGAGGGTTCTCGATCATCGACTCCAGCATCTGCGTGGCCGTGATCACCGGCTTGCGATACTCCCCGGCGCGGCGGATGATGTGCTTCTGGATTGCGGGAACGCGCTCCGGAGGAACCTCCACGCCCAGATCGCCACGGGCTACCATGATGCCGTCGGCAACCTGCAAGATGCTGTCGAGGTGCTCGATGGCCTGGGGCTTCTCCAGCTTGGCGATGATCCAGGTCTCGCTGCCATAGGCCGAGATGCGGTTGCGCACCAGGCGAATATCTTCGGCAGTCCGCACAAAGGAGACGGCAATCGCGTCCACGCCATTCTTGAGGGCGAACTCGAGATCGGCATCGTCCTTCTCGGTCAACGAAGGAACGCGGACCGGAATGCCGGGCAGATTGATGCCCTTGTTTTCGCCCAGCATGCCGCCGTTGATGATCTCGCAGACCACGTCATCCCCGTCGACCTCGTGGACGCGCAGCTCGATAAGGCCGTCGGAGAGCAGAATGCGCGATCCCTGCTCCACGTTTTCAGCCAGCGTCTTGAAGGTGGTGCCAACGACGGAGGCGGTGCCCATCACATCGCGCGGAGTGATGGTGAGACGCTGCCCGGCTTTGAGCAGCACCGGTTGGTGGTCCTTCAGCTTGGAGGTGCGGATCTTGGGACCCTGCAAGTCGCCCAGGATGCACAGCGGCTTGTGCTCTTCGCGGCTGACCTTGCGAATCATCTGGATCAGGGCCAGCTTCTCCTCGTGCGTGCCGTGAGAAAAGTTCAACCGGACCACATCGACGCCGGCCCGGACAAGATCGCGAAACACAGGTTCTGAGTTGGAGGCCGGGCCGAGAGTGGCAACGATCTTCGCGCGGCGTTGAGTTGCAGAATCGGTCAGGCTTAGTTCAGCAAACGGCATTCAGAGTGCTCCAGAGAGTGTGCAAAAGTGGTATGAAAAGATTTTGTGGGCGACCCGCTTCATTTTACATGGGGGTGGGCACGCAGGCCCCCTATCCATCATGTTGGACCGAATGAAACACGGTCGGTGTTAAAAATCACAGACCGGAGTGAACGGACTTGGCGACCTCAGAGGCAGCCAAGCGGGACTGGCGGCCACTGAACAAGACTCCGTTGAGTTCCGCGCCTAAGAGTGCGCTGAAAGAGCTGAGATAGAGCCACACCAGGGTGGCGATCCCGGCTGCGAATGAGCCGTAGAAACGAGAGTAATCGGCCACCCGGGTCACATACCATCCGAAGGCCAAGGTTGCGGGGAACCACAAGAGGGCTGCCGTGACCGCCCCAGGCAGCACCCAGAACCAGCGCTCCTTGCGCTGGGTGCCGAAGTGATAGAGGGCGGCGAGCACGGTCACCCCAGTGACCACGGAGAGGGTCCAGCGCACCATCCTCCAAAAAAACAGCACCACGTGCCGAAGCTCGTGGTCGGAGTTGGCAACCATCCACACCTCGATCTGGTGCCCAAAGACCAGCAGAAGGCTCGCCAACCATAGTGGAATCAGAACGATAGGAACGAGAAGCAAGCCCCGCAGGCGCTTCTCCCAGAAGCCCCAGTTGTCGCGGGGGAGCCGGTAAGCCCGGCGAAAGCCTTCCATCAAAGAGAGCATCAGGCCCAGGCCGGCAAAGATGGCGATAATGCCCGCCGATACGATGACCTGGGCGGAGTGCAACCTGCGCTCGTCGATCGAGTTCTCCAGCAAGTTCATGGAGCCGGGCGGAAGGAACTGGTCGAAGGTGCTGCGCCACTCGCCCAGCACGGAGCTACCTTCGGGGATGAAGGCCAGCAGTTCGGTCGCCGCCAGCACCGCTGGAAAGAAGCACAGCATGCCGGAGTAGGCGGCGGCCTTGGCGGTATTGAACACATCGTGTTCCAGCGTAAGCAGGAAGGCTTTGCGGATGGATGGGAACAAGCTCGCCATAGCGGACACAGCAAGAGTAGAGCATCCGCCGACTGTTTCGCGACTGCCGCACTCTGGCTGCCTGTACCGACCCGAACCGAGCTGGAGGGTTGCGGTCCGGTCGCGGCTCTCCCGGCTCACCGCCGGGGCAGGAGCGGCTTCAACGACTACTTCTGCAAGTCTTCGTAGGCATGGACCCAGGCGTTCATCACGTCGTCCAGGGTCACTCCCGGCTCCATCTTGCAGTTCCCAAAGCCATCGTCTTTCTTTTCGCAGCGCGCCACGGCCTCGCCTTTGGCGTTGTACAGAGTCAGGCTGTCAGGACTCTTCGGTATTTCCACCAGCGCCGGTCGGGTCACTGGGTTATTGAAGGTTTTAACGTGCTCAATGGCCGGGCCCGTAGAGACCGCAGCCAACAGAATGAATGCAGAAATCGCGCTCATCCCTGCTCCGTGAAAATTTTGGGGTGCTCTTAGTATGCGGCGAGTCTGGCTGGATGCAAGCACGAACTGACGGCGCGGAGGTGCGCCTTTCCCAATCTGGCACGCCCAGAGGCTCCGTGGCGCCGCTGGAGCGAGAATCCGTGGCCGCCCGCGGTAGCGGATGGGGCTCCAGCTGAGGCAATCGTTGGTCCGCGCCGGAGGTTTATGATGACCGGGTTATGGTTCTTTCACGCCGCCGTGTCTTCGCCACCTGCCGTCGAGCCGTTCTGGGCAGCTTTCTGACGGGCATCGCTTTCGGTGTCTCTGCCCAGTCCGCCCCGCCCTCCAACCCCCAGCTTGCTGATCGGGCGCTGAACGACAGGGTGGAATCGCTGCTCCGAAAGATGACGCTGGACGAGAAGATTGGCCAGCTCGCGCAGTTTTCTGCCGGCTTTGCGACGGGTCCGGGGGCAGAAGGCAAGAACCAGCATTTCGATGAGATGGTGGCTAAGGGGCAGGTCGGCTCATTCCTGAATGTTGTGGGAGCGGACGCGACCAATCACTACCAGCACATCGCCATGGAGAAGACGCGCCTGCACATCCCGCTGCTGTTTGGGCTGGACGTGATCCACGGCGACCACACCGCGTTTCCCATCCCGCTGGCGGTGGCAGCGAGCTTCGATCCCAAAGCCGCGGAGACCGTCGCTCATTCTGGCGGAGTCGAGGCGCGGGCCGACGGCATCCCCTGGGTCTTCTCGCCGATGGTGGACATCGCACGCGATCCGCGCTGGGGACGCATCATCGAGTCCAATGGTGAGGACCCCTACCTTGGCTCAGTGATGGCGCGGGCCTGGGTTCGGGGCTATCAGCAGGGCGATCTCTCCAAGCCTGATTCGGTGGCGGTCAGCGTGAAGCATTTCGCAGCCTATGGTGCTGCGATTGCCGGACGCGACTACAACGCTACGGACATGAGCGACATTACTCTGCGCCAGGTCTATCTGAAGCCCTATCACGCCGCGGTGCAGGAGGGCGCCGCCACCTTGATGAGTTCCTTCAACTCGATCAACGGCGTGCCCGCCACAGCCGATCCATTGACGCTGAATCAGATCCTGCGCAAGGAGTGGGGATTCAATGGCTTTGTGGTCTCCGACTGGGGCGCGGTTGCGGAACTGATGAACCATGCCATCGGAGACGGTCCTACGGTTGCGCGCAAGGCGTTGGAAGCTGGCGTGGAAATGGACATGGAGGGCAATCTTTACGGCACGGTGATCGCCGGCCAAGTTCGCTCGGGCAGGATTCCTGAGTCTGTGGTGGACGAGGCGGTGCGGCGCATTTTGCGCGTGAAGTTCGCGCTGGGACTGTTCGACCATCCCTACACTCAGCCCAGCGCTCCGTGGGAGCCCACCCCAGAGCGGCGGGAACTGGCGCGCAAGGTGGCCGACGAGACGCTGGTGCTGCTGAAGAACGATCCAGTCGAGGGCCTTGGCAACTTATTGCCCTTGACCGCGAAAGCAAAGAAGGTGGCGCTGATTGGTCCCATGGCCGACAACCAGCGCGACCTGGTCGGAGCCTGGTCCCAGGCTGATCCCAAATACGCGGTCACCCTGCGGCAGGCATTGCAGGAGCGCCTGGGCGACAGGCTGCTCTATGCGAAAGGTTGCGGACTCCTCTCCGGGCAAGATGAGGTCATTCTGAACAAGGTCAATTTCGGCGGATCGGTTGCTGCCGCGGGAGCAGCAGATCAGGTGATCGACGATTCCAAGAGCATCGCCGAAGCGGTGGAGATGGCCAAGCAAGCCGATGTGGCGATTGTGGCTCTGGGGGAAAGCGCC
>CBJOJD010000074.1:0-17839 GCA_966443485.1 uncultured bacterium | reverse complement strand
GAAGAGAAGCTTTCGGTTTTGTGCGGCTGAGGCCTGGATGGGATAGCCGACAAGTTCAAAGAATGCTGCGCGATATTGCGAGGGCAGTGTAGCGGCGATCGAGGCTGCATCCTGAGCGAGCTTTTGCCAGGCCTGAATGCGCTCGCCATTCTGGCCGTCGTTGTCGTTTGCGGGCCAGGCCAGAGGGTTGAAGGCGGTGCGGCGAATGGCTTCGTTGTAGCCGTTGAAGCCCATGAACTCGGGCTTACGAATGAAGTTGAGGTTGTAGTAGGCGTCCAGGGCGGCCGCAATCTGCGCGGCAGAGGTTCCGGGGAACTGCTCCGCGGTCCAGCGTTCAAGGAACGTGTGTTGATCGATGCGCGCCATGGCGGGCTCATTCCAAGCGAGCTGCAGGAAGTAGTCGATGTCTGCTTCCGCGGGCTTGAGATCGCCGACGTTGAGGATCCAGTAGCGGCGTGCATTGTGATCGTATGCTTTGGTCATCTCCTCGCGAATGAGTGCAGGCGGGGTGGTGCAAAGCCAGAGGTAGTCGTGAGGAAATCCCCAGTAGGAGACGTGATAGTAGACGGCCGATCCGCCGGAGCGCTGTTGTTCCGCGAGGGTTGGGAGCTGGCGGATGTAGCCGTAGTTGTCGTCGGTCCATCCCAGGGTCACATCGTCTGGAACCTTCATGCCGGCGCGATAGAGCTGGAGGGATTCCTTGTAGAGCCAGATGACCTGAGGCACCTTGGAGAGGTCCGTGTTGACGTGGCGGGCTAGCAGGGCGCGCTGGTCGGCCATGACCTGCTCGACCAAGCGGGCTTTGTCTTCTACGGAGCCGGTGGCTTCGAGGCCGGAGTCGTGCACGCCGCGCATGCCGACGGTGTAGAAGTTCTCGTAGCCGCCGTTCCGGGTCAGGCGCTGGTCCCAGTAGGCATCAATGGCAGCGCGGTTGGTCTGGTAATTCCATGGACCATCCTTGGCTTCATTCCATTCGCCGACGTTGTTGCGCAGCAGAGCCTCAGAGTGAGAGGAGCCCATGACGATTCCCCAGCGGTCGGCGAGCTTGGCGTTTTCAGGAACGGCATTGAAGGCCAGGGTGCCGGGATGCATGGCAGGCCAGAGCGAGTTGGCATGCAGGCGGAGAAGCAGTTCGAAGATGCGCTCGTATGTATGCGGGCCGATGTTGTGGAGCTCCGGGTCCATCTTCTGCGCAGCCCAGGGACGCAGGCCCCAGTCTTCATCATTGAGAAAGATGCCGCGATATTGAACGGAGGGCTCTGGCTGGATCTGGTTGTGGGCGGTGACGGTGAGGTTGTCGTGATGGGGCACGGGGACGTCAGCCCACCAGGACCAGGGAGAGACGCCCATCTGGCGCGACAGAGTGAAGAGAGCGAAGGCGGCACCGCGCCGATCGCTGCCGGCGATCACGAGAGCCGTTTGGACCCCGGGGAGCGGATGCGGGACGACGGTGGTGAGCGCGCTCTCCCATTTGCCGGCGATGGTCGATGTGTCGATCAGGTGACGGCTGCGGAGCTGGTCGATGGTGGCGCTGTGGTCGACGGTTCCGATGATGATGAGGTTGGGCGGAAGCGGGAGATGAGAGTCGGCGAGGATCGCGGGCCGCACGCCGGTCACTTTCTCAACGTCGGAGGCGAAGGCTTCAGTAGCCGCACCGAGGGTGTTCTGCTCTTGCGCATCGAGCAAGATGGCGACGGCTTTTCCGCCGTGTACGAGAGGGAAGCTGCCGGCCGTGGAACTGGCGGCGACGCTGACCAAGGTGTGGTGGGTGAAGGCCTGCGCGCGAACGAATGTCGAGGTAGCGAGCACCAGGATCGAGAGCGGGGCGGAGAGAGCAAAGCGGAGTATACGGCGCATGCGGATTCCGATTCGATCTTAGATCACGGCCGGGGTCGAGGTCGCTCGAGCTGAACGATGGCTACTGCGCAGCTGCGGAGTCTGACGAAGAATCGTCGCCGTGGGTGAGCGCGTCGAAGCGGCGTTGGTACTCCTGCCGATAACGGGTGACCGCATCGTCGTAGCTGGCGGGGAGGTCGGCGGGCAGAGGATTGCGCGTCCATGTGAGAGTGACGGAGCGGGTGTTGGGCGGCAGCTCGATGGCGTCGCTGGTGGAGAGAGCCAGAGCCTTTCCGTCGACTGAGGCGGCGGTGAGGTGCATGAACCAGGGAATGTGCAGCAGAATCCTTTTCGGTTCAAAGCCGGTGTCGAAGTTGGGAGAGAGGTCCAGCCGGGCGCTGGTGTCTGACGGCATCTCGAAGTCGAAGCCGTATTGGCCGAAGTAGGTATGCGCGTTCTGCACATGGATCGTCTTGCCGGAGCCGACCCAGTCAGGCGAGACCGCGGAGAGGAGATGCAGGGTCGAGCCGTCTTCGCGCAGCATCATATTGCGGAGCAGGTTGCGGAATTCGGCAGCGAACCAGCCGTGAGGAGACAGGTTGCCACTGAAGTCGCGATCGCCCCACGGGCGGATGGAGTATTCCCACCCAGCGTGGGTGGAGGTGGTGTGCAGCAGTTCGGCGTAGAACTCGCGGATGGCCTGCGGTTGTTCCCCGCGGATGAGTTCGGTGAGCGTGTTCTTGATGGTCAGGTAGTGGTGCAGGTAAACACCCTGGCCCGGCTGGTGATAGGTGATCAAGCCCTCTTCGTATCCGGCCTGGGCGCGGCGAAGCGTGGCGGTGATGCGGGGATCGAAGGCGGGTAGTTGCTGTTCAGGCGTGAGGGCAAGGAGATTTCCCCAGTCTGTGCCTCCGGGATCTCCATCGAGCGCGGGAGGAATGTAGCCACCGGTGACGGCGGTGACCTTGTCCAGTTGCTTCATGAAGTTGGCTCGAAGCTTTTGCTGCAAGGCCGTGAATCGCGCTTCATCGTCAGAGCGGCCGAGGTCATGGGCCATGAGGACGGCGGCCTGGAGGCCATCGAGGGCGAGGAAGTTGTATCCGGTGAGATGGCCGGGGATGTACTCGTTGTCGCGGACGTCGGTGGCGGGCATGATGTGGAGCGGGTCGGCGGCGACGGCACGCTCGAGCCAAGCGACGGCGCGAACGATGTGCGGGTAGGCAGCGGCGGCAAAGGTCTTGTCGTGGGTGATGCGGTAGTGCTCGCCGTAGGTCCAAAGGGCCTCTCCCCAGCCGTCGAATTGGCCGGGCTGGGAGAGGAAGTTGCCATCGGGCTGCTGGCGGGTGGGGAAGAAGTCGAGGATGGCGCGCGCGATCTGGGGATAGCCTGAGGTGTCGTACATGCGCACGAAGTCGGCGGAGTCGCGCAGGTAGAAGCCGTGGTATTGGAACTGATTGATGGTCTGGATGGTGTCGTTACCGACCTTGTTCAGCGACGCGAGCGTATTGACGAGGCTGGTGCGGAAGGTGTTATTGACCTTTTCTTCCGGGGTAATGATCTGCATGCCCTCGGAGAGGATGCTCTCCCAGAATTTGACGACCTGCTCATGGCGGTCATCGAAGCTGGCCACTTGTACGGAGTCGATGGCGGACCGATCGGATGCAGCGACGGGGAGCAAGGGGATTTTGAAGTCGAGGGTGCGGACGCCGGAGGGCGGGACCTGGACTCGATACTCGGCGGCAGCCATAGGGGTGGTGGGCTGGGTGGAGATGTTGCCGTCGTTGGCGGAGGTTCGGTTGTAGTAGTCGCGGTAGCTCGCGGTGAGCTGCGGCCGGGGCGAGGCGGGGAAGAAGTAGATGGCTTTGCCATCCCGCAGAAAGGCGTGGTTCTGGACAGCGTAGGTGGAGGCGGGATTGAAAGGCTCTCCAGGCTGCTGCTTGTCTCCGGGGCGCTTGGCGATTTCGGGGCGGCGAAAGCGGTCGTCGCCGGTGGGAAAGGTCGTGTTCTGTTCGGCTTGATATCGCCAGGCTGAGGTGAGAAAGCCCTCGCGAGGTTCCGGGCCGGGGTTCTGGATGGACACGCGAACGAAATTGACGACGTTTTGGCCGGTCTGTTGCGGTCCCAGGGATGCTGCGAAGAGGGTGAAGCGGTAGCGGAGCCCGTCGTGGTCAACGGAGTAGGAGTAGACCGGCAGGTATCCATGTTCGAGCGTGCGGATGCGCTGGTTCACGGGCGTGCGCTCGATGCCGAGGAAGAACATGAGCTCGCCGAATCCGGTGTAGAGATAGCCCTCGGGGGTGATTTCGGCGCCGGAGGGGGAGTGCATGACACTGAGCTGGTCAGTGGGGCGGCTGGGGTAGGAAAACGGTTGTCCAGGAGGGTCGATCTGGGGATTGACCATGCGAGGTATGAATTCCTGGTTGAAGACCGGGGGAGCCGCAGTGGTCTGGGCGCAGGTAATAAGGGCAGGAGCAAGAAGGAGAATACAGACTGGAGAGCGCGGCTTCATCCGGTGGTATGCCTCGGCCGAGGTCAATTTGGCTTCGCGTGGAGCAGGTGACGGGACTTAGAATGAAGCTCAGAGAAATGGTGCGGCAATGTTTTTCACGGCTAGTGCAGGGTCTTTCACCGTGAATCGCGCCGCGCGAAGCTGCGAGGGTGGGTAGATGCAAGAGGCGGAAGGTGGGGGCTTGAGTGTTGGCGAGCAGCGGGAACTGTTGGCTCGCATTCTCAGGTCGGAGCTGTTTTCTAAGTCTCACCGGCTTTCGGCGTTTTTGAAGTTTATCTGCGAGCAGTACATGGCGGGGAATGCCGCCAGCATCAACGAGCAGCGGATTGGGACGGAGGTGTTCGGCCGTCCACCGGGGTATCACGTTGGTGAGGACAGCATCGTGCGGTCGCAGGCGCGATTCCTGCGGCAGCGGCTGGAAGAGTATTTCTCGAGTGAAGGGCGGGACGAGCCTTGGGTGTTGCTGATTCCCAAGGGCTCTTATGTCCCGTTGTTCGAGCGCCGCGAAGTTCCGGCACCGGTGTTGCCTGGCAGTGCTGCCAGGCTTGCGGTGGCGACGCATCCCCGGCAAACAGAGCACTTACTGCGCAAGGGTTGGGTGGCGGCGTCCATCACGGCAGCCATCGTGTTGATTGCTGTTTTGGTGTGGTGGCGAGAGCGGGTGGTGATGGCTCCCACGCAGACGGCGGAGTCTCGGGTGGTGTCGGCCTTCTGGTCTTCGCTGTTCAATAACGAGCGAACCACGCTGATTGTGCCGGCGGACAGCACGCTGGTATTGCTGGAGGAGATGTCAGGTAAACCGATCCACCTGCTGTCTTATATCAATAAGGAGTACCTGAAGACTCCGCCGCCGAGCGCTCCGGCTCTGTGGCAGATTGTGACCTCGAGCCAGTACACCAACATGGCCGACCTGAATCTGGTGGCTCATCTGGAGCGAGTGCCCGAGGCGGCCAAGGGGCGAAGCGAGATTCGTTATGCGCGCGAGCTGAGCCTGAAGGAACTGAAAGAGGCCAATGCGATTCTGATTGGCGGGCCGCGCTCGAACCCCTGGCTGGAGCTGTTCAGTTCGATGATCACCTACGATGTGGATCACGATTTCTCCATCGGGCACAACGTGGTGCGGAATCTCTCACCTGGATCGGGTGAAAAGAGCCTCTACGTGGAGAGCACCACCGACTCAGCGCAGACCAGCAGGGCGTACGGAGTGGTGGTCTATGCTCCGGGGCTGGACAACGTGGGGCACGTGTTGCTGGTGGAAGGCACGAGCAAGCCGGGCACCGAGGCAGCAGCCGAGTTCCTGACCAGTGCTGAATTTGGGCAGTTCCTGCAGGACATTGGAGGCACGGCCAAAGAGGTACCGGAGTTTGAAGTTTTGTTGGGAACGGGGAGCATGAACGGGGCTTCCTATAGCCCCTCGATCATCAGCTGGCACCGCTTAAACAAGCCAGCATCGCACTGACCTACCTTTTGAAAATCAGCGAGCCTTGTTCCTTTTTCACGGTGAAGCACGACGTGCACCGTGAAAATACTTGCTGCTGAGACGAGCCCGCCAAATACTCTTCACACATTCAAGGATCCCCACCCTCACCGCGGGGCGAAGCTCCACTTCTTCTATTGGAGGCCAAACAAAAATGACTCAAGTAAAGGCGGTCTGTCGAGAGACAGCCGGAGGTTGGCGTACGGCAACAGCACGCTTGCCGTTTCTGCTGCTGATAACGGTTGTGATGATGTTGAGCATGATGGGGGCGCAGAGGTTGGGAGCGCAGGGTATCACGGGCTCCATCACCGGAACGGTCACCGATCAGTCAGGCGCCGCGCTAGCGGGAGCTACGGTGACGATTCGAGAGGTGGCGACGAACGCGCTGCACACGGCGACGACATCAGAGGCAGGAACCTATACCGTTCCGCAGCTGCCGCCGGGCACATACACAGTAGCGATTACGAAGGGCGCATTCAAGAGCTTCAGGCAGAGCGGCATTGTGTTGCAGATCGACCAGGTAGCGCAGGTGAACGCGGAGCTGACGGTGGGCGCGACAGACGAGACGGTGGAAGTGACCAGCGCGCCACCCGCGCTGCAGACCGAAGACTCTTCAGTGGGTCAGGTCATCGATAGCGAAGCGATTCAGAATGCGCCGTTGAACGGACGCCTGGGGCTGATGGGCTTGATTGCTCAGTCGCCGGGCATTCAGGGTGTGGGCCCGCAGGATCAGCTGGCTACGCGCGGTGAGACCTTCGCCGCAGGAACAGGTAGCCGCAACTCCTATGGCGGGTTGGGTAGCACGCTGGACGGTGTAACGAATGCAGAGGTCACGCTGCAGCGAGCGGAGCCCGAAGTGCCTTCGCTGGATGCGATCTCGCAGTTCAAGGTGCTCTCCACGGGATCGCCGGCGGAGTTTGGACAGCCCACCCAAGTGATCGTGGTGAGCGCCAGCGGGACCAACGCTTTTCACGGAGAACTGCTGGAGTACAACCGCTCCAAGGGAACCTCAGCCAAGTACTACTTCAACGGCAACAGCCCGCGTCCGGCGTATGAGCGCAATGAGTTTGGCGGCAACTTCGCCGGTCCGGTGTTGATTCCTCACCTTTACAACGGCAGAGATCGCAGCTTCTTCTTCTTTGCGTATGAAGGTTTCCGGCTGAACCAGTCGGCCAGTGCGAGCACGAAGCAGCCGACTGCGGCTATTCGTGGCGGCGATTTTTCAGCTTTGTCGACTACGATCGTCGATCCTTCGACCGGGTCTGGGTTCTCTGGCAATGTGATTCCGTCGTCGCGCTTGAACTCCGTTTCAGTGGCGCTGATGAACAAGCTGATGCCCTGCGCGACAGCGACCACGCTGGGTACGAACTGCTATGAGCTGATTCCTTACACGAGCACTGCCGACCGCATCTCCTTGCACATGGATCACAAGCTGAGCGCCAACGATCAGATTCGGGGCACGCTGCTTCGCGCGCTGTATGGGCCGGATCCAACTGTGGGCACGGACAGCCTGCAGGGTGGCAAGGCGGGAGATGGAGAGGTCAACACCAACGTAGTGTTGGGATGGACACATGTCTTCTCACCAACGATGATCCTGGACACGAACGGGTCGTTTTTTCACCTGCCCATCTATCGTGCTCCGCAGAACGTGAACACGAAGTGGGAGTCGATCATCCCGGGATTGGCGACTCAGTATATCGAGGGCGCGCCGCACCTATCGTTCAGCGGTGAGTTCACTGGAACGGGCGAGTCTGGCTCGCACGATCTGGAGCAGGTTGCGCAGATCAATACGTCGGCCACCAAGATCCTCACCAAGCATACGATCAAAGCGGGTTTTGGCTATCTCTACGACAACCACTTCAACGTAGCCGCGCAGACGAATGGATTCGAGCACGGCAGCTTTACGTTCTCGGGGCAGTACACGGGCGTTCCCTTCGCGGACTTCCTGCTGGGCCTTCCGACCACGGTGGCGCAGGGCAATCCGGGATCGTTTGTGACGCGCAATATTTCGAGCCAGTGGTCAGCATACGTTCAAGATGATTGGAAGCTGCTGCCCAAGCTGACGATCAATGCGGGTATCCGCTATGACCTGCAGTGGTTCTCACCGGGGCCGTATAACAATGCTTCACTGTTTGTGCCTTCGCTGGGCAAGGTGGTGGTGTTCGGTACGTCCTATCCGGCGAGCACGATTCCTTCATCGCAGGCATTGTTGAATCAGTATGGGCTGCTGACGCTGTCGTCGCAGGCGAACTTGCCGAGCAACGTCTTCTCTTACCTGGGCCGTCCGGCTACGAACTTCGCGCCGCGTTTGGGCTTCGCTTACGAAGTCGTTCCCAATACTGTGGTGCGTGGAGCGTACGGTATCTACTTCAATCTGCTGCCGGCGTCTTATGTGGGTGCGGTTTTCGGCTCGGCACCGTTCCTGGATTACTCCACGTACACCAATTCGACTTCGTATGGGACAGCGTTCACGATGAGCAATCCGTTCTCAGGATCGGCTTCGAGTCACGGCGGCAACCCCGCAGTCAACGCGGAAGCGAAGCTCAAGACTCCTTATACCGAGGAGTACAACCTGGCGGTGGAGCATCAGTTTGCGCATGGTCTCACGTTCCGGCTGGGATATGTGGGGCAGCACAACCTGAAGCAGAACAATTCCAATGGAAATGGCAACACGAATCCTGACCTCAACCTGCCAGAGCCGCCGGTGCTGACGGAGACGGTGCAGGCGCAACGGTTGATTCAGCCGCTTTCGTCGATCAGCTTGAACATCGCTCCTATATTCCATAGCACGATGAACTCGCTGCAGGCAGGTGTGCACAAGCAGTACACGCATGGCTTGGCGCTAGGCGCTGAGTACCAGTGGGTGCGCGTCTTGGGCACGGAGAATTTCCAGGACCCGTCGGGTGCGAATCCGCGGGATTCGTATGGGCCGGTTGCGGGAATTACGCCTCAGGTGCTGCAGGTCAACTACTCGTATGAGCTCCCGCTGGGCAAGGGTAAGGCGCTTTTTGGCAACGCAGGAAACATCGCGAACTCGGTGCTGCACGGCTGGCAGGTCTCGGGCCTGGTGAATGCGCAGACGGGGCAGCCTTTCTCGGTGACCTTCGATGCTTCGGGTTCAACGGATTATCCAGGACTGGTGAGTGGCCGCGCGGATCGGGTTGCGGGCGTGCCGTTGTATCCAGCGCACAAGACCAAAGCGGAGTGGTTCAACACCGCTGCGTTCGCTTGCCCGTCGCTGGTGGATGCGAACAACGGCAAGACCTTGTGCGGCGCAAGCTATGGGAATTCCGGCTATGATCTGCTGCGCGGTCCCGCCTACCAGGAGTGGGATATGAGCTTGCAAAAGAACACGACGTGGCACGAGCACTACAACGTGCAATTGCGCGCAGATGCTTTCAATGTCTTCAACCATCCGAACTTCAGCGCGCCGAACTCGGACATCACCGCGTCGAATTTTGGCGCCATAACCTCCACGCCGAATCCGCCCTACAACTCGCCCGCTTATGAGCCGCGCACGATGGAGTTTGCGGCGAAGTTCAGCTTTTAGAGCGGTGTGACGTGGCAGAGGTCCGGAGTAACGGGGCCTCAGAACCTGAAGGGCCGTGAGCTTTGACCGAGCTCATGGCCCTTTGCTTTTGTACTGGGGGATGATCAAGACGACCGAACTTGATCGGTGACGCGGCGGGCGGGCGTTGGTGTTCCTGAAGTCGGGGAGTGTGGGTTTTCTGAGACTCCAGACGTGTTTTTGCGGCGACGTGTGTTTTACTGGAGTCAATCGACGCTTCGATCATCTAACCCGCAAATGATCAATTTCGCATTGTCCCGTCCATCTGAGCCGCGGCACATTCACGGTAGCAAGCTCCTTGATTTTCCTCGCGTGCTCGCCTGCGTTTGCCTGCTGCTGACCTTTACGAGCTTGCGTGCTGAAGAGCGCCGCAGCGGTGCAGTAACGATCGATGGCGATCATTTTGTGCGCGCGGGGCGGCCGTATCAGATCATCTCCGGAACGATCCATTATGCTCGCGTGCCGCGTGCGTATTGGCGCGATCGTTTGCAGAAGGCCCGGGCGATGGGTCTGAACACGGTGGAGACGTACGTCTTCTGGAACCTTCACGAGCCTCGGCCAGGAGAGTTTGATTTCAGCGGGCAGCTGGATGTGGCGGAGTTTGTGCGCGAGGCACAACAGGAGGGTCTTAACGTCATCCTTAGGCCTGGGCCCTATGTGTGCGCGGAGTGGGATGCTGGTGGGCTGCCTGCATGGCTGTTTGCAGATCCTGCGGTGCAAGTGCGTACGCGCGATCCGCGGTTTCTGGCTGCTGCGAATCGGTATCTGGCTCGTGTGGGCAAGGAGCTGAGCGGGCTACAGGCCGCTCACGGCGGTCCGATTATTGCAGTGCAGATTGAGAATGAGTACGGATCCTTTGGAAGCGATAAAGAGTACATGGAGGATATCCGCCAGTCGCTTGTTCGCGCCGGCTTCGGCGATTCATTGCTGTTCACGTCCGATGGAGCGGACCTGATGCAGAAGGACGCGCTGCCAGAGGCGCTGGCGGTGATCAACTTCGGTCCTGGAGAGGCGAAGGGGGATTTTGCAAAGTTAGCAAAGATTCGACCGGCGCAACCCAGGATGGCGGGGGAGTACTGGGACGGTTGGTTTGATGCGTGGGGCAACAAGGAGCATGTGCATACCGACTCTGCTGCTCAGGCGGCGGAGGTTGAGTGGATGTTGCGGCAGGGAATCTCATTCAACTTGTACATGTTCGAAGGCGGAACGTCGTTCGGCTTTATGAACGGAGCCAACCTGCAGGATGATCCAGGAGCGCATTATTCTCCGCAGACCACGAGTTATGACTATGATGCTCCGCTGGATGAGGCGGGCCGGCCGACGAAGAAGTTTTATCTGCTGCGGGACGTAATTCAGCGAGTCACGGGAACGCCGCCGCCGGCGTTGCCACGGGCGCTTCCGATGAACGCAGTGACGGACTTTGAGCTGAAGGAAGCGTCCTCATTGTGGGCGAATCTGCCGGCACCGATCGCCAGTAAGCAGCCGAAGTCGATGGAAGATGTGGGACAGGCGTACGGATACATCCTCTATCGGACTCATTTGGATGCTGCAGCGGATGGCGATTTGAAGATTGAGCACTTGCAGGATTACGCCGGAGTGTATGTGAATCGCAAGCTGGCCGGAACGCTGGATCGACGGCTAGGACAGACCGAACTGCACATCAGTGCTCCGGCAGGCGCCACGCTGGATTTGCTGGTGGAGAACACGGGTCGGGTGAACTACGGTCCTCATCTGCCGGATGGGCGATCTGGGATTGCTGGTTCGATTCGGCTCGGCGATAGGGAACTCACCGGATGGGAGATTTATCCGCTGCCGATGGACAATCCGCAATTCATTCAGCACTGGAGTGAAGAGCCCACGGCGGGGCCGGCGTTCTATCGCGGGTATTTCAGCGTCGACCAGGTCGCTGATACGTTTCTGGATACCAGTCGCTTGGGCAAGGGATTTGTTTGGGTGAACGGACACAATCTCGGCCGGGTGTGGAAGATTGGGCCGCAGCACTCATTGTTTGTGCCTGGACCGTGGTTGCGAAAAGGGCGCAATGAAGTGGTGGTCTTTGATTATGAGGATTTGAAGCGGCCCACACTGCGCGGAGTCACTGAGCCGATCTGGTCTTCCGCGTCGAAGTAGGGATGTGTAGCAGTATTCCGGAGTTGGGGAGAACGATGATGAAATCTGTACGTTGTGCTTTGGTGTTGGCAGCTCTTTGCCTGCCGCTTGGAGTGGAGGCACAGAGTGCGCCGGATCTGAAGCCGTCGCCGCAGCAGGTAGCGTGGCAGGATCTGGAGTTTGGCGTGATCATTCACTTCTCGACGAACACGTTTCTCGACCGGGAGTGGGGAGATGGATCGGCGAGCCCTTCGGTGTTCAATCCCACAGAGTTCGATCCCGATCAGTGGATGAAGGCGATTCGCGATTCAGGAGCGAAGTACGTGGTGTTTGTGGCCAAGCATCACGATGGATTTTGTCTGTGGCCCACCGAGCAGACGAATTACAGCATCAAGGCCAGTCCCTGGAAAGACGGTAAAGGGGACATGGTGGCAGAGGTTGCGCGAGCGGCGCGCAAGTATGGGCTGAAGTTCGGCGTGTACCTCTCGCCGTGGGATCGTCACGAGCCTAAATACAAGGACTCTGCGGCCTACGATGATTACTACAATGCGGAGCTGTCGGAGCTGGCCCAGAACTATGGCGATCTAGTGGAGTTTTGGCTGGATGGGGCGGGCAGCGCAGGCCATGTCTACAACTTTCCCAAGATCATTGAGACGCTGCGCACTTATCAGCCGAATACGGTGGTGTTCGCGGATACGGCTTTGTTTGAGTATGGAGATGCGCGCTGGGTGGGAACGGAGAGCGGCCGCATTCCCTACGAGAACTGGAACGTGATCGATCGCCATGGATTTTTGCGGTGGCGGCCGGTGGAGGCAGATACTCCGCTGCGCGCGTTGCACTGGTTCTGGCACCCGAATGACGAGGCTTCGCTGAAAAGCCTGGATGAGTTGCTGACGACGTACGATCAGACCGTGGGACATGGTGGCCAATTGATGTTGGGGCTGGCACCGGATCGGCGCGGATTGCTGCCGGAGAGCGATGTAGCGCGGCTGGAGGAGTTGGGCAAGGCGCTGCGGGAGCGGTCTGCGCACAATCTGGCCTTGCAGCATGAGGCGGTGGCGCCGGATATGGCCGCTGCCCTGGACGGGGACGAAGAGACATTCTGGTCTGCGCCCGCGGGTTCTCATCACGCCATCCTTGAGGTGGACTTTGCCAAACCCGTCACATTCAACCGCGCCGCCACGATGGAGTGGTTGAACGAGGGGCAGCGGGTGGAGAAGTACTCGATCGAGGTGTGGACGGCAGGGAAGTGGAAGACGGTGGCCTCGGCGCAAGCGATTGGGCACAAGAAGGTGGACCTCTTTGCACCGGTTACAGCGGCCAAGGTGCGGCTGAATATTCTGTCGAGCACCGGGCCTGCCGCGATCCGCGAATTTCAGCTGTTCAACATTGCGCCGACGCAAGAGGAAGCAAAAGAGATGGCCGCAGAGGCTGACCAGAAGGCTTCCGAGGCGCAGCAGTAGGGATCTGAGAGTCTGCTGGAGCATAGGCCCGGCGTGCGCCGATCGGAAATGGGGCTATACTCATATCGGCTGGTTGCCGTACGCGCAGCTCACCGTCGGCCAGCCAATGCACCAACCCTACCGATGAGGAAGCGGATAGCAGCGCTCGCAACCCGTGCGATTTCAGCCTGCGAGCGGGAGAGGAAAGCTCTCTCGCTGCGCTTGATCCGCCCCGGTCTGCTGGGGTGTATAGCGCTAGGCATCGCGGTTTTCCTTTGGGGCTACGGGTATAGGCTTTCGCAGTATCAGGCGCGGCGTGACCCATCGTCGCGGCTGCAGATGGCAAAACTGTGGACTGAGTCGCGGCACTCAGTTGTGCCGTCCAAGGCTAAGCCGCTCTCGCAAGCGGTGCAGGTGGCCGGGTCCTCTCCGCGCCCTTGGATGCTTTTGGAGTCGCAGAGCCGGTTCCTTGCCGCATCCAGCTGCAACTTCATCTTCACTTCTCTGCCTGATCGGCGATTAGGGCGCGCCCCTCCCACCATTCTCTGAGCGTCTTTGTCATTCCTGGGCCTGTATAGGGAACGGCGATCCAGATAGTTCGCTTGTTCTGAAGTCAGTGTTTACAGGGTTCTGTTTCTCGAAGATCGTTCTCGCGCTCTCGTTGCTTGGAGCGCGAGGCAGTTCTTAAGCGGGGCCGTGACGCCGTGTATCGACGCACAGCTCATTTGGGAGAACCAGCATGTTGAACAGACGTTCTGCAGCTGCTGAAGGATTAGTAGAAGCTGTAGGCGATGGCGTAGCCGATCCATTCGCCGACAAACGAGCAAACTTGGATGTATTCATCGAGGTAGCGCAGAGGCGGCGCGCACAGTTGCTTTGGGTAGCACAGCGCATCATGCGCGATTCAGAGGAGGCAGAAGACATCGTACAGGAGGCACTTCTGCGCGCATATCGAAGCTTCGATGGATTTCGGGGTGAAGCGCAGGTGAGTACATGGCTGCGCGTGATTGTGCAGAATACGGCGCGCGAGTGGCTGCGGAACCGCAGGGGCATCGTGTGTCTTTCGCTGGAGGGGCCTGACGAGGATGAGCCTACGGTCTCCTACATTGCGGACCCGGGACTGAGTCCGGAGCAGCAGTGTCAGCGCCGGGAGATGGAAGAGATCCTCTACGCGGAGATCGAGCAGTTAGGGCAGCTCTGTCGCCGTGCGATCCAGATGTGCGCGATCGAGGAGCAGTCGTTGCGGGAGGCAGCGCTTTTGTTGAACACGTCGGTGGTGAGCCTCAAATCCCGCATCTTTCGCGGCAAGCAGCTCTTAAAGCGGGAGGTATCGCGAAGGATGGGAGAAGCGTCCCAAACACTGACGGTGTAAACCCGGCAGGGGTGGCGCCCCCTCGGCGGCTCAAGCCGCGCTCCAGGTTAGATTCATGGCACGAGTAAACTCGTGCCTTTTCAAAGCTGGATGTCTGCGAGCTGGGCTTTCAAAGTTGGGTTATCGCTAGCGCTTCAAAACTGAGAGAGTGGCACGAAAAAAGCCCGGCAGGAACGCTGCCGGGCTTTTTGCTGCCTGATGAGGGCTGGTTTAGAAGAGGTTCCAGAGAGACTGGTTGTAGACCTCGTGGTGGTACTGCACTTCGGCGGCCTTGACGAAGGTGCCAAGGGCGCGGGGGCAACGATCCGCGGCGGCCTGCTTGAGATCGGCGAAGCGACCCTGAACGTCGGCACCAAGCAGCTGACCGATCCACTTGGAGGACTTGAAGTCCTCGATGGCCTGCTGAATGTTGTCGGGCAGGAAGCGCTGCGCCTGGCGCAGATCGGCGATGTCGGCCTTGGAGCCGTCGATGCCGGTCTTGAAGATGGAGTAGAGCGCCAGATAGGGGTTGGCGTCGGGAGCCACGGAGCGCACTTCCACGCGCATGGAGCGGGAGTTGCCGATGGGCACGCGCACCATGGAGCCGCGGTCGGTCGCGGAGGCCTTGATCTGGTTGGGTGCTTCGAAGTGGGGATCGAGGCGGCGATAGGCGTTCACGCTGGGATTGAGGATCAGGCAGATGTCCAGAGCGTGAGAGAGGATGCGGTCGATGAAGTCCCAGCCGAAGGTGGAGAGTTGCTCCTGTCCCTTCTCGTCCCACATCAGGTTGACCTTGTCCTTGGAGATGGAGACGTTGGTGTGCATGCCGCTGCCGTTGACGCCGACCACGGGCTTGGGCAGGAAGCTGGCGGTGTAGCCCATGTTGTTGGCGATCTGGCGGGTCAGCAGCTTGTAGAGCTGAATCTGGTCGGCAGCGGAGACGACTTCGCCGTAGCCGTAATTGATTTCGAACTGGCTGGGCGCGACTTCGGGGTGATCCTTCTCGTTCTGGAAGCCCATGGCGCGCTGCACTTCGGCGGCGGTGTCGATGAACTGGCGAAGAGGATCGAGAGGCAGCACGTGGTAGTAGCCGCCGGTGTTGATGAACTCGAACTTGCCCGTCTCATGGAACTTGCGTTCCGCGTCGCGGCCGGCGAAGAGGAAGCCTTCGATCTCATTGGCGGCGTTGAGGGTGTAGCCCTTGTCCTTGAACAGCTTGTCGGAGTAGGCCTTGAGCACGCCGCGCAGGTCGCCGGAGTAGGGGGTTCCGTCCTTGTCGATGACGGTGCCGAAGACCAGGACCTTGCCGTTGCCGAAGACGTCGGCGGGCACCCAGTAGAAGGCGCTCCAGTCGATGCCGAGGCGAAGGTCGCTTTCCTTCTGGGCGGTAAAGCCGCGGATGGAAGAGCCGTCGAAGGTGAGGTTTTCGTAGGCGCCGAGAAGGAACTTCTTGTCGTAGTCCAGGAGGTGCAGGCGTCCCTCGAGATCGGAGAAGAGGACGGTGACTGCCTTAATCCGCTTCTCGTCCTTCAAGTACTTCAGCCGCTTCTCGCGGATCTCGTCGGCCGAGAGGCGACTCATGCGGTCGGCCTTGGCTTGCAGGTTCAGTTCTTCCAGTTCCTCGTATGAGAGGGCCAGAAAATTACGGTACTCAGTGGACATGGAACTCCTTCGGGTGGGACAAGAATGAACGGTAACTTAAAAATCTATCACCCTGAAATCCAGCGCCGCAACCGGCAAGCAGAACGGGCGTGGGCGGAGCTGTATGCGGAAACCCGCTTCAGTCCTGCTCACGCCCGTTGTTTGACGGCTGCGATGGGTGTTAGGCGGTGGCCAGTTCCGGCTGGGACACGCTGTTCACCGTCTTGAGAATGCGGGCCACGATCTGGTACGGATCGGCTTCCGCGTTGGGGCGACGGTCTTCCAGGTAGCCCTTGTAGCCGTTCTTGATGAAGTTGACGGGCAGGCGGATGGAGGCGCCGCGGTCCGACAGGCCGTAGCTGAACTTGTCGATGGCCTGGGTCTCGTGGTGGCCGGTCAAGCGCAGGTGGTTGTCGGGACCATAGACCTCGATGTGCGCGGTGATGTTGTTTTCGAAGGCCTTCATGAGGGATTCGAAGTACTCTTTACCGCCCACTTCGCGCAGGTACTCGGTGCTGAAGTTGGTGTGCATGCCGGAGCCGTTCCAGTCGCCGCGGACGGGCTTGCAGTGCCACACCACATCTACTTCGTACTTCTCGCAGAGGCGCATCATCAGGTAGCGCGCCACCCAGGTGTCGTCAGCGGCCTTCTTGCCGCCCTTGCCGAAGATCTGGAACTCCCACTGGCCCTTGGCCACTTCGGCGTTGATGCCTTCGTGGTTGATGCCGGCGGCGAGGCAGAGCTCGAGGTGCTCTTCCACGATTTGGCGGGCGATGCTGCCCATGTACTTGTAGCCGACGCCGCAGTAGTAGGGACCCTGCGGTCCGGGGTATCCCTGCTCGGGGAAGCCCAGGGGACGGCCGTCTTTATAGAGGAAGTATTCCTGCTCGAAGCCGACCCACAGGCCCTCTTCGTCTTCGATGGTGGCGCGCACATTGGTGGAGTGGGGGGTGCCATCGGGATGCAAGACTTCGCTCATCACGATGTAGGCGTTTTTGCGGGCGGCATCGGGGTAGAGCGCGACCGGCTTGAGCAGGCAGTCAGAGCTCTTGCCCTCGGCCTGCATGGTCGAGCTGCCGTCGAAGCCCCACATAGGCAGGTCAGCGAGGGTGGGCGGCGCTGCGAATTCCTTGATGGTGGTCTTGCCGCGCAATTCAGGGATCGGCTTCTTACCATCAAGCCAGATGTATTCCAGTTTGTACTTTGCCATGGCTCTCCTTCAGGCCAGAAATGATGGATGCTCAAGACAAAGGCTAGAAGAGGGCGCATAAAAATCGCGTGAGGATTTGAATGTCCTAATGCGAGTGCGCAATTAAAACCATGACGAGCAGGATGACCACGGGGATGAGGGCCAGGGCGGCGTAATAGACCAACTTGCGGCGGAGGTGGGACTTACGCTTTTGCCATTCGTGGATCTCGGGGCGGTCTTCCACGCCCACCTGGTCTAAATGCTGTAGATCGTGGGCAATTTCGCGGGCCGAGGGGTAGCGATTTCTTGGATCTCGCTCCAAGGCGCGGTAGATCACTTCCTGTAGCTGCGGGGAGACGGAAGGGTCGGCCACGCTGGGGGGCATGGGGTAGTTCAGCAGCCGGTCATTGACGACTTCCATGGGAGTCGCACCAGAGTATGGGACGCGGCCCGTGAGCATCTCGTAGAGGATGACGCCCATGGCGAAGAGATCGGAGCGGCCATCGCCGCGCTTTCCTTTGACCTGTTCGGGAGCGATGTAGTTGGGACTGCCCAGGGCGGCGGTGATGTTGGCGTAGGTGAGGCGGCGGGCCGCGGCGTCGCCGGCGATGCCGAAATCGATCAGCTTGATGTTGTCGTTGGCGTCGACCATGATGTTTTCCGGTTTGAGGTCACGGTGGACGACGCCGTTTTCATGGATGTACTGGAGTGCTTCGA
>CBJOJD010000073.1:0-17902 GCA_966443485.1 uncultured bacterium | reverse complement strand
CTCGAAGAAAAGCTCTACACCGCGCTCGAGGACTACAAGCTCGACATCATCATCGGCCAGGGCCCCGCTGCCCGCACCCACGTGATGGACATCAAGCCCTTCACCTTCGTGGGCGCCACTACCCGTCCCGGCCTGCTCAGCTCGCCGCTGCGCTCCCGCTTCGGCATCCTGCTGCGCCTCGAGTTCTATACCGAAGACGAGCTGCGCATCATCGTGGAGCGCTCCGCCGAAGTGCTGGGCGTCCCCATCGACCCCGACGGCGCTGCTGAGATCGCCCTGCGCTCCCGCGGCACCCCGCGTATCGCCAACCGCCTCCTGCGCCGGGTGCGCGACTACGCCCAGGTACGCGGCACCGGCACCATCGACCGCCCCACCGCCAACGCCGCCCTGACCATGCTGGAGGTAGACGCCCACGGCTTCGACGAGATCGACCGCCGCCTCCTGCTCACCATCATGCAGAAATACGATGGCGGACCCGTCGGCCTTGGCACTCTGGCCGCAACCCTCGCCGAAGAAGAGGACGCGCTCGAAGAAGTCTACGAGCCCTTCCTCATCCAGATCGGTTTTCTCGACCGCACTCCGCGGGGCCGTGTCGCCACCCGCCTCGCCTACGAACACTTCGGCTTGACCATGCCCGGCCGCCAACCCGGATTGTTCTGAAAGGCAGCGGAGTTAGCCGCGCTTCGCGCGTGTTGCGGAGTAAGCGGCGCTAGATCAGGCAAGACACAACCGGGTGTCCCCGCTAACCAGCCGCGTAGCGGCTGCTAACTCCGCTAACAGGCCGCGCAGCGGCCGTTAACCCCGCTAAGTGGAAGGAACCCCATGGCTCGTACCGAAACGACAATGCTGGAACTCGGCACCCTCGCCCCGGACTTCACTCTTCCCGACGTCGTCTCGGCGCGCTCTCTCCGCCGCGACGCCCTGCGCAAAGACAAGGGCCTGCTCGTCATGTTCATCTGCGCGCACTGCCCCTTTGTGAAGCATATCGAGAAAGAGCTGGCTGCGTTTGCCGCGGACTACGCCGACCAACCCATCGGCGTCGTGGCCATCAGCAGCAACGACGCCGAAACCTATCCCGGCGACAACCCTGCCGGCCTCAAGCTACAAGCCGAGACCTGCCGATTCTCCTTCCCTTATCTCTTCGACGAATCGCAAGCCGTGGCCCGCGCCTATCAAGCCGCCTGCACGCCCGACTTCTTCCTCTTCGATGGGGATCTCAAGCTCGTCTATCGTGGCCAGTTCGATGCCAGCCGTCCCGGCAACGGCATCCCCGTCACGGGAGAGGATCTCCGCGCCGCCATGGACGCCATCCTCGCCGGTCGCGCCGTCTCCCCCGACCAGCGACCCTCCATCGGCTGCAATATCAAGTGGAAGTAGGAAGAGCTAGCGTGGCTAGCGGAGTTAGCGGTTCGCTACCCGAACCAGTTCGCGGAGTTAGCCGATCGTCGTACGAGCGGATCAGCTGTACGAACGGATGAGCGAGGTCAGAGCTTGGCGCATCTGCTAGCTCCGCTAACCTTCCCTAACTCCGCCAGCTCCGCTAACGGGCCGCGCAGCGTCAGCTAGCCCAACTAGACTAGCTCCGCTAACCTCACTAACTCCGCCAGCTCCGCTAACCCCGCTAACAGGTCGCGCAGCGGCCGCTAACCCCGCTAACAGGTCGCGCAGCGGCCGCTAACCCCGCTAACAGGTCGCGCAGCGGCCGCTAACCCCGCTCCGCCGCCCCCTCACAGCGTGGGCGAGTCATCCCCCAGCATCGCCTCGCGCACGATCTTGACCGGCGGGAACCCCTGGCGCAGAAAATCGTTGTGGAACTTCTCCAGGCTGAACGCCGCGCCTTCCTTCTTCTTCATGTCCTCGCGCAGCTTCAGAATCTCCAGCTTGCCCAGCGTGTAGTAGAGATACGTCGGATCGCTGGTGCCGCGCTTGGTTTCCACCATGGCCGTCTCCTTCGACTGGAACCCCTCCTTCTGGAAGAACTCCACCGCCTCGTCGAAGCTCATCTTCCCGGTGTGCATCTCGATGCCCACGATGAAGCGTGCATTCCGTAGCAGCGCATCCTGCAGCTGGCCCAGGCGCAGGAACTTCGCCTCGCGCTCATCCTTGGCTCCCGCGCCCGGCTGGCCGTAGCCCTCGTCCAGCATCATCTGTTCGCAGTAGTGCGCCCAGCCCTCAACGTTGGTGTTTGCGCCCAGCAGCTTGCGCACCCGGCTCGGCGCCTGCGGTACCCACAAAAATTGAATGTAGTGTCCCGGATACGCCTCGTGCACCGCGGTCGAAATCACCGTGCCCACGTTAAACGAGTGCATGTAGCCTTCGACCTCCGCCGGCGTCATCTTGGGATCGGGCAGCGTTACGTTGAAATACGCCTCCGTGGCATGCTTCTCAAACGGTCCCGGCGTATCCATGCTGGCGAACGTGGTGGCGCGCATGAAGGGCGGCGTCTCTTCCAAAATCGGCCGCACATCCGAAGGGATGGTCACAATCTTGTGCGCCTGAATGAAATCGATGAGGCTGTTGAACGTGGCGCGGAACGCGTCCAGCAGATGATCCGGCGCGGGATGGTTCTGGCCCAGCTCCTCCAGCACCGTGTGCGTATCTTTGTTCGGCTCCAGCTCCTTGGCCAGCTGCTTGAAATGCTCCTGGTTCTGGCGCAGATTGGCCCACCCGATCTCCAGCAGCTTGTCCAGCGGCAGATCCACCATCTCGTCATAGGCCAGCTTCTTCGAAAAGGTCTCCGCCCCAATGCGAAAATCTCCATTCGACTTCGCCAGCAGATCCGACTTCAGCCACTTCAAATAGCTGTTCAGCGACGCGATCACCGCCGCATTGCTCTTCGCAAACTCCGCCTTGAGAGCCGCATCCTGCGCATCGGTAAACGCCAACGGCACATCGTGCTCAAAGAAGCTGATGATCCCCGGCAATTGCTCGATGGCGATCTCTGTGTAGATGTGCGGCGGATTCTTCAGATTGACCCGCGCCTCTTCCAACCGCGACGGCATCTGCTTCTCTCGCGCGATCAGCGACTTCAGCCGCTCGTCGGGCGAGGCAAACTTGCGCTCCATCAAGGAAAATGCAGAAGCGCTCAGTCCACTTGAATACGTGTCGGGATTCTTCTCCCAGGGCCGGATCGTCTCCAGCGTCAGCAGTGTGGACCGGATATTGCCCAGCACCAGCTCGCGGTCACCGCGCTCCGACTGGCTCAGCTCCGCCGCTGGAATCGCCTCTATGCGCGCCTCAAACTTGCGCAGCGCCGCGATCTGCGCATCGATGGTGCGATGTGAAATGTCTTCTAGCTGCGTGTCGTACTGGTGATACCCGGCCAGCGTGCCCGCTGTGGGTTGATAGGGAAAATACACCTGGTCGAAGTACTCATCCGACGCTTTCTGAAACTGCTGTTGCGCGGCTTGGCTCACCGCATGCATCGACATGCTCATAGCTGCTCCCATGGCAAGCAGAACAAGGGGTTTCTTCATCCCAGATTCTCCGTAGTTCGATCCTACATCGCAGCGCCGGACCTCTATTGGCCGTCACCCCGATATAGAACGCCGTCATACTGATATAACGCTGTCATCCTGAGCGAAGCGCAGCGAAGTCGAAGGACCTGCGTCTTTCATACCGCCCCTCCGCAATCCGCTCTACCCGGGCGCGCCACGAACTCAGGCGCTCACCTGCGCCGGCACCAGGTTCCCAATCAGCTCCCGAATCTCCAGCAGAATCTCATCCGGCCGCAGCGCCGCCAGCGGGAACTTCAGCACCCCTTGCGGCGAGAACTGCGCTCCCCGCTTGGCGTTGCGCGCCACCAGCCGCATCAGGTGCTGTGGATCGATGGCCGCGTGCTCCGTAAAGCGAATGTGCAGTTCCGCCCGCTTGCGATCGATCTGCGCAATGCCTACGCGTTCGCACTCCAGGCGCAACGACGCCGCCTCCAGCAGATACACCGCGGAATCCGGCAGCGGCCCGTAGCGGTCTTCCATCTCCGACCGCAGCTCCGCCAGCGCCTTGTCGCTCTGCGCGCCCGCAATCTTCTTGTACAAGCGCAGCCGCTGGTTCTCCTCCGTGACGTAGCCCTCATCGATGCGCAGCGAGATGCCGAGATTCAGCTGGGTGGTCGGACGCTCCTCCGCTCCCTCGCCCTTCATCTCCTTCACCGCCTGCTCCAGCATCGACGTGTACAGCTCGAAGCCCACCGCCTCGATGTGCCCGCTCTGCTCCCCGCCCAGCATGTTGCCCGCGCCGCGTAGCTCCAGATCAAGCGCCGCAATCTTGAACCCCGCGCCCAAATCGCTGAACTCCTTCAGCGCCGCCAAACGCCGCCGCGCAATCTCCGAGAGCTCCGTATCCGGCGGAATCAACAGATACGAATAGGCTCTGCGATTCGACCGCCCCACCCGCCCGCGCAGCTGATACAGCTCACTCAGCCCATGCCGGTCGGCGCGGTTGATCAGAATCGTGTTGGCCAGTGGGATATCCAGGCCGTTCTCGATGATCGTGGTCGCCACCAGCACGTCGTACTCGTGATGCATAAACGCCAGCATCACCCTTTCCAACTCGCCCTCGCTCATCTGCCCGTGTCCAACGATCACCTTGGCGGCGGGCACCAGCTCCTGAATCCGCGATGCAATCTCGTAGATCGTCTCCACCCGGTTGTGCACAAAGTAAGCCTGCCCGCCGCGCTCCAGCTCCAGCTCGATCGCCGATCGAATCAGCTTTTCGTCGAACTTCGCTACCACCGTCTGAATCGCCATGCGATCCTTGGGCGGCGTCTCAATCACGCTCATGTCGCGCAATCCCACCAGCGACATGTGCAGCGTGCGCGGAATCGGCGTGGCGCTCATGGCCAGCACATCGATCTCCTTGCGCATCTGCTTCAGGCGCTCCTTGTGGCGCACCCCAAAACGCTGTTCCTCGTCCACAATCAGCAGCCCCAGATCCTGGAACTTGATGTCCTTCGACAAGATGCGGTGCGTGCCGATCAGCACATCCACCTTGCCATGTTCCACGTCTTCGACGATCTGCTTCTGCTCCTTCGCCGTCCGAAAACGCGAGATCATCTCCACCTTGATAGGGAACTGCGAGAAGCGCTTCTTGAACGTCTCGAAGTGTTGGAAGCTCAGTACCGTGGTCGGCGTCAACACTGCTACCTGCTTGCCATCCTGCACCGCCTTAAAGGCCGCGCGCATGGCTACCTCCGTCTTGCCGTATCCCACGTCGCCGCACAGCAGCCGGTCCATCGGCGTGGGCTGCTCCATGTCGTACTTGATGGCTCGGATCGCCGACAGCTGATCGTCCGTCTCGTTGTAATCGAAGGCGTCCTCAAACTCCTTCTGGAACTCGTTATCCTTCGCAAAGGCCGTGCCCTGCGCTGTCTTGCGCTCCGCATAGAGCTTGATCAGCTCCGCCGCCATGTCTTGCATGGCCTTGCGCACGCGTGCCTTGGTCTTCTGCCACTGCTGCGAGCCCAGCTTGTTCAGCACCGGCGCCGGCCCAGTGTCCGTGGAACGATACTTCTGGATCAGGTCCAGGCGGGTGAGCGGTACATACAACTTCGCCTGCTCCGCGAACTCCAGAATCATGAACTCGACCGCCAGCCCATCCTGCACGATCTCCTTCAGACCCTGATACTGCGCGATGCCGTGCTCCACATGCACCACGTAGTCGCCCATCGCCAGATCGCGAAAATCGGAGACGAACGCCGCCGTCTTCGACTTCTTGGCCTCCGGACGCGCCGTCACATCGGCGTCATCGGAGAGATCGTTGGCCCCGAAAACAATCAGGTTCGAATCCGGAAAGCTCACCCCAGCCGACAACTGCGTGCGCACAATCACCGGCACGCGCAGGTCGCCGGCCATGTAGCTCGCCTCTTCCAGCATGGTCTCGCCGCCGGGATGCGTCGTCCTACTGCCCAGGCGATAGGGAATCTGGTACTCCCGCAGCACCGTGGCCATGCGCTCTACGTCGCCCTGGTTGGCCGCGGCGATGACGATGTGCGTCTCCACCTCCATCAGCTTGCGCAGCTGCTCGGTGAGCGCGGGAATGGAACCGTGAAAGCGCAGCGTGGGCCGCGTACTTAGCGCGATCTCCCCCAGCGTGGTGTCCTCGTCCAACACGTCCACCGCGCCCAGCTGATCCAGATCCAAACCAAAGTGGCTGTCGATCAGTCCTTGCAGAATCTCCGGTCGCACATAAATGTCTTCCGGACGCACCAGGTTGCCGATCCCGCTGCGCTCATGCCGCTGCTCGACTTTGTTCCACCAGCGGTCGATCTGGTTGCGCACCATGCCCGGCTCGTCCACAAACAGCACGCACTTGGGAATCAGCTTCAGCAGGTGGTTCTCCGCGCCCGCTACCGGCGCAAAAAACTCCCAGCCCGGAAACACGCTTACGCCGCCCGCTGCTGCCGCTTCGATGGCGAACTCCGCGCTGTCCTCGTCTCCCTCGATCTCCAGGCGCTGTTGGCTCAGCCGCGCATTCACTGCCGCCAGCAACCGTTCCGTCACCGGCGTCTCCGTCAAGGGCAGCAGCTGCGCTTCATCCAGTCCCGCCTGCGACCGCTGCGTCTCCGGATCGAACTTGCGAATGGTCTCAATCTCGTCGCCAAAAAACTCGATGCGCACCGGCCGATCCGACTCCGGCGAGTACACATCCAAAATGCCGCCCCGACGCGTGAACTGACCCGGCATCTCCACCAGGTCCATTTGTGTGTAGCCCACGCTAGCCAGGTGCGCAGTCAAGATCTCGACGTCGATCTCCTCGCCGCGCTTCAGACTCACTGCCAGGCTGGCGTAGTAGTCCCGCTCGAACAGTCGCAGTGCCGCTGCCTCCACCGGCGCAATCAAAATCGACACCGCCCCCGTGGCCAGCTTCCACAGCGCCGCGGCCCGCTGCTCCTGCACGTCGGGATGCGGCGACAAATTCTCGAAGGGCAGCACGTCATGGGCCGGCAGCCGCACCACGCGCTCAGGATCGATCGCGCCCGTCAGCTCGCAGCCTGCGCGCAACGCCGGCTCCAGCGTCTCCGCGGCCTTGTTGTCCGGAACCAGCACAATCACCGGCTGCCGCGCCGCTTTGGCCATCAAGGGAATGTAGAGGGAGCGCGCCGTGAACGTCAGCCCAGACACAATCCGACGCCCCGCACCCAGGCTCAGGTGCCTGCGTACGCGCTCAAATGCGGAGGAGTGCTCCAGGTCCGCAAAGATCTCGCGGACAAACGGGAGAATCATGCACTATCGAGTTTACCAGCGCGCCTCTGCTCCTGGCCTAGCCCTCGATCTCGTCCTGAGCGAAGTTGGCGCGTGCCTTCTCGCCGAGCGCAGTCGACGGACCCGCAGGCCATCCCGTCAGCCCCGCTCCCAGCAGCAAGCATCCCGCAATCGCCCACAGCCCGGCGCTGTAGCTGTGCGTCGTGTTGTGCAGCCAGCCCATGAGATAAGGCCCGGAGAATCCCCCGATCGCGCCCACGGAGTTAATCACCGCAATCGCCGTTGCTGCGGCGCCCTGGTTCATGCGTCGCGTCGCCCCACTCCAGAACAGCGGCATGGCCGCGTAAATGCCACTTGCCGCCAGCGAAAAGCTAATCAGCTCTCCAGCCAAACTGTGCAGCATCGCCGCCCCGGCAAACCCACCCGCAGCCGCTGCAAACATCCCTGCCAGCCACCAGCCTCCTTCGCGACGGCTCACCGCCAGCATGGCCAGCGCGCTGCACGCATACGGAACCGCCGTCCACCACCCCGTCGCCGCCATCGAGACGCCAGAGGCGGCCAGAATCTTCGGCAGCCAGAAGCTCAACCCGTACAGCCCCACGCTGAAGACAAAGTAAGCCGCCGAATCGCGGCCGGTCGCGATCCATGCGCCTTTTGCCCGTCTCTGCTGCACCTGCCGCGGCCCGGCGAGCTCCGCCGCCAGCTCCTTCCGCTCCGCATCCGTAAGCCATGCCGCCGTCCGCGGCCCATCCGCCAGCACATACCACGTCAGAACTCCCAACAGCACTGCCGGCGAGCCCTCCAGCAGGAACAACCACTGCCATCCGCGCAGCCCGCCCAGCTGGTCCATCAGCAGAATGTGCGATGAGATCGGCGAACCAATCGCGCTGCAAACCGGCAGGGCCAGCAGAAACAGCGCCATCACCCGCGTGCGAATCCTCACCGGCAGCCACAACGTGAGATAGAAGATCACGCCAGGATAGAATCCAGCCTCCGCCAAACCCAGCAGAAACCGCGCCGCCACATACACCGAGCGGTTGGGCACAAAGGCTGTGCTCACCGAGATCACGCCCCACCCGATCAGCAGCATGCCAATCCACCGCCGCGCCCCGAAGCGCCTCAGCAGCAGGTTGGCCGGCACCTCGAACAGACAGTAGCCAAGAAAGAAAACTCCCGCCGCAAACCCGTATAGCGTGTCTGAGATGCCCAGGTCGCGGTTCATAGTCAGCGCCGCGAAGCTGATGTTCACGCGGTCAAGAAACGCCACCATGTACAGCAGAACCAGGAACGGAACCAGCCGCCACGCGATCTTGCGGTACAGCGGCGTCACTTGTCGCCTAGTTCCTTCGTGAACGCGTAGAAGAAGTCCAGTGACTTCCAGTAGGAATCCACCGGCAAGCGCTCATCCTGTCCGTGCGCGCGATCGTCATCGCGTTCCAGCGCCACCGCCGAGTAGCCGTAGCAGGGAATCCCCGCCTGCGCAAAGTAGATCGAGTCGCTGGCCCCGTTCTCCATCACTGGCGTCACCGGGACCCCCGGCCAAATCGCCTGCGTCAGCCGCGTCAATGGTTCAAACACCTCTGGCAGCGGCGGCGGCGGAACAATCGCCTTGCGCTCCGGCGCCGTGTCTGACATCACGCCTGCATCCGACACGTACTTCACCGTCAGCTTGGGATCGCCAAACAGCTCGATCAGCTGCTTGCGAATCTCCTCCGGCGAGTGCCCCGGAAAGATCCGGCAGTTCACATTGGCCTGCGCTGTCTGCGGCAGAGCATTGTTCGCATGCCCAGCGGAGAGCCGCGTCGCCACGCAGGTGGTGCGAAGGTTCGAGTTGAAGCTGGGCTCAGCACTCAAGCGCTTTGCCGCTGTCATGTCCGGCGGAGTGCTCAGCAGCGCGCGGATATCCGCCGCCGTCTGTCCCGTTTCCTGTTTGGAGAGATTCTCGAAGTATGTCCTCGTCACCTCATTCATTTCCACAGGAAAGCTGTACCCCGCCAGCTTGTTCAGCGCCGCCGTCAGCTCGGAGATCGCATTGTCCGGCCGCGGCCGGGAGCTGTGCCCTCCAGGATTGGTCGCCGTGATCTGGTAGTCGGCATACACCTTCTCCGTAGCCTCCACATCCGCCACCACCGGCTTGCCGTGGTCCAGCTCCACGCCGCCCGAGTCGGGATTGATCACGTACGCCGCATCCACCAGTTCGCGATGTTGCTTCAGCAGCCATGCCGCGCCGTTGAACTTCCCACCCTCTTCGTCCGCGGTCAACGCCAGAATCAGATCCCGCTTCGGCTTGTACCCCTCGCGATGCAAACGCAGAAACGTCGCCACCAGCGCGGCATCGGAGTCCTTCATGTCCTGCGTACCGCGCCCGTAGTAATAGCCGTCCTTCTCTACAAACTCGAACGGATTGGTATGCCAGTCCGAAGGCAGCGCCTCCACTACATCCATGTGGCACAAAAACAGCACCGGCTTGGCGTTGGGTGTGCCTGCCGCCCGATACCGCACCACTAGATTCTGCTTGTGCGCATCAGGACCGAGCAGCTTCACGTCCTCGCGTGCGAAGCCCGCATCCAGAAAGCGCTTCTCCATCGCAGCGGACCCCGCCGTCACACTCCCCTTCGGCGTGTCGGTCGTGTTGATCTCGATCAGTTGCTGAAAGATCGCGCGAGCCTCGGCGCGATCCGCGGTAGACGCCTTTGGCAACTCCGTCTGCGCCCATGTCGCGCTCGTCGCGGCAGCGCAGCCCAAACACACCATCACAGCAGCGAATAAACCGGTCCGTGGAAAATCCTGCATGCCCGGATTGTAGCGGTAGCGGCCCGCGATCCCGTCAATCACCATTGTGATTCCTCTCTCCTGCGTGCACTCTGATGCAACTGCACTCTTCCGCGCTCGCGCACAATCCTGCCGCGCCTTGGAGCAAGCTCTCAGATTGCCTCTTGCGCCAAACCGATTTATCGTGGTGCGGTTCCAGCTTTCGAGGTACTGCATGCGCTCCACATTTTTGACCACTGCCCTGTGTCTCGCCTCCGCTGCCGCTGCCACGGCCCAAACCGCTCCCGCTCGTCCGGCCATCACCGGAATCTCACACCTCGCCGTCTACACCTCCAATCCCGCCGCCACCGAGCGCTACTACACGTTCATCATCGGTGCCACCAAGATGCCTGACCCCGAGAGTCCTCTGGGAGTGAAGTACGCGCTAAGTCCCACCCAATTCGTTGAGGTGCTTCCCCTGCCCGCCAATGCTGGCGCCAATCGCCTCGACCACACCGCCTACAACACCGTGAGCGCTGAAGGCATGCGCAAGTACCTTGCTGCCAAGGGCTGGAAGGTCCCTGCTTCCGTCACCAAAGCCTCCGACGGTAGCCAGTGGTTCGCCGTGCAGGATCCTGAAGGCAACAAGGTGGAATTTGTACAGCCCTCCCCCAGCGCCAAGGTCAGCGCCCCTAATGCCATCGGCCATCACATCATCCACATCGGTTTCATGGTGCACAGCCGCGAGAAAGAGGACACCTTCTACCGCGCCCTGCTCGGCTTCAAGCCCTACTGGTTTGGTGGCATGAAAGAAGACAAGATCGACTGGGTCAGCCAGCAGGTTCCCGACGGCCATGACTGGCTCGAGTACATGCTCACCAGCGGACCTTCCGGCTCCGGCATCCCCGCCGACATGTCGCAGCGCCAGCTCGGCGTGCTCGACCACCTCTCCATCGGCGAAGTCTCCGTCGAAACCGCCTACAAGAAGCTCAAAGACGCCGGCCGCCTGCAAGACGTCCGCACCGATGCGCACACTCAGATCGGCCGCGATGGCAAAGGCCAATTCAATCTCTATGATCCCGATGACATCCGCCTCGAGCTGATGAACTTCCATGCCACCGAGAAGCCCTGCTGCTCCTCCTTCACCGCTCCCGATCCGGCTGAATAGCTCTACCCGAGGAGGCCGCCATGCCCCGCGCGATCCCATCCCTGAACCCTGAGTGCCCCAGGTCTCGCGCCGTTGGAGACCTGGGATCTATTCCCTCCACCCCGGCAGACCGCATCCGATCGCGGGTGCCCCAGATCCAGGGTTCCCACGAACAGGTCTTTGTTCGTGGCGTGGAGATCTCCCGCTGTTGGAAATCCGGGAATCATCGCCTCCTCAAGGGTGCCCCGTCCAAGCTCTGCTTGGGCGGGCGGATGTGCGGAGGGATGTGCCCCGTTCAAGCGGAGCTTGAGCGGGAGACCAGCTCCTCCGGAAACCACGCCCTCGCCAAGCTAGCCTGCCTGATCGTCTTCCTGCTCGCGGTAGCTTCACTCCATGCCCAGCAGCTCTCCTCCAAGTGGGAAGAACTCACCGCCCCGGACTTCATCAAGGCCATCCATCAAGCGCAAGGCGTGTGCGTCCTGCCCTTCGGCATCATCGAGAAGCACGGTCCGCATCTGCCTCTCGGTACCGACCTGCTCGATGTCCGTTTCGCCGTCCAGAACGCCGTGGCGCAGGAGTACGCGGTCGTCTTCCCCGCCTACTACTTCGGGCAGATCTTCGAAGCCCAGCAACAGCCCGGCACCATCGCCTACAGCCTCAGCACCCAGCTCACCCTGCTGCAAGAGACCACCAAAGAGATGGCGCGCAACGGCTGCAAGAAGATCGTGATCGTCAACGGCCACGGCGGCAACGAGTCCCTGCTGCCCCTCTTCGCGCAGTCCCAGCTCGCCACCCCGCGCGACTACGTGGTCTACGTCTTCGGACTGCCCAACGACAATCTCCCCGGCCGTCCCGCCCACAAGAGCGATCCCAAAAACGACATGCACGCCGGGGAGACCGAAACCGCCAACATGCTCGTCGCCCGGCCCGACCTCGTCCACATGGACCGCGCCGATTCGCAGTCCGGCGCCGATCAGCACCGCCTCAACCTGCCCGACAACGTCTACACCGGCATCTGGTGGTACGCGCGCTTCCCCAACCACTACTCCGGCCAAGGCTCAGCGGCCACCAAGGAGTTGGGCGAGTTCGATCAGAAGGCCTGGTCCAGTCAGATCGCCGCGGCTCTCAAGGCCATCAAAGCCGACGACCAAAGCCTAAAAATCCAAACCGAGTACTTCGAGAAGATCTCCCATCCCCTCGACACCGCCCAGTAGGCTCGCCGGCTTCGTAGGTGTCACAGGGGCCCGGGTGCCCCGTCCAAGCTCCGCTGGGGCGGGAGACCAGCTTGTTGGGAAACCAGACCCTCGCGGGGTCCCGGATACCCCAGAAGCGGGCCCCCACAAACGATCGTTGTTCATGAGGTGGAGGGTTTCCGATTTTGAGATCTGGGATTGAGGTGCGGGATCCCCAGGTCTCCGGGTGCTGGAGACCTGGGGATCTAGCTGCATCCTAGCGCACTGTGTAGCTCACGGCAGCCACGCCGCTTTGAGCCTCATCGGTGGAAACAGCAATGCTCTGCACCGTCTCCGACCCCGTCAACGTGATCGGCCCGGTATACAGCATCGAGTGCGAGTTGGGCACCGTTCCGTCCGTTGTATAGCGGATCGTCGCCGTCGCATCCGAGTCGCTGATCGTGATCGACTGACCCAGCGCATACGTGCCGCTAGCTGGACTGATCACGGGCGTCGGCGTCTGCGAAACGATGTGATATTCGCCTCCGGCCACGGCGCTCTGCGGATATCCCGCCGAGATCGCGATCGCCTGGATCTCCGTCGAGCTTGTCACCATGAGGGGGCCCGTGTAGACCGGCGACCATGCCGTCGGAACCGTGCCGTTGAGCGTGTAGTGAATCACCGCATTGGGCGTGCTGTCGGTCAGCGCCACCGTGACCGAACCGGCGTACTTGCCCACCGCCGGCGAAAACACCGGCGCCGCCGCCTGCTGGCTCGCCGCTCCCACCCCGCTCAGCCCGATGTTCTGGGTCGCGTGCGGGTTGGCATTCAAGCTGTTGTCCGTGAGCACCAGGTTCGCGGAGTAGCTGCCGATCGTCCCGGGAGTGAAGTCGATCGCCAGGGCGCACAGCTCATCGATGTTCAAGGTCGTCGACGACGTACACGTCGTTTCCCCATCCAGCGGGAAGTTGCTGGGCGCGGAGAGCGAGCTCAGCATCAGCGGAGCGTTGCCGTCGTTGGCCACTACCACCGTCTGCGGGCTGTCGCTGCTTGTCTGGCCCGGCTTGGTCGCTGCGAAGGTTAGGCTCGGCGGAACTCCGAAGGCCAGTTCCTTCACCGCGTTGTTAGCGTCGGCAATAAACAGGTTGCCGCTCGCATCCAGTGCCGCGCCTTTAGGAGCATTGAATCCGCTGCCCAAAGTGGCCACGCAGCTCGAGGAGACACAGCCCACGGGAATCACAGCGGCGGCATTGTTCCCGGAGTCGGCTACGAATACGTTGCCGCTCGCGTCTACCGCTACGCCCGTCGGCATATCGAAGCCGCCGCCCAGAGTCGCCACACAGCTTCCTGCTGCGCAGCCCATCGGAATGGCCTTCACAGCGTGATTGCCCGCGTCGGCGACATACACCGTGCTGTTCCCATCGATCGCAACACCCATGGGCATGTTGAATCCTCCACCCAAGGTGCTCACGCAAGCCGACGACATGCAGCCGGCGGGGATCTTCTTCACCGTGTTGCTGCCCGCATCGGCAACCAGCACATCGCCGAAGCCGTCCGGGGCAACTCCGGTCGGCTCGTGAAAGCCGCCGCCCAGCGTGACCACGCAACTCGCCGTCGTGCAACCCACAGGAATCAATTTGACCGCGTTGTTAGTGGTATCGGCCACCAATGTGTTGCCGGCGCCATCCACCGCCACGCCCGCCGGATCGTGGAACCCTCCGCCACGCGTGACCACGCAGCTCGCTCCAGTGCACCCAGACGGGATCATCTTCACCGCGCTGTCGCGGGTGTCGGCCACAAAAACGTTCCCGGTGCCATCTACCGAGACGCCGGCCGGCCCGTTGAAGCCCCCGCCCAGAATCGTCAGGTCATGATTACTGCTGAACACAATCTGCGGCCCAACGCCGATACCGCTGATATCTACACTTCCGAGAAGGGTATTGTTCGGGTTGACCAGGGTCACCGCGCCCTGACGCAGGCCGGGATGCTTAGGAGTGATGAACACGTCCTGGAAGTAGTTCTGGCCGTCATAGGCGCCGCTGCCCTGATATTGGATGGTGAAGTCCTGATTGGCTGCCCCTTGGGTCTGTACCGTCGCAGTACCCTGGAAATTGGGCCCCGGACCGCTCATGGCAACGGTCATCATCAACGAGGAACCGATCGGAACCGACTTGGGCTCCGGTTTTGTCATGAATTCAGCCACGGCTGGCGTCCCGCCGTCCTGCTCGGGGGAAATGAGGTACTTCCCGCTCATGTCAACAGCCAATGCGACGCGGCCCTGCCCGTTGACCCATATCAGACTCACGCAGTCCGCTGTCACACAGCCTGCCGGCATCTCATTGATCCGGTCCGTTTCACCCGGCTGGTCCGGCACATTATCCGTCACATAGACATTCCCGTTCCCATCTACGGCAATGCCCTCCGGATTGTTGTAGTAGTTTCCGCCAAGTGTCACCACGCAACTCGCGGACATGCAACCCGCTGGAATTTCCTGCACAAATCCAAAACTCGCGCTGGTGCCCGCTTCTGTCACGTAGACATTGCCGTTCTTGTCAGCTGCAATTCCCGCGAGATTGCTGAAACCGCCGCCCAGCGTCAACGTGCAAGCTGACGACCCGCAACCGGCAGGCAGTTCGACCACTTTGTTGTTCGTGCCATCGAGAATGTAGACGTTCCCGTTCGGGTCCACGGCTAAGGGACCAACGTTCGGAAGGGTGGCGAGGGTGACCACACAGCTTGCCGATGTGCAACCGGCGGGCATCTTTTGCACCGCCATCGATCTTGGACTCGGAATGTACTCCCCACTGAAAACGTTGCCACTCTGATCGGCTGCCACCTCGACAGGACGAGTGAAGGCGGTGACGGTGCTCTCACATTGGACAGAGCCACAGCCCCTGGGAATCATCCTGATGACCGATACATTGTTGTTAGTGTCGTAGACACTCACGTAGATGTTCCCGTTCCCGTCGACGGCAACATTGCTCGGGTAATCAGCTCCGGGATCAAAGAAGTATCCCACTCGCACAACCTTCGCTGTCTGTGCGTCCAGCGCCATGCCCATCGCGGCGCACAAGCACAACATCAGCAACGCCTTCCATCCGCGCCTCAAACCCACAAACGCACGGTACGGTCTGTGGGAAGCCAAAGCATCGGGCGTGGGACAAATCAACACTCTGCAGTTCATCATCGTCGGTCCTCGTTTACAGGCACGTGGTTAGCGTTAAACTTCGTCAGCGCGCACGCTTCCGCAACAACGGGCCGCGCCGAATCACTTCAACTTTTAAACATCAGGTTTTAACAGACAGCTACGAACGGTAGCGAAGATGGGGAAGCAACGAGCATCGCAAACTGCGACGCTGCAATCATAACCGCTCGGTTGTATGCCGGACCGTGAATTTCGTTCGTGGATCCGCGCTCAAACCAAAGAGTGACCTCTGGCCGCCCAAAGGTCGGCATTCCATCTGGACGCCCATTGTCCTGGAGTACCCAAAGGCGCTTGTTACTCCACACCGGGTGCCCCGTCCAAGCTCCGCCGGGGCGGGAGAGGTGTAAATCCCCGATTCTGGACATCCGGGATCCGAATTCAGCTCTCGCCTCGACCCTTGTCAAGAGCAAATTCTTCTAAGTTATTGATTGCAAAGGATGGAGATTTGCCGATCAATTGCTCCCTTTATGCCATCATGGAGGCATAGATAGGCAAACAGCAGCTGGCCCGCTGACTTGCTAACCCTGCTGATCCGCTAATCGCGAGACCTTATCTGGAATCCGCCGGGGTGCCCCGTCCAAGTTCCGCTTGGGCGGGAGACCACACCTCCGAACCACAACCTTGCCGGGTGCCCCAGGTCGGGGGTTCCCACGAACAGGTCTTGGTTCGTGGGGTGGAGGTCTCCTGGTTTTGGAGACCTGGGATCAGAACTCGCTTGGCCTTTCTAAAAAATCCACTGTGAAACTGTGCGCCTGCTCGGCGAACGCCGCCCGCAGCCGCGCCCAGGTTGTTGCCAGATCCTCCGGTACCACCCGAGTCTCGCCCACCACGGTCATGAAGTTGGTATCGCCCACCCAGCGCGGCATGGCGTGCAGGTGCAGATGCCCGGCCACGCCCGCGCCCGCGGCCTCGCCCAGATTCAGTCCGAAGTTCAGCCCGTGCGGCCGGTAAACCCGCTCCAGCACCTGCTCCGTCCGCTGTGCCAGATCCATCAGCTCGTGGGCCGTCTCCGTTGGCATCTTGGCTAGCCGGTCCAGATGCGCATAGGGCATCACCATCACGTGGCCGGAGGTATAGGGATAGGCATTCAGGCTGACAAAGCAGTTCTTGCCCCGCCAAACCAGCCCCGCGGCCGCTTCTGCCTGGTCCCGCTCCATACCCTGCTCAATGGCGAAGTCCACCGCCGCCTGCAGGTTGCAGAACACGCAGCCGGTGTCCCCCGGCCACGCGTCCAGGCTCTTGGGGACGCCGGGCCGCAAGCTTTTATCTGCCGCCGTGATGTAGGAATACCGCCAGGGAGTCCAGAGAATGTCCATGAGTCCAGCGCACTTAGCGCAAATCTGCCTCAGTATACGGCGTGTGCCGCACCCCGTTGCTGCCCCCGAGGCCGGACAGTGCTGCCGTGGAGCAGCTCACCGGGGACTTGTCCGATTCGTCACTAAAGGTTGCTTTTTCCCTGAAAATGCTGTGAATTGTAAGCCGACTCTCCCCGATCAGTGTCCGGAAGTTACAGAAGACAAAGCAAAGTAGATCCTTTTGCCCAGCGTTGATTGCGGCGCGGGTTTACGTTGACTCGGGCACCTGACGTTGCTACACTTGAGACCGTAGCTTCCTGCGCGGATTCCAGCAGTGAGCTGCGGCCGCCCTCCAGCCAGCAGTTGCCTGCCGGGTGTTTCCCTCAGGAGACGAGTTCAATTCGTATCCGGCCCGACCGGATCGGAAGACCGTCCCTAAGAAGACTCCACGGATCACAAGCAACGCTGAACACATCGGAAGGCGCAAGGCCTCCGGCACTCCCGGTTGACCACACGGAAAACCCGGAAACGCCCCCGGCGGAGGATCACGCTAGCCGCCGGTGCGAGGAATCCTGGAGCAGCAGTGATGTCAAACGTCCTCAATCCTGAACCCGAGAGCATAACCCTGAACACCGAAATGGAAACACCCACCCTCGACCCTACGACGGAGCTTGAGCAGCCGTCGTTCGAATCCACGTCCACCCCCGAGACCGCCGAAACCACCCCTTCCGCTCCCGCGCTGGACGCCGATGCCCTAACCGAGCCCGTTGCCGAGGCTGCATCGCAGACAGAAGTCGCCGCTGCACCCGCCGACCCGGCCGCAGCAACTGAGCACGCGGAACACTCCATGGAGTCCATGGAAGACTTCTCCGCCGCGCTGGAAGCCTTCGAGCGCGAGCAGGCGGCAGAAGCCGCCGCCGTAGAAGCCTACGGAGACAAGGTCGTCTCCGGAACGGTGGTTAAGCAAACCGACAAGCACCTGGTCGTGGATGTGGGCCTCAAGTCCGAGGGACTGGTGCCTCTGGAGCAGGTCGTCGATCACACCGGCGCGGTGAAGTTCACCGCCGGCGACGTGATCGATGTGGTCATCGAGCGCGAGGAGCCCGAAGGTGGCTACCTGGTCAGCTACG
>CBJOJD010000072.1:0-17912 GCA_966443485.1 uncultured bacterium | reverse complement strand
CAGTGAGCCTTCGTTCACGATGGGGCGCGGACCAGCGGTGGAGAGGTCGTCGCGATAAAACTGGATATCCAATACCCCGGTCGCCACGGGGCTCTTCTCGATGGTACTGATCAACTTGCCCAGGCGCTCCGCCAGCGGCACGCCGCGGCGCTTGATCCCGACCAGCACCATGCCCTCGCTGCCGTTGCTCTTTTCCACGATCTCGTGGGCCAGGCGAACCAGGGTGCGCTCGATCTCGGAGGCGGACATCAACCTGCCTTTAACGCGCAGGGAAGACTTAGTTTGCGCTTCGCTCATGTAGGCTCTCTCGACGCTTGTCTCTCGATGGATGATACGAGGCCGGGTCGGGGCGGGGCAAGTTTCAGGCAGCTCGAGCCGTTCCTCGAACTCCAAACTGCGAACTATGAACTGCGAGCGGTGAACTGTTTGCTGATCGCTGTGAGCTTCGTTCACAGCTCCGGGCGCCGCGTCCTGGCCAGCAGCCGCGCTCCGATGGCCCCGCCCGCTGCTGCAAATCCCAGTAAGGCCAGTTCCAGGCAGCCCATGCCCACCAGCATCGAGCCCGCGCGTCCTTCCGGCGAGAGCAGGAGCGCCTTGACCGCGGCGGCCATCTGGACGTCTGCGCTCATGGTTTGCGCTTGCTGGCTCATGCTCTGGCTCACCATGCTCTGCCACATCTCATCCAGAGATTGCCCCTGGTGAAGGAAGAAGCGCATCCAGAAGAGGGTGACGCCGGTGGCGCAGAAGGCTAGCCAGCCGGCCAGCAGTCCGGTCACGAGTCCGATGCGTGCTCCCGCTCCGGCCGTAATCCACGGTGCATGCTGACGCCGGACGTAGAGCGACACTGCCCACGCAGCTGCGCCTCCCATCCAGAACAGACCCAAGAGGCCTACTGGTGACATGCCGCAGGAGAGGAGTCCAGCCGGTACGGCCAGAATCAGAGCCGCGCGCAAAGCCGGCTTCCACTCCACCGCACTGGCGTCGCGCACCGCTTCATTCCAGCGTTCGCCCTCGGTGCTGCCGGAGTTTTCCTCCGCCTCGTACACGAGTTGCGGAAGCCCGCAAGTGGGGCAAAAGCAGCTCTCAGCGGGTACCGCTTGATGACAGCGATTGCAGGTCGTTTCCATCCACTATCGAGCCTATAGTATTCCCCCTGGGAGAAGGGAAGGGGAATCGTTCAAGCGTGCGTTGTCTCAAGGCGCATTCCCCGCTTGCGCAATGCCAGCGCAGCCCCTACAAAAGCGAAATCCCCCTGCCGGCAGATGCGGCACCGGATCGGAAGGCGCAAGGTCAAAAGGCGGAGCAGATCGGAGCGGCGAACGCGGGATAGGCGCAAATCCTCAGACCCGCAGCAAAGACAGGACTTCTCCATGACCCCTCCCACAGGGTTTTTTTCATAAGCGGCTGCGAAACGGCAGGCAGGAGACGGGCCCAAACCAGGCAAATAAGCCCGCAGTTCCAGTGATTCAATGCGAAGGCCAGACACGATCCCAGTCAGATCAGAATCGCTTGCTTCGCGAAGAGGCCCGCGGTGAGGTGCGGAATGATCATGCCACAACTACATACGGGAGGGAGGAATTGCGGATGGAATATTTTGGGTCGAGCCAGAAAGCCGCAGACAGTTGAAGCCGTGCTCTCGACGGTCTCGTCCAGAGGACACGGCTTCGCTATCCACTCGCTCTGTTTGGGTTTTATGGGGCCAAAGGCGCCTTCGGGCCGGACTATGCGGCCAACAGGGTGCTGGCTGACTTCTTTTGGTCTTCGAGGCGGAAGATCGACGAGAAGGGCACATCGAACAGCACGGAAGAACCACCGTGGACAGCAACGAGATCGGCGACACCGGTAGCGAGATCGACTCCCACCACCACATACGTTTCAGGAAGACCATTTACACGAACGCGTTCGCGCAGCTCGGGAATATCGAGAGAAACTCCAGCAGCTTGGGTCTGCGAAGCACGGGACGAAAAAGGTGCCCAGAGTGTGGACATGCTCAAGACCTCGTCATTTCAGTGGATTAAAGTGCGCCGTATTGTTCGGCTAACCACTTGGATGACGGGAATTCATGAGAAGGTTGATTGACGTTCAACTCGAATTTTCCACAAGAAGTGCCGGCTGCTGGCCGGTTGAAACTAGGAGGGTTGAGCTGACAGGCGCTCCGCCAGTTTCTCTTCCACAATGGCTTCGGCAGCTTTCACCACCTCTTCCAAGGTCATGTGCGTGGAATCCAGCAGCACTGCGTCTTCGGCCGGGCGGAGCGGCGAATCGGCGCGGTTGCGATCGCGCTGATCGCGTTCACGGAGATCCCGGATCACGGCCTCGCGCTGCTGCGCCGGGCTGGGACCCATCTGGTCGAAGCGGCGCATGCCGCGTACTTCAGGGGCTGCGTCCAGAAAGATTTTGACCTCAGCGTGCGGGAAGACCACTGTGCCGATATCGCGGCCTTCCATGACCACCCCGCCTTGGGCACCGAGCTGCTGCTGGAGGCGAACCATCCAGGAACGGATTGCGGGGAATACACTTACCCGGCTAGCCGCGTCGGTCACAGCGGGATTGCGAATCAGACCGGTGACGTCCTCGTCATCGAGAAGGACCCGGTTCTCCTGGTCGCCGACCTCCAGCCGGATTGAGGTCTCCGCCGCCAGCTGCTCGAGGGGGTCGCTCTTGTCGAGAGGCACATCGGAACGCAACGCCTTCAGGGCAAAGGCGCGATACATGGCACCGGTCTCCAGGTTGAGAAGCCCGAAGTGGCGGGCCAAGTGGCGGGCCACGGTGCTTTTGCCTGCACCGGCTGGCCCGTCAATGGCTACGATGATCTTGCGAAGGGTCTGGGACTCGCTTTCGAGAACACTACCGGAACTCATCCGCGCTTCTTCGTCCCCTGCTTGGAGTTGAATCCGTTTCGCTTGGCGCCGGAACCCGCCCCGGCAAGCGCCGGTTTGCGATTACCGCGTCCCGCCACCGCGCTGCCGCGAGATTCTTTCCGCGGTGACGCTGCGGAGCGGCTCAGGCTGGCCGAACGGTTGCTGCTGGAGGACTTACCAGCTGCCGCTGGACGGCTGCTCTTGGCCTTGCCCCAGGCCGGCTTACCACTGGCTGCGCTGGCCGACTTGGCGTGTCCGTTGCTATGTCCGGTCTTGGAGGTAGTGGCCGAAGCTCCGTGTCCGTTCCGAGACGTGTGCGAGGAGGCGGTGTGGCTGCTCTTGGCCGGCGATCCCGACGACCAGCGGCTCTTGGCTGCCGCGGGACGGCTGGAGCTGGTGGCGTGTCCGTTGGACCGGGATTCCGCAGGACGCCGCGCCGGGCGATTGCTGGTCGAGGCCTGCGACGGCTTCCGATCCCGCGCATGCGCGGAGTGCGAAGAGGAGCTGCGGCTAAAGTGAGGCTTGCTGGCTGCCGGCTTGTGAGTCCCGCTTCCGTTGGCGTGCGATCCATTCCCATGGTTGCCGTTGCTGTGATTCTCAAAGGCATGGTGATGATGGACTTCAGGCACGGAGACCGGCGGTTCGGCCACGGCTACGGCGGGCTCGGGATAGCTCTCCTCCCGATCCTCCAGGTGGCCAAGGTACGACGAGCCGGAAAGGGTGGTGCTGGCGTAGAGGGTGGTAGCCACCGAGAACTCCGGCAGCGTCCCAGCTACGTAGAAGTGGGGGGCGTGACCCAGCGAGAGGGTGTGTACCTGGCGCGTGGCGACTAGCCCGCGCAGTACCTCGCGGATCTTGCTGCGCGCTGTCAGCGGGGCCAGGAAGAGCTCCACCTCTTCCATGGTAGCGGCAATTACAGCCTGCAGGAAGATGGAGGCAAGTACCGATATTGCAGTTACTTGCGAGGTGGATGCACCTTCCGCGATGGCCTTTTGGAAGCGATGCCGCAGCAACTGCCACTTGGCGGCGTGCCCCGGTGCGGCAACCACCGGAATGATCCGCAATTGCTGCCAGAGCTCCGTGATGGCGCGCAGTACCGCAGCCTCGGTCACCCCGTGACCCAGGAACTGCTTCAACTCCGCGATGGTGGAATCGCTGGATTCCAGGCGCTTGTAGGCCTGAATGGCGAGGGGAGAAACTTGACGGGAGCCGGTGAGCTGCGGAGTCCGCCGCCAGTCGCGATCGCCTCGCAAGGCATACACATAGGGCAAAACCCAGGCAGCAACCACGTAATCGGGCTGCTCGCCGGCCTGACCCAGCAGGTTAAGCCGAACCGCCACTCCGTCCAACTCCAGGCGGACCAACAGCTCTTCAGCGAGCGCGATCTGCTTGGGGTCCGGCGTGGGATTCCGCTGGCCGATAACGGCCTCGACAAAAGAAGGGGCCAAAGAAGAGGAAAGCTGCCGCTTGGGCAGGAAAAGGCACAATCCAGTCTCTTCTATCCAGGTGCGGGCATCCTCAATGGTGAGTGCCGCATGTCCGTTTTGGCGCATCCTTTCGGCGCGCGCGACTTCCAATTGCTCCGATGTCAAAGATGAACCTCATTTCCAGGCTGGCGTGGTGCCGGGCTCCCCACTCCCCTGAGGGGAGGGATGCCGCCTTCCAAGTACGGTCAAATACGGTGGAAGGCCCGCTGGATCTCTCTCCAAGAATACAGCAAAGCTATTGGACGTCCATGCGGGCAACTGGTCGGGTGTTCGGTTCTTGCAAGTTCCAACAATAGCCACTCCATACGTGCGGGGTCAAGAGGGGTGTTTACCTTGATTGCGGAGTGGCAGGCGAGGGAAGCGGCGATTCGCCGGCGCAGCGAGGTAAGATCCTCATTTTGCGCAGGTTTGTCCGCCCCCGGCGTGGACTGGTCCATGACCTCCGTGAGCATCCTCTCGAGCCCCGCCCCCTCCAGGCCCACCGGAGCGGCCTTCACGGCAATCGTTTGCGGCCCGAAGGGTTCTGCCTCAAAACCGTTGCGTTCGAGCTCGTCGGCAATTTCGGCGAATACCACCATCTGCCACGGCTTGAGCTCGACCAGCAGGGGCATGAGCAGCCGTTGCCGCTGGACCCGCTCCACATTACGCTCGCGTAGGATCTTCTCGAACAGGACGCGTTCGTGGGCGACGTGCTGGTCGATGATCCACAGGCCGTCCGGCCCGGTAGCCAGAATGAACGAGTCGCGCAGCTGCCCCAGGGGTTTGAGATGGGCCAGCTGGTTCAGGTTCTGGGCTGCCTGCTCGGCTTCCACCTGGGCCGTCGCGACCGCAGCATCGCTGGCGGAAGTGGCTGAGCTGCCGTGATTTGGAGAGCATCCCTCGGCGGCTTCGGGCAGACGTCCAGGGGAAAAGAGTGCGGCCGCGGCCTGCGTCCAGTCGGAACCGGCGAAGCTGCCGGCGCGGTACGGTGCGGGGGCAAACGGCAGCATTCCGGGGGTGGGGCTTGGCTCCCGGGATGTCAGCTGGAAGCTGGCCGCTGCCTCCTCGGAGGGTTCAAGTGCCCCTTGTGCCGGGACTTCCTCCGGCGATCCCGGGAGAGGCGAGTCTGCCGGGGGCATCAGGGAGGGGCTGGCCAGAGGGGAGCTGTCCAGCGCTGCCAAAAATCCTGCCGCGGGCCTTGCCTGCACCAACGCCGCTCGCAGGCTGTCCCGGACAAAGTCGTGAATCAGGGTCTGCTGGCGGAAGCGGACCTCCGTCTTGGCCGGGTGGACATTGACGTCCACTTCCTCGGGCGGCATCTCCAGGAACAGCAGCACCACCGGGAAGCTGGTGGGCGGAATCACATTCCGGTACGCCTCGGTGATGGCGTGCAGCAGCAGGCGGTCCCGGATAAGCCGCTTGTTGACAAAGATGTAGATGGAATTCCGGTTGAGCTTCTGGAGCTCCGGCTTGGAGAAAAAGCCGCTCAGCCGCAGCTCGCCCGGGTCGCGAGCCGGTTCCTCAGGGTCGCGTTTCCACGGCGGCGGCTCGGGCAGCCCCGGCCGCTCCAGCCGGATCTCCGCGGCCACCGGTAGCAGCTGGGCGAGGGTCTCCTTCCCAAAGATCTGGTAGATCCGCTCTGAGGTCCGGGTGACCGGCGGAGCGGAAACCAGCGTATGGCTCGAGGAGACCAGTTCGAAGTGCTTCTCCGGATGAACCAGGGCGTAGTGCGTCACCAGGGCGGTTACATGGGCCAGCTCCGTGGACTCGGCACGAAGAAATTTCCGGCGGGCCGGCGTATTGAAGAAGAGGTCTCCCACGGTGATGGCCGTGCCGGGAGGCAGGGCAGCGTCGTCGACATGAAGAATCTTGCCTCCCGCAATCTCCAGATGAGTGCCGGCCCCGTCCTGTTCCGCCGTGGGCGCGGGGGCCGTCTCCAGGGTTACGCGCGCTACAGAGGCGATGGAGGGCAGCGCCTCACCGCGAAACCCAAGTGTCCCGATGGAGAGCAGGTCGTCGGCGGTGCGCAGCTTGGAGGTGGCGTGCCGCTCGAATGCCAGCAGCGCATCGTCGCGGTTCATGCCGTGCCCGTTGTCGCTGATGCGAATGAGCTTGCGCCCGCCTGCTTCGACTTCAACGCGGATGCGGGTGGCGCCGGCGTCCAACGCATTCTCCAGCAGCTCCTTCACGACGGAGGCTGGCCGGTCGACGACTTCGCCCGCGGCGATCTGGTTCGCGACCTGGTCAGAGAGAATGCGAATGCGACCCATAAGGGTCTAGGGTAACCCAGCGTGCAACGTCTGGCCGCCGTGGAAAATCAGCACGAAACTGCCTTCGTCCTGGCCCGCGCCACGCGCGACTGGGTCTGCCGGCCCAGCTCCGCGCAGATGAATGCTCCGGCCTCGATCAGCCGATCCAGATTCACGCCGGTCTGGATGCTCATCCCTTCGAGCATGTAGACCAGGTCTTCCGTGGCCACATTTCCTGCCGCTCCGGGAGCGTAGGGGCAACCGCCCAGACCGCTCACCGAGGCATCGAAGACGCTCATGCCTAGCTCCAGCGCGGCATAGATGTTGGCCAGCGCCTGGCCGTAGGTGTCGTGGAAATGCCCAGCCAGGTGCTCCACCGGAACCCGTTCGGCCACCGCCTTGATCATCTCCTGGGTACGAAGCGGAGTGCCCACGCCGATGGTGTCGCCGAGAGAAACCTCATAGCATCCGCTCTCGAAGAGCTGTGCAGCCACCTCGGCCACGCGGGCCGCAGGCACTGCGCCCTCATACGGACAGCCCAGCACGCACGAGACATATCCGCGCACGCGCACGTGCTCACGGCGAGCTGCTTGAAACACCGGCTCGAAGCGTGCGAAGCTCTCCGCGATAGTGCAGTTGATGTTGCGCTGCGAGAAGGTCTCTGAGGCCGCGGCAAAGACGGCGATCTCGGTGGCGCCCGCCGCCAGCGCCGCTTCGAAGCCGCGCAGATTCGGCACCAGCACCGGATAGCGCACGCTCTCGCGCTTATCTACGCCCCGCAACACCTGCTCGGCGTCGGCCATCTGCGGCACCCACTTCGGCGAGACAAACGCTGCGGCCTCGATGGTCTGCAAGCCTGCGTCCGCAAGCTTCCCGATAAGCGCAATTTTGGTAGCAGCAGAGACGATCTGGGCTTCGTTCTGCAAACCATCGCGCGGACCGACCTCGACGATGCGGACACTCCCCGGCAGGCTCATGAGGCCTCCGCATCCTGCGACTGAAAGCTCAACAACTCCGCGCCTTCACTCACTTGATCGCCGGGCGCAAAGTGGAACGTCTCGACATGCCCTGCTTCCGGTGCATGGATGGTGCACTCCATCTTCATGGCCTCTAGGACCATCAACGATGCGCCGCGCTCGACCGGCTGGCCGGGTTCGACCAAATGCGCCACGACGCGGCCGGGCATGGGCGCGCGCAGGCCGCCGTCCTTGGCATGATGATGGCCGGAGGTCACGTCGAGCGGGTCATCCAGAGTGAACACGAAGTGCCTGCCTTGCAGAAAGACGTGATGCTGATCTCCGTGCACCACCACGTCGGCCTTGATGCGCTGCGCACCCAGGACAGCGTTGAGATGGCCCGATTCGTGAAGCTCGCCACTGGCTTCGATCGGCGCGTCATCACCGGAGGCGATCGAGAGTGTGGATCCACGATACTGAACGAGCACCCGGGCCTCGTCGTCGCCGTGGAAGAACGCGAGCGTACGCCGATAATCTCCGTTCAGGCGCCAGCCATCGCGCCGCGCCCAGGGGGAATGGTCGTTCCCGGCGGTGTTGCGTTCCCGCAGAATTTGCGCCAAGGCGGCGACTGCCAGTGCCTCGGCAGAGCCATCGCTGGTATTGCTCTCAATCCATGAACGCTCTTGCTCGATGAGGCCGGTATTCAATCGCACTTCAGCGAAGGAGCGGCTGGTCACGATCTTGCGCAGGAACTCAAGATTGTTCGCCAGGCCGACGATCTGATACTCCCCGAGCGCGCGTTCCAGCCGTTGCAGAGCCAGTTCCCGCGTCTCATCCCACACAATCAGCTTGGCGATCATCGGATCGTAGTAAGGCGTGATCTCGTCGCCCTGCTCGACGCCTGTATCGATCCGAACGTGGATGGAGCTTGCTGGGGTCTTCAGGTGGACAAGGCGTCCGATAGACGGCAGGAAGTTGTGCTCAGGGTCCTCAGCGTAGATGCGGGCCTCAATGGCATGGCCGCGCATGGTCAGCTGTTCCTGCCGCAGGGGCAGAGGCTCGCCGGCGGCCACGCGCAGTTGCCACTCGACCAGATCGAGTCCGGTGATGAACTCCGTGACCGGATGCTCGACCTGCAGCCGGGTGTTCATCTCCATGAAGTGGAAGCCGCCTTCGCGGTCCAGCAAAAACTCCACTGTGCCCGCGCCAACATACTCCACTGCTCGTGCCGCATCGCGCGCTGCCTTGCCCAGGGCCTCGCGAAGTTGCTTGGAGATCAGCGGCGCCGGAGCCTCTTCGATAACTTTCTGATGCCGGCGCTGCACAGAGCAGTCGCGCTCGAAGAGACTCACGATATTGCCGTGCGTGTCGCCAAAGACTTGCACTTCCACGTGACGGGGCTGCTCCATATACTTCTCCAGCAACACCGCGTCATCGCCGAAGGCAGCCAGCGCTTCGCGTTTACAACCCGCCAGGGCTTCCGCGAACTGCTCTGCTGCGTCCACGCGGCGCATGCCTTTGCCGCCGCCTCCCGCACTGGCCTTGATCATGACGGGGAAGCCGATGGCCGTAGCCTGGGTTGCCAGAAACTCCGCGTCTTGCTTGGAGCCGTCGTATCCGGGCGTCAAGGGCACGCCCGCTTTGCGCATGAGTCGTTTGGCCTCCGCCTTGGAGCCCATGGCGCGGATAGCGGCGGGCGTAGGGCCAATGAAGATTATGCCGGCTTGCGCGCAAGCTTCAGCAAACTCTGCGTTCTCCGAGAGAAATCCGTACCCGGGATGGATGGCCTGAGCACCGGCCTGTTTCGCGGCATCCAGAATCGCCGGAATGGAGAGATAGCTGTCGCGAGCGGGCGCGGGCCCAATGCGAATGGCTACATCGGCCATGCGCACGAAGCGGCTGCTGAGATCCGCATCGGAATACACGGCCACCGTGCGAATGCCCATGCGCCGGCAGGTGGCAATCACGCGGCAGGCGATTTCGCCGCGATTGGCAATCAGCACCGTATCAAACATGGGGCACCCAGCTAGCGGAGCGCTTCTGGAGAAATGCGCTGAGGCCCTCACGTGCCTCGTCGGTGGCACGAATCTCAGCGATGCGGGTTGCCGTCTTTTCGATGAGTTCGGCAGTGATGGGGACGTCCGCGACGGTATCGATCAGATCCTTGGCTGCGGCTTGAGCCGCCGGGCCCGCAGGCAGCAGCTCCGCGATCAGTTGCTCGACCCTCGTATCCAATTCAGAGGATTCGGCAGCTTCGTGGATCAGCCCGATCTTCGCCGCCTGCTCCGCGCCAAAGCGCTCCCCAGTAAGAAAGAGCTTTTTCGCGATGCGCGGACCCAGGGCCCTCACCACATACGGACCGATGGTGGCCGGGATCAGCCCAAGACGCACCTCTGAAGTCGCGAACCGCGCTTCGCGGGCGGCGATGGCGATATCGCACACGCTCACCAAGCCCAGGCCCCCGCCAATGGCCGCGCCGTTCACGCGAGCGATGGTCGGCTTAGGCGAGGTGTACATTGCGTGCAGCATCTCGGCCAGGGCGCGAGCGTTGACCAGGTTGTCTTCGAACGCTGCTTCTCCCTGGCGCTTCATCTCCTCGATATCCGCGCCTGCGCAAAAGGTCTTCCCGCGCCCGCTGAGCACGATGACGCGCACGTCTTTGGCTTCGCCCAGGCGGCGAAAAGCCTCAGTCAACTCGCCGATCATCTCTTCATTCAGCGCATTGTGTACGTCGGGCCGATTCATCCATACCCAAGCCGCTGCGCCGCGCTGTTCTATTGCGATGGTTGATTCTGCCATTCCTGATCTCACATGCGGAAGACGCCGAAGCGCGTCTCTTCAATGGGTGCATTCTGCGCAGCGGCCAGTCCCAGGGCCAGCACCCGCCGCGTCTCCAGCGGGTCGACGATGCCGTCATCCCACAGGCGCGCGGTGGCGTAATAAGGATTGCCCTGTTCCTCGTATTGTTGGCGGATCGGCGACTTGAACTCGTCTTCTGCTTCGATGCTCCAGGTCTTGCCCTCGGCCTCCATGGCATCGCGCTTCACCCGGGCCAGTACGTTGGCGGCCTGTTCGCCGCCCATCACGGAGATGCGCGAGTTCGGCCAAGTCCATAGGAACCGGGGCTCATAGGCGCGCCCACACATACCGTAGTTGCCCGCGCCGAAGCTGCCCCCAATCAGCACTGTGAACTTGGGCACGCGCGCGCACGAAACGGCGGTGACCATCTTCGCGCCGTCTTTGGCGATGCCTCCGTTCTCGTACTTGCGCCCCACCATGAATCCGCTGATGTTCTGCAGAAAGACGAGTGGAATGCCACGCTGTGCGCACAGCTCGATGAAGTGTGCGCCCTTCACTGCTGATTCAGAGAACAAGATGCCGTTATTGGCGACGATGCCTACCGGGTATCCGTAGATCTGCGCAAAGCCCGTCACCAGGGTGGTTCCATAGCGCTGCTTGAATTCGTCGAGCCGGCTGCCGTCTACGATGCGTGCAATCACTTCGCGCACGTCGTAGGGCTTGCGTGTGTCGGCGGGTACGATGCCGTAGATCTCCTGCGGATCGAACAGCGGTTCCTCTGCCGTATGCGGCGGTCCTGCGCTGCGCCTCCGATTCAGATTAGAGACGATCCGGCGCACGATCGAGAGCGCATGCGCATCGTCTTCTGCGAAGTGGTCTGCCACGCCGGAGATGCGCGTGTGCACATCCGCTCCGCCTAACTCCTCAGCCGTGACCTCTTCGCCCGTGGCGGCCTTTACCAGGGGCGGCCCACCCAGAAAGATGGTGCCTTGCTCCTTCACGATGACCGCTTCGTCCGACATGGCCGGAATGTAAGCCCCGCCTGCGGTACAAGAGCCCATCACGCACGCCACCTGCGCAATGCCTTGGGCGCTGAGGTTGGCCTGGTTGTAAAAGATAGCTCCGAAGTGCTCGCGGTCGGGGAAGACTTCATCCTGGAGGGGCAAGAATGCTCCGCCGGAGTCCACCAGATACACGCAGGGCAGATGATTCTCGAGCGCGATCTGCTGCGCCCGCAGGTGCTTCTTCACGGTGAGCGGAAAATACGTGCCGCCCTTCACCGTGGCATCGTTGGCCACAATGACGCACTCTTGCCCGTTGACCCTGCCGATGCCCGTGACCAGGCCCGCTCCCGGCACATCGCCGCCATAGAGTCCATTCGCGGCCAGGGGCGACAGCTCCAGAAATGGCGTGCCGGCGTCCAGCAGCAGATCGACCCGCTCGCGCACAAATAACTTGCCACGCGCCTTGTACTTCTTGCGGGCGCTCTCCGATCCACCCTGCGCAGCCTCCGCGGTCTTTTCGCGCAGCTCCTGGACGAGCGCACGCATGCGCTCCATGTTGGAACGAAATTCCTCACTGCGTGCCTGCACCTGGGACGCGAGAACGGTCACGCGGTCTCCTTGAAGAGCTCGCGGCCAATCAGCATGCGGCGAATCTCCGAGGTGCCCGCGCCGATCTCGAACAGTTTGGCATCGCGCCACAGGCGCCCAGTAGGATGCTCATTGATGTAGCCATTGCCGCCCAGCGCTTGAATTGCTTGTCCTGCCATCCACGTCGCCTTCTCAGCAGAGTACAAGATCGCGCCCGCACAATCCTTGCGCACCGGCTCACCGCGGTCGCAAGCCTGGGCCACGGCGTACACATAGGCCCGGCAAGCGTGATAGCCCACATACATGTCGGCCAGCTTACCCTGCATGAGTTGAAACTCGCCGATGGCTTTGCCGAACTGCTTGCGCTCGTGAACGTAAGGGATCACCACATCCAGGCAGGCTGCCATGATTCCCAGCGGCCCGCCGCATAGCACCAGCCGTTCGAAATCGAGTCCGGACATCAGCACCCGCGTGCCGCCGCCCACACGACCCAGCACGTTCTCTTCAGGAACTTCGCAATCGCGAAACACCAGCTCACAGGTGCTTGATCCGCGCATGCCCAGCTTGTCGAGCTTCGGCGAGGTGGAGAATCCCTTCCATCCTTTTTCTACGATGAAGGCGGTGATGCCGCGCGAAGCGGCGCTGGCATCGGTCTTGGCATAGACGATGAGGGTGTCGGCGTCCGGCCCGTTGGTGATCCACATCTTGCTGCCGTTCAGCACGAACACGTCGCCGTGCTTGTCCGCGCGCAGACGCATGCTCACTACGTCGGAGCCGGCTTCAGTCTCTGACATGGCCAACGCGCCGACGTGCTCTCCGCTGACCAGCTTGGGCAAGTACTTGCGCTTTTGCGCCTGCGTGCCGTTCTTCGCCAGCTGATTGACGCACAAATTGGAATGCGCGCCGTACGACAATCCGATGGAAGCCGAGGCGCGGGAGATCTCCTCCATCGCCACCACGTGCTCCAGATAGCCTAGTTCCGCCCCGCCATACTCCTCATCCACGGTAATGCCCAGCAAGCCCAGTTCACCCATCTTGCGCCAGATTGTCCGCGGGAAGTGTCCTTCCCGGTCCACCTGGTCGGCAATAGGTGCAAGTTCGCTCTTCGCGAATTGATGGATGGATTCGCGCAGCAGAGCGATGGACTCGCCCAGCTCAAAGTTCAGTCCTTTCACATGCGTCTCCTGGAACGGCTGCACGGCAAATGTTTGCGGGAATGAGTACCACAGGCCGCATCCAGTTGGATGCAAGAGGGATTGGGCCCGCACCTCACCTTCAGGAATCGCCAGAGATGGCGCATGTCGTGCTCCGGGAGATGACAATACACCGACGGCGGCGGGTCCGTCCAGATGAGCTCAAGGATCCGGTGGTCCTGCGGATCGTCGCTCAGGCGATCTCGTAGATCTCAAAGTTGAGGTTGTAGGCGAGCGGCAGTGTGTTCAGCTGTGCCTTCACCTCATCTTCCGACTCTGCCCTGACGGTGAGAAAGCCGCGCCAGCTTTCTGCCTCGGGAACAGAAAACACATCCTCCAGAATGAACCCGGCTCGACGAAGCTCGGCCACCCGCGCCTTTTCTTGCGGAACCTTGGCCAGGTAGGCCTGGTCCGGCTGCGCCTTCCTGCGGATGACCACTTTGAATCGCTTCTTGATGTCGCGTCCGAACTGCGGGAAGTCCGCAAGCGGTGGAAGCTCCAAGGGGCGTTCTTCGAAGATGGACTCAAGCCGTGTCCGCAGCTGGTCGAGGTACGCCGTCCTCTCGGCGTCGGAAATGCGGGCTGCGCTCCAGGCGATAAACGGTTCCAGTGGGCGAAACCCGTTGAACCAGAAGATGCCATGCTGAATGGGCGCAAGGATGCTCTGCAGGGACGGGTTTACGCCGCGTCCGGAATACACCAGCGGACCGCCTCCAGTGGTCATCAACACCATGGCGCGGGCATTGCGCTTGGCGCCGAGGCCGCCCTCGTAGAGCTTTGGGCCGCCATACACGCGACCGATGGGGAAGCAGCGGTCTACCCAGCCCTTCAGTACTCCGGGCATGGCGAACCACCACAGCGGAAAGGAAAAGATCAGCAGATCCGCAACTTCAATCTTGCGAACCTCCGCTTCCACATCCCCCGCGAAGCCATTGTGCTCCGTGGCGTAGAGTTCCTCCTGTTGCTGCTTGAAGAAACCAGAGTCCTTCACCGTGGTGAAGTTCTGTCTCCCCGATACGGGGTCGAAGTTCATGGCGTACAGGTCAGATACCGTGACGCTGTGTCCCTGCTGGGTGAGCGTGTCGGCGGCCAGCTTGGCGAGTGAAGACGAGAAGCTCTGCGGCTCAGGATGGGCATGAACGATCAGGATGTTCAAGAGCAATCTCCAGCGCGTGATCCAAAAAATGGATGAGGGATGGGCCGTGCGGGATTCAAATCCCGGCCTGATTCTGCCATCGATAGCCTTGCGCGGGTTAGCAGACTAGAGGTCTAGAGCGACTGCCCCAGTCTCTTCTCCAGCTGTGCTCGATAGGTGCGGCTGACGCGGGTTCGTGCTCCATTGCGCAGCACTGCTTCGAATTCACCGTGGGAGATCGGCTCCAGGTGCTGGATGCTCTCGATGTTGACGATGGCGGAGCGATGCACCCGGACGAATCGCCGCGGGTCCAGGCGCTCGGCCAACTCGTTAAGCGCGGCCCGGTACAGGACCTCTTTTCCCGCGATGTGCAGATTCACGTACACGCCGGCGGCCTCGATCCAGTCGATGTCGACGACGCGCACGAAGCGGGTTGTGCCTCCAGACTTCACCACCAGCCGGTCCCAGCGGCGGTCCGCAGGCGCTGGGGCGGCAGACATCATGCGCATCACGCGCTTTCCAAATTCGCGCATGTTGCGCTCGTCCAGGCGCGTCTTCACTCGGCCTAACATTCCCTCGAAGCGCTCATCGCTGAACGGCTTCAGCAGGTAGTCGAGCGCGTTGGCTTCAAAGGCGCGCAGGGCATGCTGGTCATAAGCGGTGATGAACACGGTCAGCGGCATCTCGCCCGCGCCGATCGCCTCCACTACGCCCAATCCGTCCAACTCCGGCATCTGGACGTCGAGCAGCACCACGTCAGGGCGATTATCCAGGATCGACTCCACCGCGGCTTGCCCGTCGGCGGCCTCCAGAATCTCTCCCACCTGACCATCTTTGCGTAACAGGTCAATGACCCGCTGCCGTGCGGGCGCCTCGTCATCCACCACCAGCACGCGCACGTTCTCAGTTGCGGTCATTGATCTCCTCCCCGCCGCGCAGAGGCAGTTGAATCTCCACCGATGTTCCTCCGCCTACCCGACGCGTTACGCGCATCTGACTCTGCCCGTCAGGATACAGACCCAGCAGCCGCTCGCGCGTGACCGACAAGCCCAGCCCCGAATTTTTCTCCAGGGACCACACCAGGGGCAGCCCTACGCCATCGTCGGAGACGGAAATCTCCAGGCGCGTGCCCACCGGCTTTGCTGTGACCGTCACCGTTCCGCCCGACGCGCGCCGCGATATGCCGTGCCGGATGGCGTTCTCCACCAGGGGCTGAAGAAAAAGCGAGGGCACCTGCGCATAGCGCACCTCGGGTGCAATGTCGATCTCGATGCGCAGCTGGTCGCCGAAGCGAATCTTCTGGATCTCCAGGTAGTGATCGAGGAAGAGCAACTCTTCGGCCAGGGCTACCTCCTGCTTGTCCTTGGACTCCAAGGACATGCGCAGCAGATCGCCGAGGTGTTCGATCATGCGGCGGGTCAGGCGCGGATCTCGCTCGACGTGTGAAGAGATGGTGTTCAGGGCATTGAACAGGAAGTGGGGATCGAGCTGCATTCGCAGCGCATTCAAACGAGCCTGCGCGTAGCTCTTCTCCATCTTCTGTAGCTGCAGTTCGCTGCTGACGAAGCTCTTGTAGTAGCGATAGGCTTGCTGGCCGCCTACGATGGCCCAGTAGATCAGCATGCTCCACAGCAGCCACCCACGCTGATGAGCCCACATCAGATCGGGACTAAGCTCCCCGAGGTTCATGTCGCCGATCAGCACGCGCAGCGCCACGAAGACGTAGATATAGACCGAGGTCAGCACCACCGAAGCTGGAATGTGCGCCAAGGCCTTGCGGCCGAACTGGCGGTCGCTGAAGGGGAGATTGCGGTCGGCATAGGCCAGCAGCGGGGTCATGATGCCCCACGCCCACCATTGCGCAAAGGCTTGCTTTCGCCCCATGGTCCACATGGGCAATGCAAAGACCAGCCCAATGGCCGTCGAGGATACGGCGACCAGCAGCAGCCGCCCAAGCCATGTGTCCGTCCAGGTTCGCCAGAAGGTGAGGGGTCTATTCTCCCCGAAGGTAATTGCTCCGCTCTCGACTATGCTCGCCATGGCAATACTCCCTGGAACGTTCCCCCCATTATGCGCCCCTGCAGTGGCTCGGAAGATGGGCGATTCGTGACTTGAGCATGCAGCGGAAAGAACAGCAAAAGCAGGCCCAGCAAAAACAGCGCGAGTGCGCCGCTGATGAGCAACACGTCCCTGAAATTTTCGGGGTCTCGCGCTCCGGAGTGTACCGCGTTCGTCAGTTCTCTTCTAGTGAAGTGCATAAAGGTTTCCATCCACACTGCCTACGTAAACCATCCCGCCCGCGACTACGGGCGAGGAGAGAATCGGTCCCAGCGTGAGCAATTTGTTATAGCCGGCCAGGAGATCGTCATAGAAGTCGCTGGCGAAAGGAGCGAAGTAACTGGGGATTGCGGCTCTGTTCTGCGTCGAAGCTTCCGTGGCGAACTTCCAGGCCACGCGCCCGCTGCGCAGATCCACTGCGACCAGCGTGCCCTCTGTCGAGCCGACGTAGAGGGTGTCGCGCACTACCGCTGGCGAAGAGTACACCGGCCATCCATCAAAGCTCACGGCGTACTCGATCGCTCCTGTCTTGGCGTCCGCCGCATACAGCAAGCCCGTGTCGGAGGTGGCGAAATACACGCGTCCCTGGCTTACCGCCGGCGAGTTCAGGACCCACGAGCCTTTGGTCGAATAACTCCACTTCAGGCCGCCGGTCCTCTCGTCGAGTGCATAAAGGTGAGAGTCGCGGCAACCGAAGTACACCATGCCGTCGGCCACAGCCGCAGAGGACTGGATTCCTTGCTGGTTGTGGTTGGCCGCATCTTCTCCAGTCTTGAAGCGCCACTTCTCCGTTCCCGTGGAGGCATCGAGCGCATAGAAGAAGCTATCCCAACTTCCAATGAACACCGTGCCGTCGGCGATTGCCGGCGAAGCGTGCACCACGTCTCCGGTCTGGAACTTCCAGCGCAGGGTTCCGGCCTGCGCATCGAGCGCGTACACATTTCCGTCGCCGCTGCCGAAGTACACCGCGCCATTCCATACCGCAGGAGAGGAGAGCCAGCAGTCCCACGGGTCGGGCATCGACTCTCCGGCCGGTTGCAGGCCGTGCAGGTGGCGGGCAGTGAACCGGTGCTCTCCGCCGGTTTGGAACTTCCAACGCAGCGTGCCCGACTGGGCATCGACGGCGTAGAAGGTGACATCAAAGGCAGCAAAGTACACCAGCCCCCCGGCCACAGCCGGCGAGGAGGTGATGCGGGACTTGGTCGCATAGACCCACTTCTTGACGCCCGTCCGTGCATCGATGGCATACAGGCTCCCCGCCGTGCTGGCGGCGTAGAGCGTTCCATCCTGCAGCGCAGGCGAGGCAATAAGCTGGCCATCGGCGTGAAAGCGCCACTGCACTCCGGAAAATTGCGGGACGCCCTCGCCCTCATAAACGCCCGTGTGCTGAAGGCCTCCGCGGAAGGTGGCCGTATCCGCGGCCAGCGCCGGCAATGCTCCGGCGAGAAGTGAAATCCAGACAAGCGCGCTTGCTTTGCAGAAATCCCAAATGGTCCTAAGTTTCTCAGCAGATACAGGTTCCGACATTCGGCTGGCTTGATTCATGCCCGCAGAATAGGTGGGTGTCGCCCGCGGGTCGACCAATCTGTGATCACCCGGCCTG
>CBJOJD010000071.1:0-18037 GCA_966443485.1 uncultured bacterium | reverse complement strand
CCGCAAGGTACTCGTCATCTCGGGTGATGAGCAGACGTTTGAGCTTCCGATGGGGTACGAGCAGAGGCTGCATTCCTTTCTCGATCAACACATCTGACAATCGTGAGCTCTTCTGCCATTGAGCAAGGGTAGGGAGAAGTCAGAGCTGACTTACAACGTCACCAACATGGAAAGTCTGAAGCAGCAAAAATGGACAAGCAGGCGCGCCGATTAGCTCTCACGATCTTTGCACACGCAATTCTCAGAATTGCGAGCAGTGCGAGCAGCGTTTTAATCGGCATCTATCTTGCTCGCCTGAGCGGACACGGCCTCCCCGTGGACACCACCCTGCTTGGGATTCTGGGTGCAGCCTCTTTTGCCGCGGAGTTGATCGCATCGATTCCCTTCGGTATCGCATCCGACGCGATCTCGCCTCGCTGGTTGATGGTAGGCGGTGCGCTGATTGGCGCGCTTGCCGTTCAGCTCTGCGCCCTGAGCTCGCATACCGAGATATTCTTCCTCAGCCGGGCACTCGAAGGGATCGGAGTTGCAGCGGTGACGCCTCCTCTTTTGGCATATCTGGCAGACGCGACCAGCCACGACTCCTCCCTGCGGGCACGGGTAATGAGCTTCTTCGAACTGTCGTTGCTTGCTGGACTCGCTCTCGGCGGTCTGATGGGAAGCCAATTCTGGCGTCTATTTGATGTTCACGCATTCAGCTTCGTGGCCGTCGCCTATTTACTCTGCGCCATGCTGCTTTTCTTCGGAGCAAAGGGCAGCCAGTCGCGCGGTTCCCATGCTGCATGGCAGGGTCTGCTGCGGGCCATCAAAGACCCGTCGGTGCGATCTCTGGCTCCGGTGTGGCTCTGCGTGAATGCAGTGGTTGGGCTCTGGCTGGGACCCACCCTACCGTTCTTGATGACCAGGACACCCAGCGGATCACAGTATCTTGATGGGATCTTCGCGAATACCCCAACCGAGGTCGGTTGGCTGCTGCTGGGCTACTCAGCGGTCTTTGGAACAGGGGTTTTCGGGTGGAGTTTTCTCCTCCCGCGAATGCAGATCCGCTCCGCCATGCGGATCTGTTTGTCGGCAATGGTGCCCGTTTGTCTCGGGCTTTACGCAATCAATCACTCAGGTCACACAACTGCGCACATTCGCTGGTCAATCACTGCGGCAACGGCACTTCTGATCATGGTGGAAAGCGGTTTCACACCGGCGGCGCTGGCGTGGCTGGCTCAATCACTTGGCCACAAGTCAGGAAAAGGCGCGGCGATGGGTATTTACTCCGTTCTGCTCAGTGTTGGCGCTATTGGCGGTTCGCTTCTGGCGGGAGCGCTCGGAAAAGACTGGTCTGTTGATGGATTGTTGCTGGGAACAGTGTTACTCACCGCGTTGGCGCTGATTTTGCTGCATAAGGTGACGGATTTGAAAGTTCGACCATTCGAGGAAAGCTATGAGCAAGCCTGAATACGATCTCGCAATCTTCGGGGCTGGCGCTTCCGGATTGATTGCTGCAGATTTCGCCGTTCAACTGGGTGCGCGAGTCGCGTTGTTGGATAAGGGGCCAATTGGCGGCGACTGCACCTGGACTGGATGCGTTCCCAGCAAATCGTTGATCAAAGTGGCGACAGTGGCTCATCACGCCCGAAATGCGGCACGGTATGGAGTCACCACGAGCGAGCCGGTTGTTGACATGACCATCGTTCGCGATTATCTGCGCGCTACCATCCAGAAAATCTATAAACCAACCGAACCAGAGACATTAAACAAGAAGGGCATGGACGTTTTGATCGGTGCGACCCAGTTTCTCGACCCGCACACCCTCGAAGTGGGAGAACAACGGATTCGTGCCAACAAGATCCTGATCAACACCGGCGCCGAGCCGCGAATTCCCCACATTCAAGGCCTTGCCGCTGTCCCATACTCGACCTATCAGCAGATCTTCGACAATGACCGCCTGCCGCAACACTTTCTTGTGATCGGTGGTGGCCCGATCGGTTGCGAACTTGCCCAGGCATATCGCAGGCTCGGATCCAGGGTTACCGTCATCGCCGAGCGCCTCCTCCCGCGAGAAGAGCCCGAGGTTTCGGAACTCCTTAACCGTATATTCGCTGAGGAAGGAATAGAACGTCTTAGCGGGCGCGCCGAATTTGTACGAAGTGAGGGCAACGCTATCACTGTGCATACCGAGTCGGGAAAAGCGACGGGTGACCTTCTGCTTGTCGCCGTGGGGCGAACGCCGCTCGTTCGTGGGCTCGGCCTGGAGGCAGCTAACGTGCGCTACACGAAGAACGGCATCGAAGTAAATGAGTTTCTTCAAACTTCAGCCAAGCACATTTACGCAGCAGGTGACGTGATCGGCGGCGAGCAGTTCTCGCATCTCGCCGGATGGCAGGGTTTTCAGGCGGTTCGCAATGCACTGCTGCCGGGCAACAACGCCGGAACATCGCCTGCGATGCCTCATATCACCTTTATCTCGCCCGAGGTTGCTCAGATCGGCCTAACAGAAAAGGCGGCACTCGAACGATTTGCGGCTAAGGATCTGCAAATCAGTTCTTTCGACATCAGCAAAGTCGATCGCGCCGTCAATGAAGACGATCGCCTCGGGATAATCAAGATCGTCGCTCGGAGAAACGGTGTCGTCTTGGGCGCTAGCATAGTCGGCGAACGGGCGGGAGAGACGATGACCGAGATCGCCGTAGCCATGCGCAACGGCCTGAAGCTGAGCGACCTTGCATCCACGATCCATCCCTACCCGACCTACTCTACCGGCGTGCAACTGCTGGCTACGAGGATGTCAGTGGAAAGCGCGTTCTCTGGGACCTCTGGAAGAATCATTCGTGGACTTTCCGCGCTCTGGCGCTAGCATGAAGGAGATAAACATGGCTCAAATTACCGGCAAAGGCTCGTTGATTGCAGGCGCGCTTGCAGCCATTGGAGCATCCGTGTGTTGCGTTGGGCCGCTTTTGCTGCTGGCACTCGGAATAGGCGGCGCATGGGTCGGAACCCTGACAAAAATGGAGCCATTCAGGCCATTCTTGATCGTGCTGACTCTGCTATTTCTCGGGCTCGCATTCCGTAAACTCTACCTGGTGCCGCTGGTTTGCGCTCCAGGAGCTCCATGCGCCAATCCGGCCACCCTCAAACGGCAACGCCTCACTTTCTGGATTGTTGCGACCTTGCTGCTCGGGTTGCTGGCTGTGCCATGGTTCGCCCCACTGTTCTATTGAATGGAGATTCTTATGCGCAAATTACTGATTGCTGTGCTCGCGATGTTTTCTCTAGCGGCAATGGCGGCAACGCCTAAAACGGTCACGCTCGACGTTAAAAACATGACCTGCGAGATGTGCCCAATCACGGTTAAGAAATCACTTGAAAAAGTGGCCGGAGTGAGTTCGGTCCGGGTCGATTTCACGAAGAAGACGGCAGTTGTGACCTACGACCCAGACAAGACCAGGCCGGAAGCATTGACCCGCGCCACAACGAATGCGGGCTATCCATCTTCAGTGGAGAAGTGATTCTGCCATGAGTAACTCTTTTCTGGAATCGGTGTTGACCTGCCCGCACTGCGGCTTCGCCAAACTGGAGGTGATGCCCACTGATGCCTGCCAGTTCTACTATGAGTGCGGAAATTGCAAAGCGCTTCTGCGTCCAAATCCTGGCGATTGCTGCGTATTTTGCTCGTTCGGGACGGTAAAGTGCCCGCCGATGCAACACGAGAATAGGTGTTGCGATTAATGCGGAAGAAGCGTCTCTCTGCTCCGTTAATGGCGGGGAATAGCAATTCCCGAATTAGCGGCGATTTATAATTGAGAAAGACAGTGACAGGATCGATCGCCATGAATACGCAGTTTCATTGGGAACGGATCTATTCAGAAAAAGCTCCCGACGCAGTCAGCTGGTATCGGCCCCACCTCGAGAAGTCGTTGGCCCTTATCGAACAATGTGCGCCTGGCCGTTCTGCTTCGATCATCGATGTCGGCGGTGGTGAATCCACGCTTATTGACGATCTTCTCGCGCATGGCTATGAGAACATCTCTGTTCTCGATATCTCCCAAAACGCGATCGATCAAAGCCGAAAACGACTAGGGTTAGCTTCCGAACGCGTGTCTTGGCTTGTCGCAGACATCTGCGGTGTGGAACTGCCGCCCTCCACTTACGATGTGTGGCATGACCGCGCTGTTTTTCATTTCCTCACCGCCGCGACCGACCGAGTAGCTTACGTCCGTCAAGTCGCCCGCGCGGTTCGCCGCGGAGGCCATGTCATTGTCAGTACATTCGGGCCAGAAGGTCCGATGAGGTGCAGTGGTCTCGATGTTGTCCGCTATGATGCACAGTCTTTGCACCGGGAGTTCGGCGTGCGCTTGGGACAAGACGAAATTGAGACCTCGCTGAACCCAGGATTCGAGGTTCCGAGCAGACCGGTAACCTTCAGGTGCTACGTAAAGGAACCCGCGCATTGGACGACCGGTGAAATTCATGGGCCGCGCGTGGGGTTCAGAGAGTGCTTCTTCGTATTCTTCCGGCCCAGTGCGAACAACCAAGTCATCGCCAACGATTCCACAGCACATGTGCCCGTTCACCATGAACGTGAGTCCGCCGAACATGCGCTTCTCGTCAAGGAGATTTGCGTCTGCTATCTGCTATTTCGTTGAGGTTCTGAGCTGTTCTCAGCCACAAATCTCTAGTCATCTCGCGTATTTGCGGAGGGCCGGTATTGTTGGGCGCGTCGCGATGGAAAATGGATCCATTATCGAATCGTTGTGCCGGCCCATGCTGTCGCGGCTAAGATACTGCGCGACACACTCGCCAGGCTCCAGGAAGAGAAAGCCATGCTGACGGGTCGAGCGCGTCTCACGAAAGCATACTGCTCACCGAGTCCGATAGCGGCCCTCGAGGGAGCGCCGCTTCCAATGCTGGTCTAGATCACACCCGCTGCAGACTGCTGTCAGGATTTCTCGACGAAAGACGAGTCGACGTTCGCAGGCGCAAAGCAGGAGAAAGTAGATGGCCGGTCGGTCTGAAGATGATTCGTGTGCTGTCGCGAAAACGTTCCCCACCGCCGTTTGGTGCGATCCACGTTCCCTTACGGAACTCCCGCCTACAGGCAAATCTCCCTTGATTCAGTGCACAGTGAGCGGATAGTAATACGAGGCCCGGTCCCCTTCGTGGGTGGTCGCCAGATAGTACGTCCCTTGGGGCAGATTGCGAAGATCGAGAGTCACAGCGACATCGGCATGGAAGCCGTTGACATTCGCGGTTCCCATTCCTTCGGCTTTGGCCGGACTGCCATTCTTATCCATCGTGACCGAGACAACGTATCTCCCTCCTGGACTGAAGTATGGAAGGAGAATGTGCGCTGCGACCACGCGCCTAGGCAGAGCCACCGGGGGAACGGTAGAGGTCTCGCCGCCACGCGTCGTGCCAGCCTGGCTCAAATCGATGGTGAGCGCGACTGGAGTCACAGGGATCGAGGCACTGGATGAAGTCGGAGAATGCGCGCGCCAGTAGGCCACGCCTCCGATAGCGATCGAGCACACCAGAACTGCGGCTAGTCCCGCCCACCGCCAGTTCCGAGGCCTTGCCGCCTGGTTCCCGATTTGCGCCACTCGTCGCGAATCACGCTGCTTCCGCAATTCAATCAATTCACGGGTGCATTCCGCGCATTTCAGGACGTGGAGATACTTGGGATCGGAAAGATCCAGTCTTCGGGGAGAGTAGACCCAGGTTTCCAGGGTTGCGTGATCGATACATCCCTTGCGCTCCGGGTTCGGATACCTCTCGAGAACATGCCCCTGGAGCTTCTCGAAAAGCAACGAATCATCGTCATCATCCTGTAAAAACGATTGACGTCCGTCCACGGAATCCTTTCCGGTCGTGTGAAATGCCTCTGCCGGAGTTTACTCGGTAGAACCCAAAATCCCCAATTTCCGCCGGATCCGGTCGATGAATCTCTTGCAGCTCATGCGGATGGCGGCGGGAGTTGTCGCGGTCATCGCTGCCACTTCATTCCAGGAATCCGAGCTGCCGTATCGCATCATCATCGCTTCGCGCACCTTGGGTGGAGCGTCCCGGAGAATCTTTTCAACATCGACCGCTGCGTCGGCCGCGGGAAACGATGTATCAGGAGAAGAGGGTTCCGCCGCCCCCGAGAAATCAATGAAGATGAGGCGCGCGTTCTGTTTCCGCCGGCGCCCAACTTCCTCTCGCCAGGATCGTGCGAGAATCTCGTTCACATGTTCGTGATTTTCTGGAGGGTGGTCGGTGAGGTAGGCGACGGCTCGTTCGATCGCCTGCTCCATGATTTCCGCGGCGAGGCTTTCATCACCCAAAACGGACTCAGCAGTCCGCTGTACCTCGGGCCAATGTTGCTCCACAGCCGCGCGCATCGCCGGCATGAGCGGTGTAGTGGCGGATGAGCCTTTCAGCATCCAGCAACGGTCTAGTGGAGACGGGGAGGCCATGACTGAACAATCAGCAAAATCCGATTGACTCCTGATCGGACGCAGGTGTCGAGTCAGTACCGCCAATGTACCCGAAAACAGCCCAGATTTCCACATCGCGTGAGATTTTTCCACTCCTCATGTTCGTTTTTGGCCTTTTCCACAGCCTCTATATGTAGAGGGATTTTTCTGCCCGACTGCACGCTCCCCCCCTCGTTGAGGTGCATATGGCAACCGCTCGTCCGCTTACGGGACTTCCCCCTGAGTGGGGATCGGAGGCGCTCGCACTGGCTGAACAAGCCAGGGTGCTTTCCGGATCTAAACTTGCCCAGCTTGTGCGCCGGCTGCAGCGGCAGACCGGTCGATCAGATCAGGAATGCTGGCGATTTGTAATCAAGTACGGAATCAAGGCCGAGACGGACAACCGCCGGTGGCATCCCGAAGAACTCGACGAAGCGCGTGAGCTGCTCACGAAACACTCTGTCGAGGAAGTTGCCAAGCGGCTGAACAGAAGCCCGAGAGCCGTCTGGAACGCTCTCCATAGAAGGCAGTTGAGCGTCCGAGATATCCGCTGCGACTGCTTTTCAGTGCAGGCCCTGGCGCAGGCGGTGCATGTTCGCACCAAAGAGGTCATCCAGTGGATCGAGCTAGGATGGCTCCAGGCGACCGTCACGAACCAAGGCAGACGGAAGAACTACCGGATCACGCCCGAGGCTCTGGCCGCTTTCTACAAGAGCCATCTCCACGATCTGCTCAAACGCCGCATTCCCAACCACACGCTGTTCGAGGCATACCTCCAGTACTGCTTTTCGCCAAAACACACCTCCGGCGAACAGTTGCTTGAGGTGCGCCGCGATAAGCGCGAACGAGAGGCTTTTGCTGCGTTGCAGGGTGGTGAGGGTTCTGCCCAAGAGAGCGAGGAGGAAGACGATGGCGATTTCGACGCTTGATTTGGCACGAACGCGGAGGTCCGTCTGTCCGCATTGCGGACATCATATGGAATCCCCGCAAAGAACTCTCCGGATCGAAAGAGGGCTCGGAATTCTCGCAAGCATCGCGTTGGTCTTGATGCTGCTGCCACTCGGAATCATGGCCTGGAAGTCATGCACGGACTTCCTGTCCAATAGAGAGTCGCATTCGATTCTCTACCGCCCGCTTGAAGATTGGACCCGGTACTAACAGCCGTAGCAAACGGGCCGGGATCAGCCCTCGTCCTAGCTGGCACGCTTCGACTGATATTCATTCCTTGCCAATTGAACTGCGCGTTCCAATTGAGGGTCGCGGCCAACGCGACTTTCGCGCCAGTCGAAATCGATCTGATGGTCCGGCTCGATTGGAGTGCCCTCGAGAACGAAACCTTTCCACGTGTAATAAGCCCCTGTAGGGAGAGCAAGTCGAAAGCCATTGCCGACCTTCACTGATGTAGCCGAAAGCAGACGGCCAGCCGTTCGTTCGCCGATAATTGTCGCAAGTTCATTTTCTCGAGCGAACGCAACAATCATCTCCGCCGCACTCGCGGTGTGCCGATCCACGAGCAAGATCACCCGGCCATGGAATGATTGCTCGCCCAGTCCTTCAGTCTGAAGAACGATTGGCTTCTTCGCGATCATTGAGGGCCCAAATTGAAGTGCGAGCAACCACGACCCCTTGGAAGATGTTGGAATGCGACCAAACCGCGGGAAACTCAACTTCTCCGTTTCAAGCTTGTTTGTGACTCGTCCACGATCGAGCACGAAACCAACCGGAATCTTGCCCGGACTTAGATAGCTCATCACTCGAAGCGCGCCTAGTCCTCCGCCGGTGTTGCCACGCAAGTCGATGATCAGGCTGTCGATTGAGCCCAGCGCCGTAACGGCCTTCGAGATCTCGTTTGCGACTCTGACTCCCAGCATGTCTGGAAACATCGTCACCTTCACATAGCCAATTCCATCTTCAAGTCGGCGGGAGTCCACAAGTTTGGGTTCGATGAAATGGAGCTTCTTTCCTTTGGGCCGCGCTACATCTACCGTGCGCTTGACTCGTCGATTTTGCGCATCGACAACCTCTACCTGAGCCTGTTCGCCCATTGAGAAGGTCGGATGGTCGGGTGGTATCAAATCCTTCCCATTGACACCGAGAAGAATGTCTCCCGATTGAATGCCCGCATTCGCTGCGGCTCCTCCGGGATGCACATCCTGGAATACCCAGCGCTTTCCGAACTCAGTCTCGTCTGCGAGATACGTGGCGCTGAGAGCAGCCTTGCTGGATGCCCTGCGCGCGCCGGCGTGGAAGAAGCCGAGATGAGAGGTCTGCAGCTCCGCCAGCAAGCCGCTCATCGCCTTTTCGAAATCTTCTGCCGAACTTGCTGCTTCGATTTGATTTCTATGCTTCTCAACCGCCGCGAGCCACTCTCCGTTCAGTTTCTCAGGGGAATAGAACCTCTTTTGCAATGCGGTTAAAACATTCTCAAGTACGGCCCGCCGCTCCTTTGCTTCGAGCGGAACCGGCATCACAGCCTCTGCCGCGGAACTCATGGTCATTCGCCACTCCTGGATCGGGTATTTGTCGGTACCTTGTCGAACAGCTTGCCATCGGGTTCGCCATCCAATTCGACGCCCGCCCAGTAGTAAGGCGGGGCGCCCGAATTTAGAATTTCGAGCTGCGCTTTTCGTAAAGCTTCGGCCTTCTCCTCACCTTGCGCGAGATGCGCATAAAAACTGGTCATCAACTGAGCGGTGGAGTGATCCTGAAGCTCCCAGAGAGTGGACACGACGCTCTCTGCTCCGGCTTCTATAAAAGCATTGACGATGTTTTCCACTCCTTCCTCGCCGACCGGCCCGACACCGGTGTTGCAAGCGGAAAGGGTGACGAGATTGGCATTGATGGGCAGCGTCCTGATTTCGCGTACCTGGAGAAGCCCGTCATCCGTCGCTGGACTTTCAGGCGCAAAGACAAGTGCAGATCGATCTGAAATCTCAGGATCGACGTATCCATGCACGGCCAGGTGAATCACGGCAAAGCGGTTCAAAGGAAGTTGTTTGAAATTGGTTTCCGTAGCATGATCGCCGAGCAAAACGGTGTTTGGCTTTGGGAGATCCGTGGCTATCGTCTCGACCTCGTGCGCGCTTTCAGGTAAAGCGACCAAATCCCGGCGCACCGGTCCCGACACTGAGCGCTGAATCATCGCTATTAAGGACGTCGGTTGTGACTTCGGGACCCACGCCGCTACACCAACGTAGGAGAGATCGTCGCGAATGACCTGACCAGAGCGATGTCTCAGCATGACCAGAACTGTTCCCGACGGTGCAACGGAAACTCCGTACGATGACACGAGATAATGCCCTCTATTTACAAGCGCAGCAAAGGGCAGCAGATGGAGTTTGCCATCAGGTACAACGATGAGTTTGCTTCTACCATCGAGCTCCCGTATTCCGCCGAGAAGCTCGTCGTAAAGGTGCTGGCCCAATGCTGAATCGGCTTTCTGATGCAGAAGAGTGGAACGGTATTGGGCCGAGTCCTGTTCGAGTTGTTCTTTCGGTGCCAAAGCATAGCGATGAACTCTCTCACACGTCAACGCAAGCGCGTATGAATGTGGCTCCCCAAGGACGTATTCGACGAGGACTTCAGACGGCCCCAACTGCTTCTGGAGTTCTTTGAGTCCGACGGATTGTGGAGGGGCTTCGGATGATGAACTGTCGCCGAGTTGAAGTTCTGTTGAATAGATTGAATCGAGGATGTGTGCGCGAGATCCCAAGTCGTCCGTATCGAGCAATTTGACGTTCAGAGCGGCCAGTTCTTTCTCTGTCGCTCCGGGAAGATGCGGTGTGACAATGTCATGATGGGTTAACCCTTGCGCTTCCACGCGCCCCCGAGCCCGTTCAATTGCGCGAAAAGCGTCATCGATTCTTCCCTGCTCGCAAAGAGAAGAAAAGTAGCCCGCATACACGATGCTAAGGTCGTCCAGGAGTTGTCTTTCGACAGTTGGCGACGGGACTTTGCTGAGCAGTGCGTCGAACAGATCCGCACTCTTCTCGTAGAGATCGTTTGAAGCCTTTGTGTCCCCGAGCCGTGCCAGGATCTCGGCCTTAATCCCGAGATTCCGTGGCACGAAGTACATCTCATCGGGTATCTTGCGGTTCGCCTCAATCGCCGCATTGATTGACGCGAGCGCAGACTGCAAAGCCCCCTTTTCGAGGTATGTCTTCGCGAGAAGCCCGTCGACCTGGGTAAGCCCGCGCCAGTAATTCAACGTTGCAGCATACTGGGCGGACTTGGACAGATCGGCAATGGCGAGGTCTTGCTGGCCCATGCGTTGATAAACTCCCGCCCTGACCTGATAGATCTCATACAGGTGTCCCGCAAGATCATGAGAGTTGATCCGTTTTAATTCATCTTCCGCGAGCGCCAGTGCCTGCGCGTTTTGCCCAGTTCCGCTGAGCGCTTCAATCTTTCCTGTGATGGCGATGGTGGGATAGGCGGCTCCAGAAGTCTTGTTCGCTACGTTGATCGCTTCGTTCAGCGGACCAAGTGCTTCTTGATATTTGTGCATTTCAACCAAGCCGACGCCATACATGCTTGCGTAGCGGATGTGCGCTCCAGGATCAACGGCTTTCGCCACCATCCAGGCTCGGACCACATTCTTCTTCGCGGTCGCGATATCGCCAAGGAGGAATGCCGCGATTCCCTGTTCTCCCTGCGCGCGAGTCGCCAATAGATAGTGATGTTGTCTAATCGCAAGTGCCTGAACGTCCGCCCAGGTCTGACGCGCCATGCCGGCGTCGTAGTTAACCTCAAGCATTCCCAGAACGGTCAGGATGCGCAGACGGGTCTCGGAATCTTTCGCCTCGGGCAGGTCGAGATCCGATCTCAAAAGGGCTATCCGGTTTGGGATGGAAATCGAGGATTCACTGTGTGCCGGCATCTGGCTCACACGGGCGTAGAGAGCCTTCGAAGCTTGATGCCTTTCAATGAATTGCAATTCAGCCTGGTGATAGAGCGGCTCAGCGTTGATCCAGCTGTTGAGCCACGACATCTCGTCGGCTCGCTCCAGCAGCGCCTCAGGACCCTTAGAAACCCACCGCCGGAAGACTTGATACCCGACAATGCTCAGGAGGGCGGCGAAGAACAAACCGGCAGCGATGCGAAGGGTGGGGGAAGACGCAATTCGCATAGCGGTCCGATCAACTTGGCTCCCATAGTGCCAGAAGAGCGTTTGTTGATCAACCAGCTTATCGTTATTTGATTGATAAAAAAGAGGCTTAGCTCTACGCACTGAGAACGCAGAAATTCACAGGTCACTTCATTTGAATTTTCGTCTTTTGTTCTCCCGCACTCTGGCTTGTGAGACTCGCTTCCTAATCCAAAATTGGGACCTTCGCTTCTCATTGCCACGTGTCTCATTCTCGCAATCCGTACCGCCAAACGGCAGATTCAGTGCAATGAGACGTTCGCTTCTCCGGAACCCGACGAGGTAGTCGCAATCGCCGAGCGGCTGGCGCGTACTCGGCCATCTGATCGCAAAAGACGAGACCATCTTTCCCAGCAAAAAGCAGCCGTGGTATCAACCGACGGACGAGGATATACCAAAGTGAGACACAGCATTTGCAGATCGAATACACGCACAGCGGCAGACGAGATCTCAGAAAGTGACCGCTCTAGAACGCGAAAGGCATGCGTCTCAACACCATTGTTCGCTTCATCGTTTTCGCCCTCATCATTGCGACCGTTTATTTCGTGGTCATCCGCGATTCCAACTCCCTTCCCAAGGTCAGCCGTCAAGAACGGCCGGAAAAGGGAGAACCACGGGCACTGGAGCGTTTGGATACGCCGCTCCCCTCAGAACGTGAGAGAAGAAGTTCCCGACCGGCTGGACTGTCAGGTTCCAAACCTGGCCGGAGTGCCGCCGCAAACGGCGCGCTTCCTGCCGTGAAAGAGAAAAAGAAGAGAAACCTGTCGCCGGAAGGACGCGCGCGGATCGCCGCCGCTGTCAAACGTCGCTGGGCAGCTCAGAAGAAAGCCGCCAAATAGGGGCTAATTGCCAGCGCTCTCCAATTGGATGAGCATTTCACCCGGCTCTCTCCTCGATAAAACGACAAAAAGACCAGTTGCTTTCCGCCCTAGGTTTGGCGTATTCTCTGCGATTTAATCGGGGTTTTCCCCAATGGAAAGGCGAGTCCCCGTGGAATCTCTATTGCCGCTCGATCTAGTACATTGCGATCAAGAATCGGACGTATTCCTTGTAATAAGCGTCAACTACACGCTGCGAGAAGTAGATTTACGGCCCGTCAATCGAGACGGAAAACAGCTGCACAACGTGCCCTTCAGCTCAATTCGCAAATTGAGCGAGGAAGAGCTTCTGGCCCCTCACAATGCTTCAGAGTTACCCGCTGGAACGCGAGGCAATACCAGTTCCAAGTCAACTGACTGAAGCAGCTTAGACTTGCTGATTACGAATCAGCGGTTGGTATAGCGGATTGTTGAGCTCATGTGCAAGCTGGTTGATAATTTTGTGACGAGCCTGGAGCTGATGCTTTGCTTCCCGAAGCTGGTTTGCTTCGCTCAGGTCTACAATGTAAGAAACCAGCGTCAGCGGATCTTCCGACAGGCGAACTGCACCGGTAACGAATTCCACACGTCTGCCGATTTTTCATAGGGAACAGCGACGCCAAATTCCACAACCTGTTGTAAGGCTTTCCGGTCAGAATCGCTGAATTCAACACTTCTCTTGCACTTGGTAATTACCGGTTCGAGCCTGGAACCCAAGAGTCGCGATCTTCTCCAAGAAGCAGCGTTACAACTGGAAAGGATTTCAAGCACTGTTCGTGAGGTCCTCAGGCAAACTGAAGTCCCTCCCTCGGAACAAGGTAAGCGCGCAATGTTCTAGTCGCTGAGCAACTCCGAATCTTGAGCAGCATAGATCAATGGGCTTGTGGCCACGATTCGGGGTAGCTGGCTTAAGATGCGCGTTGTAGGATGGAGCGGTCCTCGAGGAGGATGCAACCCGCTTTTTCTGCAGCCTCAATATTCGCCTTGGCGTCTGGATCACGCATCAAGGCGTCACGATACTGCTCGTAAGCTGCAACACTGGGGAAATCGATGAGAGCCAGCGCAAAATTGGTAGGACCGGCGATCTTCGTGGGTAGGAAATACCCTACCAACTCTCCTCCACATCTCCGGATCGGCTCCGGCCAGTTGCGGGCGTACTGCTCGAAATCAGCGAGCTTGTGCATGTCGATTGTGTAACGGATGCAAAGCGTAACCATGAAAACCCCGAGTTTAAGAACATTCTCAATCTGCGTACACGGTGTTTGATGCACGGGCAGTTCTCTCGGACAGCCTTTGATTGCAGTGAAGTACACCAGCGATAGCGCAATTGGCGGTCAGATTGAGGGATCATCCGGTGCAGCGAGCACGGCCACAAGTTCGTTGGATGGTGTCTGCGAGCGCTGCGATGATCCGGAAGTGGATGAGGTGGCGGCTGTGGAATGCCCCCTCTGCGCGGCGATCTTTGAGCACACAGGGGGTAAACAGTGTCCGGTCCATGGTTCGGTTACGGAAGACGTTGCTCTGCCTCTACAGCCGACCCCACGTGAGCTGCTAGCACTTTCTAACGGCTGACATCAAAGGGGCTGCGTTATGCAGCCCCCGCTTCCCTTCCCTCGCGCCTTTATAAGTCGCGGCAGGACCTGTCTCCTGCCCTGCACCGACCCCCCTCCAATTTCTCGCCCAGGAACGAAATGCTAGAAGCACCGATGCCGACGTCGGCGAAAGAGCACCCGACCTCCGCCATCGCAGAAGCTACAGCAAGTGCAGCTAAGGGGAGTGAGAGTACCGGGACATCCTTTACGTTTTAGACCGGGGACATGGTTTACAAGACCCTTGCTGTGAGAGTGGCTCTGATTGCGGGTTTTCGGCGGGCTTTGCCGGTCTTCAAATACATCATAGTCGTCGCCGTAGCCGTGGTAATGTGGGAATCCCCGCAGGGATTTCCAAGGGGTGTAGGAAGGGTGGAAAGCCGGCTTTATGGCTTTTCATACTTTCCATACCCCGGCATTTCCATGGCTTGTTTTGGCGCTCGGGGATAGCAACTTCAGCGACGCCGACTCAGAGTATCGAAGCGGCAGGTGTCCTGCCTTCGGGATCTCTTCGATGTTTTCGAAACCCAAGCCAAACGAACAATGCACCTGCCATTAGTTCGACCAGCCTCGGCCATACTTCGTTTCCCCTTGTTAGCTGCAACAGAGAGTCAAGGCCGAATCCTGCACCCACAAACAGCGAGGCGAGCAATCGGGCCTGACCTTTTGCTTTTGAGACCGGAACTAATGCTGCGATGAGCATAGAAACTACTGCGATCAGGATCAAACCTAGAGGAATAAGCCTCACTGTCAACATCGCTCCTTCTCTACTCGGCAGCATGATCAAATAATCGTTTGAAAGCTTGGTAATACGATCTCACGTTCGGAGCGCTGGCCGAAAGCGCATCTCGGCGCTGTTGAACTCGCCCAACTCGGTGTTGCAAAAGAAGACCCGGTGTACGTCCTCATCCATCTGTTCGAGTCCGATCTCCTCGTTGCGCAACACTTCGCTGACGAATACTCGGCCCTTGTGCCAACTGATGTCGCCGCTGTTATTCACTCGCCGCGCCTGAAATGATCTGGGATACACGAAGCTCGCCACTCTGCTGGGGAGCAGCCGCGTGCTGGGCACGTAAATGCTTCCCGGGGTCTCGTTAGCAAGAGCCTCATGCGGGCGCTCATAGTTGAATGTGAAGCGGAAACGATCAAACTTCTTCTGTTGCGCCGTCACCGAACGTGCCGGTGGTTTGGCCGTGTCCTCCTTCAGCGTGCGGTGCATCCGTTCATGTCGCCCATTCTGTTGAGGGTGTCCTGGCTGGATGCGTTCGTGAACAATGCCCAACTTCATCCATCCCAGCGATAGCCGACGCCCGCGAACGGCGCGCCGTTGTCCGTGCGAATGCGTTCTGGCACGCCGTACTCGCGCATAGCAGCATCGCAAACGGCGCTGACTTGCGCCAGGTCCATGCGTGCGACTGCTTGGCAACGAATCAGAAATCGGCTGTGAGCATCCGTGATCGTGAACGGATCACAGCGATAGCCATCGCCTGTCACGAAGTACCCTTGTAGGGTCGAGCATCAGCGCCGTGCGGCATTGCTGCCGTCGGGTTCTGATGCCCGCCCTCCGAACCGGACGTGCACCTTTCGTTATGCATCCGGCTCTCCGGGAACGCAGATGTATGCAGAAGTGCGCATCCATCCTCTGCGGAATCGTTCCACACGCAGTGTGGTGAGAAGGAACTGCTCAACGTTGCCTTCACGCCATAGCTTGCGAGTGGGGCGAAGAAGACTCGGCAGTCTTACGAGCCGGGTTCTCTTGCGATGGAGTTTTCTATGCTTCTTCATCAGCCAACGCCAGATGCAGTCCCCGACATAGAAGTCGAGCGCGGCGAACTGGCGGCTTGCGCCGGTGCAGAAGCGGTAGTAGTTTCCCCATCCCCGCAGAACAGGATTGAGTTTCTGGAGAAGCTCAGACAGCGACCAGAGTGTATTAGCGCCCGTGGTCATCTGCTTCACCATGTACCGAAGATCCGCTCGTTTGCTGGTTGGTATCTCGATCCTCGGCATATAGCCGAATCGCGGATGCCATTTATAGCGCACCCGTTGACTGAGGAACTGGAATCCCTCGGTCAGATCAGAGACCCGCGTCTTTTCGATGGATAGCTCCAGCTTCATCGACTCCCGCAGATAATTCGCAAGGTCAGCCTTTTCTCGCTCGGCTTGCTCGCGAGTACCAGATACAAGAACCACGAAGTCATCTGCATATCGAATCGGGAAGAACACTGCCCGTCCAGCTTTACGGTCCGTCATGCGTGCCCACGATACCGCCGTCGTAGCGTCACTCTTGCGGCGAGCCTGGAGTTTTCGACGATGGTGCGTCCACCGCTCGTATCGTTCCTCGATGATGCCGAGGGCGATGTTCGCAAGCAGCGGCGAGATCACACCACCTTGAGGAGTGCCTTTGTCTGTCGGAAGTAGGAAGCCATCCGCCAGAACTCCGGACTTCAAGAACTGCGCGATCAACCTCGTGACCTTACCATCGGTGACGCGAGCGCGAACCCGCTTCATCAATTGGTGGTGATCGATGTTGTCGAAGCAGCCCTTGATATCTCCTTCGATGACCCATTGATAGGGCGTCCGATGACGCCGGCCATCTTCTGCCGTCGCCCGCGGTCGCATGCTCATTCGGATATGCTCCAAGGCGCCGTGGCAGCCCCGTCCGGGACGAAACCCGTACGAGACATGCCAGAAGCCAGCCTCGAAGATCGGCTCCAGGATATTCTTGACCGCGCATTGAACTACGCGATCACGCACGGTCGGGATACCGAGGGGTCGGAACTTCCCCGATTGACGCGGCTTAGGGATCAGCTTCCGTCGTGAAGGACTCGTCTTATACCGGCCACTCTTCAGGTCGCCATGGAGCTGTTCCAGGAACAACTCCATACCCATCGCCACTCTAATTCCCGCTACTGTCATCCCGTCGACCCCGGCAGTACGACGCCCTTTATTCAGAGCGATTTTCCGCCAGGCGCACCGCAGATTGCGGAGGTCTGTAATCCAGTTCCACACATCGTGGTAACCGTCTTCGGGATGTGTCCTGCTCCACTGATAGAGCTTGCGTTGCACGCTGAGGAGCCAGGCTTCATCTGCCTGATCATCCAAGTCCATGGATGGTCCCTCCGTCTTCGCAACTCTGTCGGTTCCTTGCCTGCCTTCGCCATGTACACGGCTTTCCCGTGTTCGGACTACTACGCAGGCTCCGCCCCCTCGATTCACCATCTCCAGTCTCCGTGGCTAGCCCGGCTCCGTTGCCGGGCGGTCAATCAGGGTTCCCATGTTCCAGTCCTCAACCTTCATCTCGTAGGTGGCATACTTTACCCCTGGCGATTCGGAGCGACAACCTGTGAGGAGATCATCATCGCTGAGTCCGTTATCCAGACCCGTTAGTGGAGAACTTCAAGCCCCACCAACTCAGATCGCATAACTCCCGGTCCCATCTGACCTACTACGGGAGTGTCGTAGCATTCAAGACAGAGGCTTCCAACGTATGCTTCGTTGTCTCACCATAAGACGTTCGGTAGCCCGGCACATCGATGATGGCGATGCCCGGTACAGTTCAGTCTGTCAGCTTTCCAACGCATGGTCGGAACACGATGCGCTTGGACAGACCCCTTCAACTCAGGCTCCTTCCTGAGTCGGACCGCATCACAGCGGCCGGTCAAGAGCCAGCAGGCGAAAAGACTCGATACTTAACTCATCTTGTCCCCCTCGCCATCATGGCGCGCTGAAATCCATGCACCAAAGCTGATTGGGCGCCGTGACCATCGAGAACGGTTGCGAGCTGGGCGAGGCACGTCGTTTCTTCCTCTTCGGGTTGGTGAGCCCCGCTCGGCTGAGGATCTGACCCACCGTACTTGCCGCCGGCCAGCTCACCTTCGGGTTCAGGCGCTCCAGTCGCGCCTTCAGCTTCCTTGCTCCCCAGGACGGGAACCGCTTCCGTAGCGCGAGGATTTCGTTCTCGATCTCTGCCGAGGTTGTGTACGGAGAACTGTGCGGCGT
>CBJOJD010000070.1:0-18063 GCA_966443485.1 uncultured bacterium | reverse complement strand
AAAGGGTCTGTTCCACCACTCCCAGACTGCGCGCTGTCTCCGCAATGCTCTGGCCCGACTCCACCAGACGCACTGCCTCCTGCTTGAACTCCAACGTGTACCGGCCCCGTTTTCCGTTCCTCATCTGCCATCCCTTTCGGTATTACACCAGCTCGCTAAGGGATACGTTTCGCGCGGGCAAGGTCAGAATCGCGAGTGCTTAGAAATCAGTTCGTACGTTCCCGGAACTCGTCTGAATGTCACACAAACGCCGTACCAATAGCCAACCATCTGAGCTGCACATATCGATCCCCTCCATGATCAAGGTACGCGCACATGGGAGCGCCAACCATACCATAATTGAAATGTGGAGTAGACCACGGTGCCGGTGGATCTCATCTTCCATACCAGTGCAGCCACTGTCCGGGGCTCCGAGGCACCTAATTACGGCGTTTCGCTATCCGTGGAAGGTTCGCGTTGTGTTTCTCTCCTCTAAAATCCTTATGTGTTTAAGGACGCCGAGTACGATGCCACCGCCTAGCAGAGCCGAACGCTGGCGAGAGCGGGCGCGACAGTTGAAGACTGAGGCTCATGCTGTCTATCTTGCTTCCAGAGATCCTAGAGTACCTTGGCCCACCAAATTGTTGGCGGCCTGTGTTGTCGCATATCTGTTCAGCCCTATCGACCTCATCCCTGACTTCATCCCGGTGCTTGGCTATTTGGATGACCTAATTGTTGTTCCAGCAGGGCTGATGTTGGTGATCAAGTTGATCCCCGCGAACATCATGCAGGAACACCGAGAAGCAGCGCGGATTGCTTCTCTCAGACGGAAGCCGAACTGGGTCGCAGCTATGGTCATCGTGACCATTTGGATAGTAGTACTGCTGATCGGTGCCGCACTGATCTATCGCCACATAAGTGGAGCACCGCTGCTCGGGCTGCTTATCGGAGATTATCCCGTCCTGACCAGGGCAAGGAATTGACGGCACCAGGCACCGCTTTCCCCAGCGCATAGCTGAGCAACAGAGGCCGAGCCCATGCCAAGCGAACACCGTGGATCGTTGGTTGCCCAGGAGGTTCACCAGCTGACAACCAAGCGGTTCACCAGAGGTAGGCTGCAATGATGGTCGGGGGACCTGGAACATCATTAAGGACATTCGTGTGAAGGACTAGTTGGAGGTTCTTCTTATTCCAATCCCTGGGAGCCTGTTTCGCAAATTCGGCCATTAGCCCTGGGTTGCTGACAAAGTCACCAGCAGCCCGCGTCCCCGTGTGATCAAGTCCGGCAATGGTAATCACCACTCTCCCCGACTTGGAATTCAACACACGGGAAACAATTGCGTAGTCCTCAGTAAACTTTCCATTTGAAACCTTCGGCCACCAGGAACGAGACGGATCAAGCCGGTCTCGGACATGCATCTGCCCTGTGTCGGCGCCGTCGAACACGAACCGTAGACTATCCGTCATGTTGAGGGTCCAGCTATTGTTAAACGCTCCAATCAGCACGGCAGAGCCTTCGCGCAGATCGCCAAACGAGAGGTCGCTGCCGAAGCGCAGATCAAAAGGGTGACCGTGCGACGTGAAGAATGCCGCGAGTTGTGCTGTTGCAGACGCATCTCCGACGGTCAAGTAGGTGTCGTTGACCGGGATGAAGTCTTGTCCGGTCAAACCCTTCAGATCTGTTCTAGGAACGAGCAATTCGAAATTCGGAGTGGCTCCTTCCGGGTTCGGATGGTTCTTGCGATAGCGAGATTCTGCTTCCGCCGACAATCGAAAAACGCGATTACTTCCGCTGCAGATCAGAACCGGACCTGGGCTTTCCAAAACCGGAGCCCAGAACTGGTCGATTGGAGCGGTCAAATACCGAGCGCCGCCTCTTGTTAGGAAGCCACTAAGTGCGATGGCAAGACACGCCCCAAATGATGCGAAAAGCCAGAAAGCCTTTTTCCGGTTAGGAGCAGCCGGGGCGACGGAGGGTTCGGAGCTCAGGAGTACAGGTACCGGTGGCGAAACCATGGCCGGGGCCGCCGCCAAAGGCGATGCAGCGGAGATCTCCGGCGAATGGAACTGCGCTCTGTACGATCCCGTGGGAACGTCGATCTTCCAGCCGCCGGGCTCACTCCCGCGGGCCAAATAGTACTGCGCCAGCCGCTTCCGCACATCCGCGGCCCTAAGGCGAACGACTGGGTCTTCCGCCGTATCGTAGTCAGGCGATCTCCCAAACACCTCGATCCCAATGACCCGCTCGCGCAGGGAGTCATCGGAACCAATGAGGCTATGCTCAACCACGTACCGGAACAGATCCTGGCATTGTCGGCTGGTACGGAACGGACCGCTTTGGAGAATGTCCTCCACCAGCATTTCAATCTGCGGGCGATCTACAACCGGCACCGCGTCCAGTACGGAATTGTGATCAGATGCCATGTTTTCTCGGTCGTAGTCGGGGTTCGGAGGGTGCAAACAGGACGGTAAGTTACCGTTAAAGCAACCGTTCTATCGTGAGTTGTAAGCCATTGTCAATAGGGCGATTTTGTGTCACACAGACGGAAACCTACCGTAACCTGCCGTAGTCAACCTAGATTCGACCGAGCAAGAAGCCTATTCCTGAGATTTCGCTCCCCGAAACGCCCCGCGAGGTTCATATTTCGCACCTTGGGGTCACCCGCCCGGAGCAGCCGAAAGCTGAGGAGCCTGCCTACATGTCGAAGCTACGAAATACCTCGCTGCTCACAGTGGTCACTCTTATGGGCCTCTTGATCTGCCTGTCGGCGCCCGTCCTGCAGAGTCAGACGCTTGCGTCAACGGCCACACTGTCCGGCTCAGTTCTAGATCCAACCGGGGCGCATGTCCCGAATGCTGAGGTCAAACTGAGTAGCGCTGACAAAGGGATTACGCGAACCTTCAAGACCGACTCCCAAGGCAATTTCTCCTTTGCTCTTCTGCCGGCTGGGACGTATGCGCTCCAGATTGAGGCACAAGGTTTCCGGACGTTTAAGCAGCAGGGGATCGCGCTTGAAGTCGGCCAAGCTGCAAGTCAGGTTGTCACGCTAACGGTTGGCACCTCAGCCGAAGTAGTGGAGGTAACGGCGCAAGATGTCCTGATGCAGACTGAGAGCGCCAATGTCGGCGCCGAGATCTCCACCAAGCAAGTGACGGAACTGCCCCTGAACCTGCGCAACGTCTTCAATTTCGTGGAACTGAATTCGTCGGTTAACAATGCTTCGCAACGGCAGACGATCTCGGCAGGTGGAGAGCAGGGTTCAGCCGATCAGGATGTCTCGTTCTTCAATTTCGGAGGCGGCTACTTTGGCACAACCGCCTTCCTTCTCGATGGCGCTTGGGACGCCAGCGAAGGGTGGGGTGGCGTCATCTACGTTCCATCTCCGGACAACGTGCAGGAGTTCAAGGTACAGCAGAATTCATTCACCGCACAATATGGCTGGAGCACCGGAAACGTCATCAACGTGGTGACGAAGTCAGGGACGAGCAATCTCCACGGCGACGTGTACGAGTTTATGCGCAATGGCGCTCTCGATGCGAACAGCTACTTCAATAACCTTTCCGGTGCAAGACGCCCCAATTCCCACCGGAATCAGTTTGGCGGAGCAGTTGGAGGCCCCGTCTTCATTCCGGGTATCTACGCACAGAGGACTAAGACTTTCTTCTTCTTCAACTATGAGGGCCATCGCGACAATAATGCCGGAACAGCCCCGCTGGGCACTGTCCCGATTGCCGCCTTTCGGAACGGAGATTTCTCAGCCTTATTAGGTGCGCAGACTGGAACCGACGCCTTATGCCGCCCGGTGCTTGCGGGGCAACTGTATGACCCGACGACCACTCGCCAGGTGACCGCCACTTGTGGACCGAGCGCTGGAACGCAGGTCTACATTCGCGATCCCATACCAGGGAACAATCTGGCTAACTCAAGCGCCGGAATCAACGCGGTCGGCCAAAAGCTAGTCAGCTATTATCCGAAGCCGATCAACGGTCAGCTAACGAGCAATTGGAGCGCGTCGGGGCTCGCCGCCGATGTATCCGACGAATTCAGTGGCCGCCTTGATCACAATCTTACCGACAAGACGCGCATTTACGGCAGGTACTCCTACAAACGCGAGTACAAGGATGAATCACCTGCGTACTATGGCGCAAGCGATCCAGCGGGACCCGGACAACGCAATCCTAACAATCGCTGGAATATCGCTCTCGGCGCAAGCCAGGTCTTCAGTCCCACGTTGACGATGAGCGTGAATCTGGGAGGCATGCACTGGGTGGAAGGCAATGAGGTACAAAGCCATGGATTCAAAGCCTCATCGCTAGGTTTGCCCTCATTTATCGATGTGAACTCACCGCAATTCCCCATCATTAGCGCTGCCAGTTACGAGCCGGAAGGGCCGGTGGCCGGTGCCGGAGAGGGCTCGTTCCCCCGTTCTGCCGCCAGCGGGTCGCTTGATTTTGTAAAGATGCGCGGTTCGCATCAGTTGTCGTTCGGATATATGGCAGTGGCTACCGACGAAAACGGTGGGCGCTACCATTTCACGCCGTTTAATTTCGACAATCTCTTCACCGCAGGTCCTGATCCTACCAGTCCAACCGCCGGAACCGGGGACTCGATCGCTTCCATGATGCTCGGACTCCCCGCAAGTGGGAATACCGGTGTCTCCATCTTGGAAATTACCCGAACGTGGTTCCACGGCGTCTATTTGCAGGACGATTGGAAAGCCACGCGTAAGTTGACGCTGAACCTGGGCCTTCGCTGGGAGGTTCAACGTCCCGTCACGGAGCGCCACAATCGGCAGGCTTCCTTCGACTACAGCGCAGTCAATCCCATCAGCAGCTCTGTTGGCAATAGCTACAATGGGGCCCTGGTTTTTGCCAACTCAGATCATCGGGGACTCTTCGATACCAGCTACAAGAACTTTGCGCCGCGCGTCGGAGCCGAATTTCAACTAAACCCAAAGATCGTCCTGCGTGGCGGTTACGGAATCTTCTTTCCACCGACCTATCGCGGTTCTGGACCTGCCCCAGGGTTCAGCTCGGATACGCCCTACATTGCTTCAAACGACGGCGGCCTCACCCCGTCCAACACCCTCAGCACCGCGTTCTCAGGTGGGCTAGTGCCGGTGGTAGGAAGCGCATTGGGCGGTTTAACCAACGTGGGATTCAGCACCACGGCGGTTCCGCGAAATCGACGGACCTTCTACATGGAGCAATGGATGTTCGGAGTGCAATACGCTCCTACGGCGAAGGATCTGGTCGATGTCACCTACGTGGGCAATCGCGGTACCAACGTCATTGCCAGCGGGCTAAATACCAATCAAATCGATCCTAAATACTTTTCGATGGGAAATACCTTGTTAAGCCTGGTTCCAAATCCATTCTATGGCCACATCAGCTCAAGTGGATGCAGCCTTGATCAGGCGATGGTTCCCCAAGGGCAGTTGCTTCGGCCTTATCCGGAGTTCTGCGACATCAACGAGAACCAGGATCCGACCGGCGCCTCCCACTACAATGCACTGGACCTCAACTATACCCATCGCGTATCCCAAGGGCTGACTCTGCTGGCGTCCTACACCTTCTCAAAGTTCATTGATAATGTTGGCGGCCCCGATAACTGGGCATCAACGTCGGCCAACTTCTCTGAAAACATTCGCAACGTGTACAACCTTGCCGCCGAAAAATCCGTGGATGCAACCGACGTCCCGCAAAGCATGGTCTTGAGCTACGTGTACGAGCTTCCTGTGGGGAAGGGCAAGAAATACGGAAAAGGACTGAACACTGTAACGAACGCCGTCCTGGGCAATTGGCAAACCTCCGGAATTGCCACCTTCAAGCAAGGTTTTCCGCTGACGATCACAAGCTCCGGCAATGGGCTGAACTACTTCGGGGCGGGGCAGCACGTCGACATCACCGGCGACTACCATCTATCGCATCGAGGCCGCACCGAGTGGTTCAATACATCTGCCTTTGCCGTTGCGGCGCCCTGGAGCCTGGGCAATGCTCCTCGCTATATCTCCAACTTGCGCTCACCTGGGTACAACAACTGGGATCTGAGTATCCAGAAATACTTCCCGTTCGAAGAACGATACCGATTCCAGTTCCGGTTGGATATGTTCAACGCATTCAATCACACCAATTTCTTTAAGCCTAATACGTTCATGGGTCCGGGCTTCGGTACCATTACGGAAGCATGGGCTCCCAGGCAAATGCAGGCGGCGTTAAAGTTCTACTGGTGATCCGTGCACAGATTTCGTTTCACAGTTGCGATGGCCTGTTGGATTGGCTGCGTCCTGCAGGGAGCCGCACTTTCACAGCCATCCGATTCGCTCGAATCGCTTCTGGCCTCGGCTCATGAAGCTCAGGCCAGGAGTGATTTCCAATCGGCCGCAGAGTTCTATCGCCAAGCTGTGCAGCTGCACCCCGAAGTCGCTGAACTCAACGCCAATCTTGGCCTCATGTATTACCAGTTGGGAAAAGACCAGCAGGCAATAGATGCGCTCGTCCGCGCGAATCGCCTCAAGCCGGCCCTGCTCGTTCCCGACCTGTTCCTTGGTCTCGAATACGTGAAGTTGAAGAAGTTTAAGGAGGCCATCTCGCACCTTCGCAGAGCAACCGCCGCTAAACCTTCGGATGTACAGGTCCAGGTCGCACTCGGCCAGGCATACGCGGGAACCGGAGAAACACGCTTGGCGACTCGCTCCTATCGGCGCGCCACTGAGCTAGAGCCACAGTCCGCTGATCATTGGTACCGCCTTGGCGTGAGCTATCTCGAACAGGTTGAAGTGGACACCCGCATTCTCCTGACCCGGGACAAGGATTCTCCCTACCTTCTGGCGCTCATCGCAGACAATCTCTCGGACAGGCATGCTTTCATTCAGGCGGCGGACGCCTACCAGAAGGCACTCGCACTTCGCGCTGCAATTCCGGGAGAGCATGCCAGCTACGGCTTTGTCTTGCTCAATCGCCATGATATCGAAGGCGCGGGGGCCCAATTTCAATCTGAACTCGCGTCTTATCCTGGCTCCCTGTGGGCCCTGTTAGGCAGAGCGCGTTTGCAAGTAGAGATAGGGTCGGCGGATGCGGGTGCTAAGGACGTTGTGAGCGTCTGGAACTCCGATCGTGGTTTTCTCGAAAACAATGTTCAACGTCTGAAGTCCGGGATCACTGCGGCCGAACGCGCTGAACTGCAGCGGGCACTAGAGCGCCAGGTTTCAGCTGGAGGCGCCCCGACCGACCTTCTTGCGCTGTTCCAGCCATCAGATTGGAGCGAACCAGTATCCCAGGTGAGGAATTCCCTTCAGGCTGGGCCATCTACAGAGCACAAGGGCGGGAGTGCTGAAGTGGCATTTGCCAAAGGGCTGTATGGCCAATGCGCGAGCGTGCTGGCTTCGCAATTTTCTGCTTTGTCGGCGAAGCAATTGCGAACGTTGGCTGTCTGCGCGTATTCGACCGGCGCTTACCGCCAGGCTGCCGAAGCTGCGGACAAGATGGCCCTAACGGCGAGCACAGAGGCCGAGGGACTCTATTGGGAGACAAAATCCTGCCAGCGTCTTGCGGCAGAAGCTCTCACTTACGCAAGCTCCATCGACTCCGGCTCTCCCGAGACGCATATTCTCCTCGGAGACATCTACCGGCAGAAGAATCAAACCCGGGATGCCGAACGCGAGTATCGCAAGGCTCTGGCTCTGCGTCCAGGGGATACAGGCGCACTCTTCGGGTTGTCCCTTGCTCTGCTCGCCGATGAGCAGACCGTTGAAGCATTGGGCGTGGCCCAAGCCGGGTTGAAAGGCAATCCCGACGATCCGGAACTCAACGCCGTAATGGGAGAGATCCTCTGCGAACGTCAGGATTTCAGCAACGCCGAGATCTATCTCAAGAAGAGCCTCAACACCAAACCGGAGTATGTTTCTCACGTACACGCGCTGCTCGGAAAGGTCTATGCGAGAACCAATCGGCCGCAGGAAGCTGTTGCAGAGTTCAAGCTCGCATTGCCCGATGACCAGGACGGCCGTATCTATTACCAGATTGGCCGTGTTTATGTGAGTCTTGGCGAACGTGATGCTGCTCAGGAAGCGTTTGCGATTTCGAAACGGCTCAAAACAGAAGGCCTAACCAGGGCCGCCGCTTCCTTGCAACCGCCTGATGATGACAGTGAGTAGCTTCTGCAGAGCGCGTTTGTGACATGGTTTTCTGTGTACAACCATTGTTCAGAATCCAGCGAAAGGAACGGCTGTACCCCTCTAAAAGATGGTCCACAAATTCAGCGCTCTTCTGCTTCTTTTTATCGCAAGCTATTCCACCTGGGGTTCCGATCAGCCTCAATTTGCCATCAAGGAAACCAACAAAGATTCCAACGGGGCCACGTTTCGAACCGCGAACGGCATCATGCGAGTGGAGTTCTGCGGCGATCGCGTGGTGCATGTTACCGCAAGTCGCACCGCAGATCTTCCTGCATCCAAAGTTCCTGTCGTTATCGAGCCCTGCCGAGCCAAGGAGCTGCAAATCGACACCGGCAAAGCTGAGATTCGGCTCACCACATCAGCTGCGATGGTGGTCGTGGACCCTAGCAGCGGTGCGATCACTTTTCAATCCAAGGACGGGAAGACAGTACTTGCGGAGCCGAAGCTCGGCGGCAAGTCGTTCAATGTTCCGTCGCTCTTCGAGAGCAAGCTATGGCAAGTGCAACAAACCTTTATCTCTCCTCCTGACGAGTCTCTCTATGGACTAGGCCAGCACCAGGAGGGGCTTTTCGATTTGCGCGGCGTTCCCATCCGCTTGCACCAATCCAATACGAATATTTCCATTCCTTTCCTATTGTCCAGCGAGGGATACGGCATCTTATGGAATAACCCTTCTCTGACTGATTTCAATCCTGCCGATCTGCCTATCCAGATCAATCCGGAGACTGGCAAGGGAAGCTTCGAAACCGCTGTCAAGGGCAGCTATGGATTTCTGCTGACGAGTGATAACAAAGACCAGTTGACTGTCGACGTGGACGGAAAGCCCGTAATTGACCTGCAAACCATGTGGACGCCGACATCCGCGTCAGGTGTTGCGGACTTGCAGCGGAATCATCGGTACGAAATCACCGCACACGGGGGACCGGGAGGCGTGCAGTTGGCGATGCGCGCTCCGGAGAATACCACCACGTTCCGATCGGAAGTGGGAGATGCGATTGATTACTACTTCATCTACGGGCCTGACCTCAACCGAGTCGTCTCCCGATACCGCGAATTAACTGGCCAAGCCCCGCTGTTTCCGAAGTGGGCGTACGGATATTGGCAATGCCGCGAGCGATACCACAGCCAGCAGGAGCTTCTGGATACCGCAGATGAATTCCGCAACCGCAAGATCCCCGTCGACGTGCTCGTGCAGGATTGGCAGTACTGGGGAAAGTACGGCTGGAACGCGATGAAGTTCGATGAAGATCATTATCCGCAGCCGAAGGAATTGCTTGATCAGTTACACGCCAAAGATCTGCACATGATGATTTCGGTCTGGTCGAGATTTGGCGAAGAGACGGACATCTACAAACGCATGAGGAGCCAATCGCTTCTCATACAGGGAACGCCCTGGATGGATTTTTTCAATCCGAAAGCACAAAAGACCTTTTGGGATGAGCTTCATAAGGGGCTGTTCGAGGATGGGATGGACTCGTGGTGGATGGACGCGTCGGAGCCTGAATTTGACGTACTGAAGGGCAAGCAAACCTTCCTGGGAAGTGGCGAATCGGTACGCAATGCCTATCCACTCTATGTCACCAAAGCGATCTATGAAGGACAACGCAGCACAACTGACAAGAAGCGCGTGGTTATCCTGACGCGTTCGGCCTTCGCAGGCCAACAGAGAAATGCCGCAGCATCGTGGTCGGGTGATATCACCGGAAATTGGGCAACGCTGCGACGACAGATTGCGGCTGGGCTCAGCTTCAGCATGTCGGGAATACCATACTGGACAACAGATATTGGCGGTTTCTTCCGACCCGCCGACCAATACACGTCCGATGCATATCATCAATTGCTGATTCGCTGGTTCGAATACGGCGCGTTCTGTCCGATCTTTCGCGTTCATGGCTATCAATCAAACGCCGAGCCATGGAACTACGGCCAGCAAGTTGAAAGAATTCTCACGAAGTACGACGAACTGCGCTACCGCTTGCTGCCATACATCTATTCCGCCGCTTGGGGCGTCACAAATCGCGGCGAGACACTCATGCGAGCGCTTCCGCTGGAGTTTGCTTCCGATCCTGGCGCACGAGGAATCTCCGATCAGTTTCTCTTCGGATCTGCTCTCCTCATCAACCCGGTTGCTGATGAGGGCGCCAAACAGAGAAATGTCTATCTTCCAGCGGGTACTGACTGGATCGACTTCTGGACCGGCAAGAGTTTAAACGGAGGGCGAACCATCGCCGCAGATGCACCACTCGATAGAATTCCGATTTTCGTAAGAGCGGGGTCTATCATTCCCTTCGGACCTCGAGTGGAGTCGGCATCCGAAAAGGAGGACCACATCGAACTCCGCATTTATCCGGGCGCTGATGGTGACTTCACCCTTTACGAAGACGAGGGCGACAGCTATGGATATGAACATGGGGTGTATGCGGAGATCCCGATCCACTGGGACGACAGAGCCAAAACAATCAAGATCGGCGATCGAAAAGGAACCTTTCCTGGGATGCTCAAAGATCGAACCTTCAATATAGTGATCGTGGAAAACGGGCACGACGCGGGGGTAGACTCGGCCCCGGAGCCAGACGCCTCAATTCGCTATGGCGGGGTGGCGATGTCCGTTCATCTGCTGCCAAAGACATAGAGGAACGCAATCGTTTCGGAAGGGTACGTAGGAGACTTCCTGTTAGCTGATTACAGCGGCGCGGACCACGACGAAGGTAGACGCCCATGATTGCGCAAGCCGCCTGATCTTTGCAGCGCTCTCGTTCCATCTGGAATCGGTATTCCGGGAAACATTCAACATTTATGGAGCCTCTTTTCAGGCTGCGTCATCAGCGGCAGGTGTCTGGATCGATGAGCGAGGACGACCGATCTGGGCGATTCCACCGATTTCAACGACAAGTAAAGAAGAAGGTCGCGCCCGCGCCCGGCGCGGCTTCGGCCCAGATCTTGCCTCCATGTTTTTGCACGATCCGTTGCACTGTGGCAAGACCGATACCCGTCCCCTCGAATTCCTCACGTCTATGCAGGCGCTGAAAGACGCCGAAGAGCTTGTCTGCGAATTTCATATCGAATCCGATGCCGTTGTCGCGAACAAAGATTACGTGCACGTCGTCTTGGGGAGTGTCGCCGATCTCGATGATTGCTGGAGAACGGTTGCGGGAAAATTTCAGCGCGTTCGAAATCAGGTTTTGAAATACCTGCCGGAGCAGTGCTGGATCGCCGCGGACAATGGGCAAAGAACCGATCTTCCACTCGACGGGATGGTTGCTCCAATCTGGAGAAAGTTCGTCCACAACTTCCCTTACGAGATCACTCAGCGCCACGTCACTCAAAGAAAGTTCCCCGCGACCCAGCCGAGAGAAACTAAGCAAGCCGTCGATCAGGCCGGCCATCCGTAGGGCGCCGCGGTCGATGCGCTCCAGGAGATCCGTAGCTTCTTGCGGCAGTTGCTTGCCATATTCTTCCAGTAGCATTCGCGAGAACGAATTTATGTGCCGCAATGGTGCACGCAAATCGTGCGAGACAGTATAGCTAAATGCTTCTAAGTCCTTGTTTGCTATTGCCAGATCCTGATTCGCGGTTTCCAGTTGTGCGGTGCGCTGGCGGACGCGATCTTCCAACGCGGTATTCAACCGTTGAATGCCGCGAACTCGAAAGGAGTACGCCGCCCACAAGATCGTCAGAAGAACAGCTAGGGACAGCACCTCGAACCATACCGTCTTCCACCAGGGTGGGAGAATGATCACTGCGATGCTGGCGCCAGCTTCGTTCCATCGGCCCTGGTGATTGCTGCCTTCTACCCGGAAGACGTAACGACCTGGTGCGAGCGTCGTGTACGTCGCAACGCGATGGTTGCTATCTGCGTAATTCCAATCCTTCTCCAGTCCTTCCAACTTATACCTGTATCGATTCCGCTGTGGGTAGACGAAGCTCAGAGCCGAAAACTCGAAAGTGAAAATGCTCTGACTGTGAGACAACTTCACGGATGCGGTGGTAGAGATCGATTGCCTCAGAGGAGAATCGCCTCCGACGGAAACCGATCTCCCGAACAATCGAAAGTCCGTCAGAACCACGGGCGGCACATAGGAATCCTCAGTCAATCGGGAAGGGAAGAAGGCGTGAGCCCGTCAATACCTGGAAAAAACATCTCGCCATCGCGACTCTTGAAGGGCGATCCCCAAGAATTGAATTGATCGCCCGCCAATCCATCGACGGTGTAGTAGACAATTGACTTCCCGGAGGTCGGGTCGAACTTCACCAGTCCTCGATTCGTGCCTAACCACAGGTTCCTGCCATCATCGAGTGCTCCGTGGATGTAGTCATTCGGTAGGCCATCGCGTTCCCCATAGGAGGTAAACGTGTCAGTGTCGTAATGGAACTTGTTCAATCCCTGCTGTGTCCCCACCCACAGCGTGCCGTCGGTCCCAATCAGAAGATTATTGACATGGTTGCTGCTCAGAGCCGTGGGAGTGTTCGGGTCAGAAGTGAAGACTCGGTAATCGCCGGTGCCGGGATGGAAGCGAATCAAACCTGCCTTGACTGTGCCGATCCAAATATATCCGTGATGATCTTCCACCATGTCTGAAAACTGCGAATTCGCCAACTTGTCGAAGACGCCGCCTATATGTGTGAATCGTTGCGTTCTCGGGTCGAATCGATCGAAGCCACTATCTGTAGCGATCCAGAAGATGCCCTGATGATCTTGAATAATCCTGCGAATAACGTCGGAGGAGATCCCGTTTGGATTGTCCTTTCGATAACGGTACGAGGTGAACCGTCGGGTTTTACGATCAAAGCGGTTCAAGCCGCCACCATAGGTACCGAGCCAGAGGGTGCCCGACGAATCTTCGAGGGCTGACAGAACCGAACCAGAACCGATACTCCCGGGTTCCGTTGGGCTTGACTGGTAGCGTGTGAATCGCCCGGTCTTCAGGTCAAGGCAATTCAGAACGAGGTCAGTTCCGATCCAAAGCTGACGCTCACTGTCTTCGAAGACAGAAAGAACAAAATCCTGATCCAGACTGTTCGTGCTCTGGTTCTTTTTGTAGGCCTGAAAACCAGCTGTTCGCCGGGGAAAATGAGCAATGCCGCCACCACTGGTGGCGACCCAGATATTTTGTTCACGATCTTCGAACAAGCTCGTCACCCAGTCATCACCCAGACTCTTTGAATCGAATGGATCATGCCGAAACCGGAGTACACTTCCATCGCGCGGATCGAACTTCAGAACTCCGCTGCCCCCGGTTCCCAACCAGAACACACCATCTTCGTCCTGGACCATGCAGAAGATGTCGTTCACTGCCGGATCTTTGGGGTCGCGGCTATGAAAGCGGTATTGAATTAACTCTCCAGTGTGCGGATCAAAGGTCGACAGGCCTTTTAGGGGCGAGAAAACCCAGTGTCTTCCCGTTCGATCTTCATAGACGTGTTGTTCCCAGCGGAGCGGTTGGGTTGAATCCGTAGGATTTAGCAGTTGTGGATAGCGCGTAGCCTTATCTGTCCTGGTGTTGAAAGCATTCATGCCTGCGTGCGTCTGTGCCCACACTGTGTCGTGGTCTTGGCTGATGGAGGTTATTTCGTCACTGTCGGCGGGATTCAGACTGTTCGGATCCGACTCGTTTAGACGGTAGTGCGTAAACTTTCCGGTGGTCGCGTCTAGTCGATCGAGGCCACGGCTCGTGGCAAGCCACAGAGCGCCGGATTCGTCCTGAGTTATTCCACGGACAGTTCCCGAAGGGCTGTTCGCGTCCTTCGCATCTGACCGATAATGAGTGATCGTATCCGCCTTTGGGTCGAACCGTTCGAGAAAATCGTCGGCTCCAACCCAGAGCACACCGGATCGATCCTTGAAAAGAGCGGAGATCCAGGAGCCCGCAAGACGGGGAACGCTTGGCTGCCCTCTCTTGTACACCTTGAATTCATACCCATCGAATCGGTTCAACCCATCAGCGGTTCCAAACCACATGAACCCCTGGTCATCCTGCTGAATTTGGAGGACAACATTCTGGGAGAGCCCATCCTCAGTGGAGAGTCGGGCAAACCGTATTTCCTTACTGTCCACCACGTTCAGGTTCACAACGTGGCCTGCGCTCGTTGTGGCGCCGCTAGCAAAGGGAGCAGTGCCAAGGGAAAGAAGCAGAAGTGAGCTCTCCAGCACGGAAGCCAGGAGGAAGGAATCGGATGGGACTCTTTTGCGAGATATCAGTACGTTGCTAAGCGAACGAAAGAGGTCAGGGCTCAAACCACCCCGACTAGTCACCATTGCTTTTGACCTGATCTGGCCGCTCTCCCCGATGGCTCTGTTCTCTTCATCGAGTTTGGAGTCCGGCCCGACAATCAACCGGAAGAGGCGAACGAGAGCACCCGCGATCATCCCGCACTTCCCCCGCGGCGCAAATCGCGCAAGGAGCCGAGGACTTCTGCGATCGGAAGTCCAAGTTCCCGCTGAAACTGCGGTACTGGTGCGCCAATACCCGCATATTACACCCCAAAATCCCAACCAGGAAGCGATTAGGTCATAGGATCAGGCGTTCGTCCCCCGCCCAACCGATGCCAGCCTTCTTTTCGCTTTCGATCAAACTGTTTCAGCGTGGGTCAAACTGCCGCGTATCCAGCGCTGACGGGCATGGGTCTTGCTACGCGCCCCCCTGCTTTCTCCGCGATCCGATGATTCACCAGGATCCAGATTTGTCCTGGTAAGTCGGCTTATTGCTAGTCTTCCGGCCGGCCCACGAGCTTTGAACCGTAGTCGTTTAGTGCCTCGAAGGCGCCAATCGAAATTCGTATCAGGACGAAATGGAAAGCTCCTCTGCGTGAGACCCGCGCTTTGAGCTGATCGTAGCCGCCGTACCACGACAAAACGACGGTGCGTCCAGCAGGAACCATGTCGCTATGACGGAATCAAAGACCGCGCATCCCAGCGAAGACTTCGGCACATAGGGCCAGATGGATGTCGAATCAGGTGATGTGGCAAGTCCCAACCGGCGTGCATGAGCCAGGCGAAGCCGATAGCGCGGTATGAGCGAAGCCCGAGGTATACGACCGGCGTTGCCAGAATCGGATAGACCAGTTCCCATACGCCAAAGGCTCCTCCGATGTATGCGCCCACTGCGCCCGCGGCGAAGATGGCATTGAAGCTTCTTCGGGCTGGCGAAGGCCAGGATTTATCGCGCGCAGGTATTGCTTGAAACGACGTCATTGTCGGTGGAGCATGTTGCTGCCGAAGCGGGATTTCAATCTGCTTCCGTGCTGAGAGAACACTTCAAAAGCTCAGTCGGGGTTTCGCCCGTAGCTTGGCGGCGATCATTTGGATCCTGCAATTCCGCCGGGCCCAATTGATGCCGAAGAACAAGAATTGATCATCTTCGGATTGAGGGCGCAGAGGAAGGGATTACGTGGAGACCAGGGACAGAAGCTTAGCCATCTCGATGGGCGAGCGGGATTCAACTCCGCGAGGAACTGCGGGGCCGATGGCAACTGCATCGCCGTGTCCTTCGAACCAGGCGATGAAAGCCGATTCGTCGGCTCCCTGGAGACGCTGCTGATCGATCCAGTGATAATACGCACCCATGTCTGCATCCACTAGCGAGCCTGCCGGATCGAGTTCTGCTTGATCCGGCTTCCGCGAAAGCAGTTCGTTCATCGGACGTTGGCGTTGGCGCGGCGCGAAGCGAATGAGGACTGTGAGCGCCTGCGCCCTGCGCAATATTTCGCGAGCCGTCCACTGCGTGAAGGTTGTGCTGTAGATCTGCGTGCCCGAACCTTCTGTAAAGAGCTTCATCTGGAACCGGCTGAGGATGGGGTCCATGGCCTTATCCACATCGAGATCTGCCGGAGTCGTGCGGGCGAGGAGAGTTCGTAGTTCTTCAGGTCCCATGCCGGGCCGCCCGATCTCTGCCTGCATCTTCTTCAGCAGAGAGGCGCGCATCGGAGCGAGGTTTTCGTACGATACGCATGTGATGCCGGAGGTGTGCGGCAAAGGTGCGCCGCCATCCACGTACCAGTGCGCATACGGAATGGGATGGGTTCGCGCGCGCTCCTCGACTGCGGAGAGCAGAGTTTCCAGCCCGCGGTCGGGATTAACCTGAGAAAACAACGTGCCGTGCTCGCGCAAATACTTAAATAGCGGATCGCTGTACGCGGCTACTCCCTTGCCCACCACAGCGATGCCCAGCCGCTGCATTGGTATGGCTTCAGGCGGAGCTTCCTTTGCTAGCCGATCACCGTAGTCAGTAGCGGCCTTGCGAAATGCGTCGAGCTGATGGGTCGACCATAAATAGGCGGCCTGGTGTTCAACGAATTGGGCAGGCATATTGACCCAGTCAAAGTCCTGCAGCGACTCTGAAAGCTTGATTGCATCGAAAGCGCTGAACCAGTCCTTGCGCTGTGCCGCTGAAAGAGAGCTCAGCCTGGCCAGTTCCCGTTCAATCATGGAACGCTCGGCGGGGAAGCTGTAATCGTAATCCATGACCTGGCGCAGCAGGCTGGGCACTAACGCCAGAGGCAGTTGACGGATCACATCCAGGTGCGACACGATAAGGGCCTTCGCCTGGGGAGGGTATCCACCGAAGTTTTCGGGTTTCATCTCGCGAGGAAGCATGACTATACCAACTCCCGGATGAGCGTTCCCTGCGATTGCGACGGGCTGAAGCCCATCATCGCTCCGATGGTTGGCACAAGATCGACCGATTGCACCGGATCGTTGTAGATCACACCCTGCCTCACTCCAGCGCCGATCGCCATCATCCAGGTAGTTCTGCTGGCTGCATCACCGGTGCGATGGTGCTGGAAGCCGTTTCCGCCGGCATCGCCATCCGAGTCACGTCCGAAGTCGGGCAGGACGAACATCGTCGTGTTCCCCGCGTACTCCGGTTCGGCTTCGATCGCCTTCCACAATTCAGCGCAGAGGCGGTCCGTTCGCCGGATGCCTTCGATGTACAGCGAATACGCTCCGGAGTGGGCCACATCGATATCGTGCATGGTAATCCACAACAGGCTCGGCGACTCCTCCCTCATGAGACGTTTGGCAATGTAGAGGGAGAGTTCGTCGGGGCTGGAGAGCGTACGCGCGTGAGATGCGAAATCATCCACCGACAGCTTGAGAATGGATTCGAGCTGCTGGAGCTCAACTTCGCCGCCGGCCAGCGCCGGCGTGTACAGGGGGCTCTCGTAATTGTCATGTAGCAGGTGGTCGAAGGCCCCCGAGCCTCCGGAAGTAGCCATTCCTAGGAGCCGCTTGGGCAGGATGACGCGCGCACCCAGTCCGGGTTGGAATCCCCGGGCCGCGCTTTCGCCGATGCGGTTGAAGCCATTGCTGGGCGCCACCACCCATGCATCGGAGGACGGCCTCTTCAACTCTTTTCTGAAATATTCAAAAATCGTCGGATGTTCGGGGGCAACGGCGGCGAAGTTATTGAGCGTTTCGTACACGCCCGTTGTCAGGCTCGCAGTGGCGACGTAGTGGCCAAGAATCCCCTGATTTGTCACGTGGGTGAAGAAGCTGGATCGCGGAGCCAGTTCGTTCAGCATGTGCGGAATATTCTGCTGGCCTTGGGGTGCGAAGGTCTCCTGGTCGCGGGCGCCGCCGCCGAACGTAACCACCACCACCTTGCGTTTCCGGCGCGCCGACTGCGCGCGAACGAGTGGGCTGGCTTGAGTGATGGCGCTACCCAAGGCGAGCCCAGTGGCACTGCGGAGGAACTCCCTGCGATTCCAGCTTACCTTGCACGCAGCTTCGCGAAGCGTCGAATAGTTCACCATCACGGCCTTTCGGTGTTCTCAGCTTTTTCTGAATATACAAACTGACGGACCTCCTCGTGTTCCTTCTGCACCTCCGCCAGATGCTGTGCGCGCAGTTTCTGGTAAAGTTCGAATTCCTTCTGTGCATCCGCCTTTTGTCCCACGTGCACCAGGT
>CBJOJD010000069.1:0-18067 GCA_966443485.1 uncultured bacterium | reverse complement strand
TGTGTTCTCTTTGTCTTCGCTTCCGTCGCGCTCGGCGCGCAACAATCCACATCTCCTGACCCCTACCAGGGAGTCTCCACGCCTCCGCCGGACTCCAGCATCACCGCCCCGCCGCCCAGCGATCTCGCACCGCCCCTCGCCAAGCCGGCAGCCGGCAAGCCCCTCACTCCTCCGCCAGCCCCCGCGAAGAGCCTCGCGCCCGCGCAGCCCACCTCAGTGGATCCCTCCGCCAACTTCCCGGCAGCGGACGCGCAGGATACTGGCGATAACGGCACGGTCCGGGTAGCTCCCGATTCCTCAGAGCCCGCCGATGCACCCGCCCTACGCACGCGCCAGTTGGCCAGCGATCCGGATGGCGACATCGTTCACCCCCATCCCCTCGGACCCAACACCTTGCAGGATGGCGTGACCATCCGCGTTCACCTTGATACCCTTCTCTCCACCGCCGATAGCAAGCCCGGCGACACCTTCCGCAGCACCGTCGCCAGCGACGTCCTGCAGGGCGAGAACGTCCTGATTCCCACCGGCTCCGAAATCGACGGCCGGGTCGTTGAAGTCTCCAGTGGCACAGCCGGTGGACACGGCACCATGCGCCTTCGCCCTGAGACCGTGGTCCTTCCCGACGGACATCGCTTCAAAATGGACGCCCAGGTCACCGGCACCCCCGGCACCAACACCAGCGTCACCGGCGAAGGTGTCATCAATGCTGGCTCTCGCTACAAGAAAGACGGCATTGAGTACGGCGGAGCAGTCGGCGGCGGCGCCTTTACCGGCGCTGTGCTGGGCGGTCCAGTGGGAGCCCTCGCCGGAAGCCTGATCGGCGCCGGCGCCATCACCGTGCACCTCATGATGGATCATCCCCAGGCTGTCTTGGAGCCCGGTACCGTCCTCCTGTTCACCCTCACTGATCCACTCAATCTCGTTGCCACCAATCCATCCTCGGCCAATTGACTGCACGACTCTGAATCGCTTGTCGGCGGCGCGGATCATCCGCGCCGTTCTTTTTGCCCTCCGGAACGACCCTGCACAGCCCTGAAACAACTCCTCCTCCGTGCTCCTCGTCTTCCCTGCCCGGCTTAACTATCGCTAAACCACAGTCCTGCCGATAAACCAATCAACACGTCTGGACAGCAGGTTGAACATAGAAGACCATGGTTCTCCGCATGGGCCAGCCCGGAGACCATGATGCGCATTTCTTCCGGCTTTCGTCGGCTTCGTCAAAAGCTTTCCCGAGATCACAGCCCGCAGTGGCGCAAGCCCACCCGGACGCTCGCCTTGGCGATGGTCTCCTGCTGTTTCGGCCAAGCTTTGCTGACGGCCCAGGGTTTCGATCTGACCCAGGTCAGCCTGGAAGACCTGATGAATCTCCAGGTCACCTCCGTCTCCAAGAAAGAACAGAAAATCTTCCGTTCCCCCGCGGCCATCTTCGTGATTACGGCCGAAGACATTCGCCGTTCCGGTGCCCGCGTCCTGCCGGACGCTCTTCGCAACGTGCCCGGCCTCGACGTAGCCCAGATCGACGGAAGCCATTGGGCCATCAGCGCGCGCGGATTCAACTCCCAATATTCAGACAAGCTCCTCGTCATGATCGACGGCCAGACCGTCTACAATCCCCTCTTCGCCGGCGTCTTCTGGGACATGCAGAGCATCCCCTTGGAAACCATCGAGCGCATCGAGGTGATTCGAGGACCCGGAGCCGCCATCTGGGGAACCAACGCCGTGAATGGCGTCATCAACATCATCACCAAGAGCTCCGCAGATAGCCAGGGAGGCATGCTCTCCGTCTCCACCGGAGGCAGCGCGTGGGACACCCAGGGACCTGACTTCATGCGCTACGGCGCCCCGCTGGGTCATCGCGGACACTACCGCGTGACCGCCAGTGGCTTCAATTTCAGCCCCGACCGCACCGCCACCGGCGCGGACGCGCACGACCACTGGCGCGTGCTCGACACCGGCTTCCGCACCGACCTTCGGCTCTCATCCAAAGATTCTCTGATCTCCGAAGGACGGGTCTACCAGAGCCAGGCCGGGGAGATGGTCCAGGAAGTAGCTTCCTTATATCCCCCCGTCGAGTCCGTGATGGTCAGCAACAGCCGCAGCTCCGGCTGGAACTTCCTGACGCGCTGGGACAGATCCTTGGCTGGAAACGCATCCACCACCCTGCAGGCCTCTTTCCAACATGGCAACCGCAACGACAGCGCCTACGGGGTAAGCTTCGACATCTGGGATATCGATTTTCAGCACCACTTTCATTGGACTGACCGCCACGACCTAGTCTGGGGTCTGGGCAGCCGGGTCAGCACCGACTCGACCGCGCCGGGCAAACAGCTGATGCTCAATCCTGCCTCGAAAGCTTTGAAGCTCTTCAACGGCTTCCTGCAGGACGAAATCTCCCTCCAGCCCAACCGCCTGACCTTAACCGTGGGCGCCCGCCTGGAACACAACGATTTCACCGACTTCGATGTGGAGCCAACCATCCGGCTTGCCTGGTCCCCGCAAGCGGATAGCACAATCTGGGCAGCCTTCTCCGGCGCTGACCGAACGCCTGCGCGCGGCGACACAGCACTGAAGTTCGTGTTCGCCGTGTTTGCCTTGCCCGGAGGTCTGCCCCCTGCGGAGATTCTCCTGTCCGGAAATCCTCAGGTGAAAGATGAGGAGCTGAAGTCTTACGAAATCGGCGAACGGCAGAAATTCGGGAAGTCTCTCACCCTCGATCTCACCGCGTTCTACAACCACTATCACCATTTGGAGTTCGAGCAGGTCGGCACCCCTTATCTCTCTACTGATCCGCTGCCGCACCTGGTGATCCCCGGACAATTTGAGAACACCGTCAACGGAGAAACACACGGACTCGAGACCTTCGCTAATTGGAGAGTGAATCATAATTGGACACTTAGTTCTGGTTACGCGTTCTACGCTGAGCACCTCCACGCCCCCGCCTCGGGAGAACAAGCCGGCGCGGCCTTAGGTCTCCCCACGGAAACGCCCGACGACACTCAGGGCGTGGGGCCCACGCACCAGGCGCAGCTGCGCTCCAGTGTGAGCCTGCCGTGGCGCTTGCAGTGGAACACGTCTGCTTACTTCGTGGACACCCTGCCCCAACTCAACCTACCCTCGTACACCCGCCTCGACTCCGGACTTCTGTGGCAGGCCGGCGAGCGAACCTCCTTGAGCATCAATGGGCAGAACCTGCTGAAAGATCGTCACGCGGAGTTCAATAGCCCCGGCCCTCTTAACCAATCCAGCACTCTGCAGCGAGGCGTCTACGCCAAGCTCACCTGGGCGTTTTAGGAGGAGATGGGCTTGCTTTCCTACTTCCCCCCAAAACCGCTCCTCCCTCGGGTCCTCAAGTCCACGAGGACGACTGCTGCCGTCCTACTGTCCCTGCTGGTCGGGTCGGGCGCAGTTGCGCAACCCGACTCGCAAGAGTACGCGGTCAAAGCCGCCTTCCTGTTCCACTTCGCCCAGCTGATCGACTGGCCGGCGGAAATGTATTCCAAAAATAACGACCCGCTCGTCTTTTGTACTTACGAAGACGACCCTGCCCGTGATGAAATTCGAAATACAGTCGAAAACAAGAAAGTGGGGACCCGGCTTTATCGCTTCCGCAGCTTGCGCGCAGCGCAAGAGGCGCAAGCCTGCCAGATCCTGTTTTTGAGTAAGGGCGAGGTGCATCGCCAGGCGGCTACCTTAAAGGCCCTGCAGGGAACTTCTGTGCTCACGGTGGGGGAAACGGACAGCTTTTTCCTAGACGGCGGGATGATCCGCTTCCACTTGGAAGATGGCCGCGTGCGCTTCGACATCAGTGTGGGAGCGGCCGAATCGGGCCGTATCAAAATCAGTTCGCGGCTTTTGCTCCTCGCCAGTTATGTGTTGCGCACGAGCCCGGACAATGTTGGAGGACGGTAAGCCAGTGCGCCTTCGCGAGCTCTCAATCCGAGTCAACTTGGCGCTACTGATTTTGTTTGCCAGCGGCCTGTCCGTCGTGCTCGCCTCCATCGGCTTCGCTCTCTGCGAACACCAGAGCCTCAACGCCAGCGCTGAACGCGAAGTCACCGCCCTGGCCGATAGCCTGGGAGCCAACTCCGCCGCTTCCCTGGCCTTCAATGACCAGAAGACCGCGCAGGAGATGCTGCGATCGCTGGCGACCGAGCCTCACGTGCTCGCCGCCTTCCTCTACGACAGCCACCACCGCCTGTTCGCCGACTACCATCGCTCCGCCATCACCACCGGACAGATCTCCAGCGCCTGGCGCGCCGACGGAGCCGTGCTCACCGCACGCGATCTCACCCTGTCGCGCGGCATCTTTCTCGACGGCGAGCGAGTCGGCTCCATCGCCATGGTCTATGACCTGAGCGAGTTCCGCTCCCGCCTCCTGCAATACGCGCAGATCCTGGTCATCGTTCTCTTCCTCTCCATGCTCGTGACCCTGCTGGCCTCCATGCGCTGGGCCAGGAACCTGGCCAACCCGCTGGTTCAGCTCGTCGGAGTCTCGCGCCGCATCATCCGGGACAGCGACTTCTCGGTTCGGGCCGACATCCACGCCGGCGCCGAGATCGGCCAGCTGATCTCCTCCTTCAACCAGATGCTCTCGCACATTGAAGCCCGTGAGCAGGAGCTGCGCGAAAGCGAAGAACGCTATGCGCTGGCCGCTCGCGGCGCCAACGACGGCCTCTGGGACTGGAACCTCGTTAACCACTCCATCTACTTCTCGCCCCGCTGGAACGACATCCTCGGCTACTCGGTGAGCGAGCACTGGAGCAATCCCGACGAGTGGTTCAACCGCATTCACCCTGAAGATCGTGCCCGCGTTCGCGCTGAAATTGAAGCCCACTGCGAAGGCCGTACCTCGGAGTTCAGCAGCGAGTACCGGATGCGCCACAAAAGCGGCGGCTACATCTGGACCCTCAGCCGCGGCATCGCCGTGCGCGATGACAAGGGTGCTGCCATTCGACTCGCCGGCTCCCAAACGGACATCACGGAAGGCAAGATCGCCGATCCCCTCACCCAGATTCCGAACCGTCTCTACTTCCTCGATCGTCTGGAATTTGCTCTCGAAGTGGCCCGCCAGACCGGCGAGACCTTCGCCGTACTATTCGTCGACCTCGACAAGTTCAAGATGGTGAACGACAGCCTGGGTCATGCCGCGGGTGATCATCTCCTGGTGGCTGTAGCCGGCCGCCTGCGCAGTTGCATTCGCCTGCACCGGCGCCAGGGCACACGCACCGAATCGGTTGCCGCGCGTATCGGTGGCGACGAGTTCGCAGTCCTGCTCAGCCCCATCGGTCAAGAGTCCGACGCCTTGACGGTAGCCAATCGCATCCTCGAGCGTCTCATCGAACCCATCGAGTTCGAAGGCCATCTCATCATCATCTCCGGCAGTATCGGCATCGCCCTCAGTTCCACGGGACACTCTCCAGAGGAGCTGCTGCGCAACGCCGACACCGCCATGTACTACGCCAAAACCAATGGCAAAAACCGAGTCGAGTTCTTCAACGAAGGTATGCGCGAGCGGGTCATCAATCGCTTCCAGATCGAGACGGGCCTGCGCAAAGCGATCGACTCCAATCAACTAGTCGCCTACTACCAACCCATCGTCTCTCTCTCCACCGGACGGGTCCGCGGCTTTGAGGCCCTGGTCCGCTGGAACCATCCAGAGCGCGGCCTCATCCCCCCTGCGGAGTTCATCCCCGTCGCCGAAGAAAGCGACCTCATCTGCGCCGTGGGCGACTGGGTCTTGCATGAAGCCTGCCGCCAGATGGCCGACTGGCAGCGCAAGCACCCCCTCTTCGCCGGGCTCTCCGTCAGCGTCAACGTCTCCACCCGCCAGATGAAGGACCCTCGCATCATTCGCCAGGTAGAACACGCTCTCGGCCAGACCGGCCTCAATCCCAACTGCCTCATGCTGGAGATGACCGAAAGCTCCATGGTGGGCAATACGGAGCAGACGCTGGAGCTGCTGCGTCGTCTCAAGTCTCTCGAAGTCAACCTGGAAATCGATGACTTCGGCACTGGCTACTCTTCGCTCAGCTATCTCCAGCGTCTGCCGTTCGACACGCTCAAGATCGATCGCTCATTCACCCGCGAAATACGCGCCGGCAACACCAGCAACATCGTCCGCGTCATCCTGAATCTCGCTCACTCACTTGGTATGGATGTGATCGCCGAGGGTGTTGAATCCGAGGACCAGATGCAGCGGCTCCGCAACTGGGGATGCAACTTCGTGCAAGGCTACCTGTTCTCTCCCCCGGTGCCTGCCCATGCCGCAGAGCGCCTGGTGCACGAACCGCGCAGCCAGGCGCTCCTCCCCGTGGAACTCGAAGCCGGATTCCCCGAGAGCGTAGGTTTCTAGCCTCAGCTCCCACAATCCGCGCGTCCTATATTTCTGACCACTTCTCTGCCAGCATCCATCTAGACCAGTCGCAGAAACCGCTCCTGCGTGATTCGTGCCCCGGGGAACACCAGGTCCAGGTTGTTCGCCCCCAGCGTACGGTTTACAAGTTCGCCGAGCACCTGACGATAGTCGGTTGTGAGTGCCAGGTCTCTTCCCTCATTCAGCTGCTCATTCGCCAGCCCCGGCCAGCGGCCGTACACCTTGCCGCCCTTCACATCTGCCCCCAGAATGAACATCGCGTTGGCGTGCCCGTGATCGGTTCCACCGGTACCGTTTTCTCTCGCTGTCCGGCCGAACTCCGACATCGTCACCACCGTGATGTTCTCCGCCTGGTCGCCCATGTCGCGCCAGAAGGCGGCAATTGCGCCGGAGAAGTCGCTCAGGCGATTTGCCAGTTGTCCGTTGACGCTGCCCTGGTTTTGATGAGTATCCCAGCCCGTCACATCGGTGAATGCAACTTCTACCCCGAGATCAGCCTTCAAGAGTTGCGCAATCTGCTTCATGCTGTTGCCGAACTCCGAGTTCGGATAATCCACGTTCGGCTTGTACTGCCCCGGATTCACCGTACGCAGCATCTTTACCGCGTCGAAGGTTTCCTCTCCGGTGGCGTGCAGAATCTGATCTCCGCTCGCCCCGTACATCGCCTCGAATGCGTTCGCAGCCGGCGAGGGCGATGCACCACGGCCTCCTACCGTAAAGCCATTCACATTGGTCAGCGCGATCGCCGGAACCCTCCCCGCCAGCGTCCGCGGCACCTCCGCGCCCAACGCAAGAGCACGGAATGCTGAGTGATGTTGCCGCAAGCGCAGATCCTCAGCCTGCAAGGCACGATTCAACCAACCATCGTCTGTGCTCTTCACCCCCGGCGTACCCGACTCCATGTAATCCTGCGCATCGAAGTGCGAGCGTGTGGTGTCCGGCGAACCTGCGGCATGCACAATCGCCAGGTGCCCCTGATCGTAGAGGGGCTTGAATGCCGTCAGCGATGGATGCAGGCCAAAGAACCCGTCCAGATCGATCACTTGCTTCTGCGGAATCGCGATGCTGGGCCGCATCGCATAGTAGTTCTTCTCCCGATAGGGCACGACGATGTTGAGGCCATCGGCAGCACCGCGTTGGAAGATCACCACCAGGCGGCGCTTCGGCGCGTTCGCTGCCTCCGCCATGACCGTGCGGACCAGGAAGCTGGGAATTGCTGTAGTACCCGCCAGCGCCAACGCTCCCTTATGTAAAAAGAACCGCCGATTCATTCCGACCTCCAACCTCGCCTTAACGGCACGACTTACCTTCTCTGAAATTCAGGACTGCCCAGGAGGAGTCCCGCCAGCAGCTGGTCTTGCTTCTCCAGCGAGCTAGCCGAGTTGCCGCGCGGCGCAGCATTCGGCCGCATAGCTACCGGCTTGGCCGATATCCCCAGTTGAGTGCTCTGCTGCTGAAACTGCTGCAGCACCGCAGCCCGCGTCGTCCCACTCACCCCACCCGGCACAATCAACCTCTCCAGGCGCGCTTCCTCCACTGAAGGCGCCGTGCCCGCCTGCTCCGGCTGTACCTGCTCGGCAGTAGCACCTGGCGCAATGCTGGCGCTCTCCTCTGGCGCCCACACCGCATCGATACCGTTAAAGCGATTCGCCGCAAGCGACAAGGCGAAGTTCATGCGGTTCACCAGCGCTCCCGTCGAAACCCAATCGGCCGCATCCCACTTGTATCCGGTCGGCGGAATGCACCCGTAGAGCGGCATCCCCATCTCCCGCAAGGCGTTCACCAGCGGTTGCATATTGGAGACATCGGCATTGCCGGCACGCACGGCGGAAACCACAAACTCCAGCGGCGTCTTCACCTTGGCACTCACCACATCCTTCGACCAGAACTCCGGCGAACGATACATGGTGCGCAGCACCGCGGCTAGATCGCCATCGCTCGATAGAAACGTCTTCGCCATCCGATCCACCACCGCCTGCGGCGGATCATCGCTGATAAAGCGAATCGCCAGTTTCCGCGAGATGAACTTGGCCGTGGCGGGCCGCGTCGCCAGCAAATGCAGCAGGTCGCGGCCCTCTCGCTCCCCGTGCTCCTTGAACTTCTTGCCCAGCACCTTCTTGGTGCCCGGCTCGTGGCGGTTCTCATCGAACTCAAAGCCGCCTCCGCGCTGCGGCTGTTCTACCGTCCACCCGGTGAGAATACGCGCCGCCTGGATTACATCGGTCTGGCTGTACCCGCCATTGACCCCGAGCGTGTGCAGCTCCATCAGTTCACGCGCATAGTTCTCATTCAGCCCCTCATGTGTCTTCTTGCCCTTGTCAGGATTGCGTACCGCCCGCATCTGCGCCTTCATCGCCGCCCGCGAATCAGGCCCGATGCTCTCCGCGTTGTCCAGATAGAGCATCATCGCCGGGCTGTGCGCGACTGCCTCCAGCAGATCCTCAAATTTGCCCAACGCGCGGGGCCGAATCACATCCCGCTCAAAACTCACCAGGTAATAGGGCGTGGCCTCGTTCTTGCGCAGAAACACATTGAAGTGATTAAGCCAAAAGTCGGTCATTACCTCCTGCAGCTGCGCATTGGAGTAGATGTCGCGGGTCAGCCGCTGCGCCATCAACTCCTCTGTCACTACTCGCTCTGGATTCTCCAGTGCCTCAGCCGTCTCGCGCAGATCGGGCGGCATCTCGGCCGTAAGCGCCACCCGCTGCGGCCCCTTAAGTGATTTGAGAAACGCATCGAGCTGTGGCTGCGGCATGGAGGCCAGCCGCATTACCCGCTCGCTTGGTGGAAGTGCAGCCAAGTTGAGCGCGAGCCCAGGGTCCACAGCCGGTGCAGCACTCGCGATTTCGCTTTGCATGCTGCTCGGTTGCGCTTCTCCGCTCATCGGCCCGGCCGCGACCGTCCCCGCACCGGGACCCGCGGCCGCTGCAATCTGCTTCTTCTGCTGCTCCTGGCGTTTTGCGCTCACCCGCGCCATCTGGTTTTCATACACCACATGCAGTGCACCGCGATTGGGTACCGCGATTTTGCCGTCAATGGCCTGCCGAATGATGGCGTTGCTGGGCAAGCGGAAGAGCAGGTCCGCCGGACTCCATCGCATGGCTGGAAATCGCCCCAGCCTGGCCTCCAGGGTGCTATTGTCCAGGCTAGAGGGATGAAGCTGCTGCTCAAACCACCGATCCAGCCCCTCCGCCCGAAGCGCCGCAACATCCCCCGGCCTGGGTCCGAAGGTGAAGCGATTCAATGCATGCAGTATCTTGGCATCTCCCTCCGCCTGTTCCGGAACGCTGGACCCACCCGCAGACGCCTCGTCTTTCGCAGCATGAGCCGCCTCTCCCCATCCCGGAACAGAAGCGCCGATCAGGCAGATGGAGAGCACCGCTGAAAGAGAAGCGCGAAAAACCTGCATACTCTGAATCTCCCTTAGACAATCGGAGAACCTGCCAAAGCTGCTGCGGCTCTGAGCGATGGCCGCCATCCGGATATGTTTCCGTCGAAATCGGGGAAAACGGCAACGACAGGAAAACGGCTCCCGTGTCGAGGCCATATTAGTGGACGCTTTCTTGCTTGGGAAGTTGCGCTTTGGCCCAACTAAACCCTTCCGTAATGGCCGGATTCGACCTGTTCAAGAACTTTCCCCCCTTCTGGCTGCCAAAACGAACACCAGCCCTCAACTCTGCATCTAAACCGTTGTTTTTCAATCTAGGGAAGGATTTAGGTGCCATGCCAGAACAGAAAGCCGATCCGCAAAAGCAACAAGCCATTCAAGATCTGATCAAAGCTCTCAACGAGGACCTCGCCCGCGAGTACCAGGCCATCATCGCCTACACCGTCTACAGCAACGTAATCTCCGGCGCCCAGTGGATGAGCATTGCCTCGGAGCTCAAAAAACACGCAGCGGAAGAGCTTCAGCACGCCATGATCATCGCCGACCAGATCGACTATCTCGGAGGCATGCCTACCGCCACCCCCAAGGAGGTCAAGCTCTCCGATAAGCCGGAAGATATGATCCGCTTCGATCTCGACAATGAGACCGAGACCATCAAGAACTACCGGCAGCGCGTCAAGCAAGCTGAAGCCGTCGGCCACTTCGCCCTGGCCGAACAGTTGCGCAAGATCATCTCCCAGGAACAGGAGCATCAGCACGACCTCGCCACCGCCCTCGGCATCGACGTTCCCGACGTCTTCAGCCAGGGCGCCTAACCAGGGATCGCGGCTCTCAATCCGTGCTACCCTCTTCAGCAATGGCTGCGACCACACACATCTCGCTGGAGGAGTACCTAAACTCCTCCTGGCGCCCCGACCGCGAGTACGTGGACGGCGAGGTTAGGGAGCGCAACGTGGGAAAGTGGGAGCACGCGAGAGTTCAAGCCTTATTGGCTGCGTGGTTCGTGAACCATGAAAGCGAATGGGGAATTTCCTGTTCGACCGAACAGCGAATCCGGATTACCTCGGACCGGGTTCGCATTCCGGACCTCGTCGTGCTGACTGCCGGCCCGCAGCCCGATGTGCTGATTGAACCACCCCTGCTGGTGATCGAAATCCTGTCTCCGGAAGATACCTACTCCGATACCCAGGAGCGCGCCCAGGACTACCGCAACATGGGTGTGCAAACGGTCTGGATCATCGATCCCAAGACCCGCACCGGGCCCGTGTGCCTTGAGTCGGCGTGGATCGAAGCCGATTCCCTCCGGGTCGAAGGCTCGCCCATCTTCGTCAGCCTCCAAGAGCTCTTCAGCCGCATCTACTCGGCCTGACGTCGGTCGCCTTCCACTGAAACAGCTGTGCCCCCAATCACAGTCTGCTCCTCCCCTAAGCGCGCTATAGTCGCGGCGCATCCGCATACGGGATGCCATGGTCGACGTGCGTAGGTGGCATCTCGGGAAAGGCAGTCATGGACCGTCACAGAATGCTGGTTTCCACCCTGACGCTCGCATTAGGAGTCGCGCTGGTGGCCGGACTCTGGTTCTCTGCCCTGCAGTTTGTCTCCACCGTTCTTGGCCATCTGGCTCACTCGCCCGCCCAGCTATACTTCGCCACCCTTTGCATCCTGATGATCTGTCTGTCGTACATCCTGGGCATGCTGATCTGGGCCATGGCCCAGCCCGAACCGGAACTCCCGCGCAAACACCGCGGAATTCCGTTCCATACTCTGTTCCACCACTAACCCGCGGTCGCCCCGCAAGAGTGTCGGGACGCGGTCCCCAGCCCTTGTGTGCCCACCGTCACCCGGCGCCCCACCTGATTCCCCTACAATCAAGTTGAGGAATCCAGACAACATGTCCCGTAAAGCTCTGATTGCAGCCAATTGGAAGATGTTCAAAACGCCTGCCGAGGCCAAGGCGTTTGTCGATGCGTTTCTGCCTCTCGTTGCCGGTCATACCCGCGATGAGATCGCCCTGTTCCCCTCCCCCGTTTTACTGCCGACCGTGATTGAAGCCGCCAAGGGCTCCAACGTCGCCATCGGGGCGCAAAACATTCACTTCGCCGAGGAAGGCGCCTATACCGGCGAGACCTCCATCGGTCAGCTCAAGGCAGTGGGCGGCACCCATACGCTCATCGGACACTCCGAGCGCCGCCAATACTTCGGCGAGACCGATGAGATCGTGAATAAGAAGCTGCATACCGCGTTGAAACACGGCGTCGTTCCCGTGGTCTGCATCGGTGAGGTCCTGGAAGAGCGCGAAGCCGGCAAGACCGAGAGCGTGCTCAAGACCCAGATCAACGGCGCCTTCGCCGGCATCACTCCGGAGATGGCCAAGCCCATCGTGATTGCCTATGAGCCCGTGTGGGCCATCGGCACCGGCAAAACCGCCACCCCCGAGATGGCCGCCGATGCCCATCGCATCGTGCGCGCTGAAGTCGCCAAACTCCTCGGCGCGGAAATCGCCAACAAGATGCGCATCCTGTACGGCGGCAGCGTGAAGCCCGACAACGCCACTGCTCTGATCGGCCAGGAAGAGATCGACGGCGCTCTGGTCGGCGGCGCCAGCCTCAAGCCCGACTCCTTCACCGCCATCGTCAAGTACTGACCCTCATCCCAGGTCTGCTCTTCTGCATGACCTGGGAGCCTTTCCCCTCCTCCGTTCCCCGCAATGCCCCATCGCAGCGATGCATCTCCCGTGCACAATGATGTGCGCTTCCTTAATTGCTAGACAACTGCTCCGAATCAGCCAAACATCTGATTTCACGGGAGGATAGTTTCATGGCAACCAAAAAGGCAGCGAAGAAAAGGTCCAGCAGCGCGAAAAAGAGCAGCGGAACCCGGCGCAGCACCGCCAAAAAGAGCACCGCCTGTTCCTCCAGTCGCACCACCGCCCGAGGCACCGCTTCCAAGAAGAGCAGCAGCGGCAGTCGGCGCACGGCGTCCAAAAAGAGCAGTAGCACCACCCGGCGTACCGCTGCCAAGAAGAGCAGCAGTAAGAGCTCCAGCGCCAAAAAGTCGGCGAAGAAATCCACCAGCGCCAAGAAGAAGTCCAGCAGCCGCAAATACTCGCCCAGTGCGGGCAAGAACGTGGAGCGCGAGATGCACGAGTTCAAACGCGGCAAGCTGCGCTCGGGCAGCGGCAGAAAAGTGACCAATCCCAAGCAGGCCATCGCCATCGGCCTCTCTGAAGCGCGTCGCGCGGGCAAGAAGGTCCCCGCCAAAAAGTCCTAGCGATCCCCGCACCAGCTCAACTCGTCCATAACTGGAACGCCATGAGCCGTCTCTGCGTATGATGGCTCATGGCCCAATCAGCGATCGCATATGACTCCACGGCGCCGGGCCCCTCCATCGCTGCGTCGGGGAGAGCGTTGTACATCGATGGCCTGCGCACCGTTCTCACCGCGCTCGTGATCCTGCACCACACCGCCATCACCTACGGGGCCTCGGGCGGTTGGTTCTGGAACGAGCTGCACCCATCCAGCGCACCTTCCAGCCTGCTCCTCACGCTCTTCGTCGCCACCCAGCAGGCTTACTTCATGGGCTTTTTCTTCCTTCTGGCTGGCTACTTCACGCCAGGCTCGCTGGAGCGCAAAGGCTACGCACGCTTCATCAGCGATCGCCTCTTAAGACTCGGGCTGCCCCTGTTGGCGTTCATCTTCCTGTTGGGCCCAACTACCGCTGCTCTCGTGGATGCCGCCCAGGGTCGCGGATTCTGGCCCACCTTCATCTGGCTCTGGAATCATGGCCGAATCATCAACGGCCCCATGTGGTTTGTGCAGGCCTTGTTGATCTTCAGCTTTGCCTACTGCGTCTGGCGCGCTCTCTTCGGATCCTCTCCATACAATCGCGAAAAGTCCGACAAACCAGTGCCTGCTTACGGCGTGTGGCTGCTCAGCGCCGTTACCGTCGGCGTAGGTGCCTTCGCCATTCGGCTCGCCGTGCCCACGGGAGTGAACATCTTCGGTCTGCAGCTCGGCTACTTCGCCAGCTACATCTTCCTCTTCGCTCTCGGAATCGCGGCCTGGCGGCATGACTGGCTGCGCAAGCTCTCGTGGACGCACGCGCGTCCCTGGTTCATTGCCTCAGCGTTGGCTTGGATCAGCATGCCCGTTGTGCTGGTTCTCGCAACCCGCAGCCATAACTCCGGCGGAGCAAGTCACTTCGCCGGCGGCCTGCACTGGGAAGCGTTCTTCTACGCCATGTGGGAACCGTTCCTGGCTTGGGGATTGATAGCTGCCTGGCTCCTGGTCTTTCGCACCTACCGAAACTATCCATCATCGTTCTGGAGCTGGCTCAACCGCCGCGCCTATGCGGTCTACATCATCCATCCGCCCATACTCGTCGGCATTGCCCTGCTGCTGCATGGATGGATAGCACCGGCGCTGCTGAAATTCGTCGTCACCGGAGCGCTCACTTGCTGCGCCTGCTGGCTGCTCGCCGATCCTCTAGTGCGACTGCCCGGTCTGCGCCGCATCCTCTAAATTGAAACGGCCGAAGCAAGCGCTGTCGGCCGGTTCATTCCAATCTTCGGCTTCGCCAAAGCACGATTCCTGCGAATCTCAGCGAGATCTGAACCTGCTTCGGTAAATCAGGACGCGGCGCTCTACTCAACGATTGCAGGTTGGGACATTCCATCCACTCCCATCAAATCACCTGCAAAATACCTTTGCTAATCACAGAAAGCTACGTCCATCCTGTGCTACGCTCCTAGCCAAAAGATGGGTGACTCCATTCTTTAAGGAGGCGTTCATGCCCGAACTCATGTCCCATACTTCCCCCGCCCCCATGGCCCACCGCAGACCCCCTGTCATCTCCTTCGATTCCGGCGAGGAGTGCAGCGTTGAGCACTGGATGCAGGTATGCAAGCTGGTAGATGATGCTGAGCTTCCGGCAGAGGGCAATGGTATCGAGATCTCTGACGAACTGCAGCAGACCCTGGCAGACACTCTGCTAGAAGTGGAGCCCTCCACCGCATATCAAGACTTCGCCCGTCACATAATCTGACAACGGAGAACAGAAGAACAGCACCGCGCCCGCAGCTTCGTCTGGTGTTCCCAGGCGTCCTAGTGGACACGCGCTCTTGACCGAATCCAGCAAGCCAGGTTGAACGCCCAGGCGGATCTGATGACCGTGCATCTCCATCGATGCGCCTTCTGCGTTCAGAGGCTGGACTAGCCGCGTCTCGATCAAGCCAAAGCCAACCGCATTTACGTTTACGTTATAGCGGCCCCACTCTTTCGCCAGCGTCTTGGTAAGGCCAATCACGCCTGCCTTGCCCGAGGAGTAGCCAATCTGTCCCGGGTTCCCATCGGTGCCGGAAATGGAGGTGATGTTCACCACCTTGCGCATCAGGCGCTGCCCGGATGCCAGCTCCCGCTTGGCCGATTCGCGAATGTAATTGGAGGCTGCCCGCAACAATCGAAACGGCGTGACCAGGTGAATATCCAGCATCGCCTGGAACTGCTCGTCCGTCGTCTTCTGCACCACGTTGTCCCAGCTATAGCCGGCGTTGTTGACGATGATATCCACGCCGCCAAAGACATCCAGGGTGGCCTCCACCACCTCGCCGGGAACCAGCGGGTCGGTGAGATCGCCCTGATGAAAGTGAACGCGCTGCGGATCCGACAGCTCACCCAACTCTGACCGCGAGTCAAGCAGCATCTTCTCGTCCAGATCGCTCAGCATCACGTTGGCACCTGCCAACGCTAAACGCTTGGCGATCGCTTTGCCAATGCCGCGGCCCGAGCCGGTAACGATTGCGGTTTTGCCTTCCAATGTAAAAGGCGCCTGCGCGCCTTTCACCGTCTCTGTTTGTGTTGTGCCCATAAACCTGTCCTGTATACGCGTGCCTTTTGCAGTGCAGCACACGATTGCTGCATTGCAGTATATACCGATTCCAAAACGACAGGCGAGGGCTTGAAACGAATACCGGCAGAGCTTTTCCCAGACTGCAACGCGCTTACTGACGCGAAAGAAACGCCACAAGTTGTTTCCCTCAAATCAGATTTCCCCGAATTTTGGCCGCAAAAAAGAGCGGGCCGCGCCTCGCCGATGAAGATCGGCTGCAACGCGGCCCGAGCTGCCGTCCGGGGGAGGAACGGCGAGGTGTTCTGGGGAGGGATCTTACGCCAGATCTTGGTAGGCCACCATGGTCAGAAAGTCCTGAAACTCTCCGCTACTGAACTGACGCAGCAGCTGCGCCGCACGCTCGAACTTCGTCGCCGCAAACGCCGCCGGTGTCATCCCACTACGCATCTGGGTCATGACATCCTGCAGAATCTGATCTTGCAGCTCGCGGGTGATCGTTCGCCCGTCGTCCAGCTTGGCTCCAAATCGAATCCACTGCCACAGCTGAGCGCGCGAGATCTCGGCGGTCGCGGCGTCTTCCATCAGGTTGTAGATGGGCACGCACCCGTTGCCGCGCAACCAGGACTCGATGTACTGCAGCGCAACATCGATATTGCGGCGCAGCCCGCCTTCGGTGATCCGTCCCTGCGGTACCTCCAGCAGGTTCTCCGCCGTGATCCGTGATTGCGGTTGCTCGGGCCGGCGAATCTGGTTCTGTTGCGGCATGTACGTGTCGAAGATCTCGCGTGCCACCGGAACCAGCCCGGGATGCGCGACCCACGTTCCGTCGTGCCCGGCGCGCACCTCGCGCAGCTTGTCTTCCCTCACCCGCTCCATGGCCTCCTGATTGGCCGCCACGTCGTTGCGAATCGGAATCTGCGCTGCCATGCCGCCCATGGCGTGGATCCCCCGCCGATGGCAAGTGTGAATCAGCAGCTCGACGTAGGAACGCAGGAACGGCTGCTCCATCGTCACATCGCCGCGCTGTGGCAGCACGCACTCCGGGTGGTTGCGAAACTTCTTGATGAAGCTGAAGATGTAGTCCCACCGCCCGCAGTTCAATCCGGCCGAGTGTTCGCGCAGCTCGTAGAGAATCTCGTCCATCTCAAACGCCGCAACAATCGTCTCGATCAACACCGTTGCGCGAATGGTTCCCTTGGGGATCCCGACGTACTCCTGTGCGAATAGGAACACGTCGTTCCACAGCCGCGCCTCGAGATGGCTCTCCAACTTCGGCAAATAGAAGTACGGCGCCGAACCGCGCTTCAGCAGCGTGCGGTAGTTGTGGAAGAAGTACAATCCAAAATCAAACAGCGAAGCCGAGATCGGCGCGCCAGAGACCTGGAAGTGCTTCTCCAGCATGTGCCACCCGCGCGGCCGAACAAACAGCACCGCCGGCGTATGCCCGAGTTGATAGACGCGCCCCTCCGCGGAGCACCAGCTGATCTTGCGCCGATTGGCGTCGCGCAGATTGTGCTGCCCCTCGATGCAGTTGGTCCAGGTCGGCGCATTGGCATCCTCAAAGTCGGCCATGAACACGTTGGCCCCCGAGTTCAACGCGTTGATCACCATCTTGCGCTCGGTAGGGCCAGTGATCTCCACCCGCCTGTCCTGCAACTCACTGGGGATCGGTGCGACCACCCAGTCTCCCTCCCGGATATGTTTCGTCTCCGGCAAGAACGAGGGCAGTCCCCCCCGGTCGAAGCTCTGCTGCCGCAGGCGGCGGGCGTTCAACAGGTTGAGACGAGTGGCTTCAAAGCGCACATCCAGCGCTTGAAGGAATTCGATGGCCTCCGGGGTCAGGATCTCCCGCTCTCTCTCGTTGGCAAATCCTGTGCTCTCCGGTATCTGTACGGCAGTGGTCATTCTGTTCTCCTGTTGCTCGGTTAGGAGGTGGATGTCTTAGGCCGACGCCGATTGGCGCTCCTGCGGCACTTCATGGTCGTATGGATCCTCAAACTGCTCTTCCTCGGTGGACCCTGGAAGCGCGCACGTCGAGATCTTGCCCGATGCGATCGTGGTGGCGATCTGGTCGAAGTATCCCGTCCCCACAAAGCGCTGATGCTTCACTGCCGAGTAGCCACACTCCTCTGCGAAATCCAGCTCCCGCTGCTGCAGATGCGAGTAGGCCAGCATGCCCGTGCGGCTGTACTCATGCGCCAGCTCGAACATGGAGAAGTTCAATGCATGGAACCCGGCCAACGTCACAAACTGGAAGCGGTATCCCATGCCTGCCAGCTTCTGCTGGAAGGCCCCCAGCTCCGCCAGGCTGAGCTTGCTGCGCCAGTTGAACGAAGGCGAGCAGTTATAGGCCAGCAGCTTGCCGGGAAATTGCAGATGAATGGCCGCCGCAAAACGTCGCGCCTCATCCAGGTTCGGCTCCGAAGTCTCGCACCAGATCATGTCGGCATAAGGAGCAT